>JAGFJJ010000069.1:0-300000 GCA_024102815.1 Phycisphaerae bacterium
GTCGAAGAACTCGTCGCAAATGCGCTCGGCCGCCCAGTTCCCCAGGAAATCAACGGCCGCCCCGTCGTGCCCTTCAAGGGAATCGGCAAGCATCGTCCGACAGGGCGCAAGGCCGCGCCCCCCATTCGCTCCGCGAGTGACTATCCCGCCGACGGCAACAAGGTTGTGCCCGACCTCCTCACGGCCTTGAAAAATGCCGGCCTGCGCAACGGCATGACCATTTCCAGCCACCACCATTTCCGCAACGGCGACAAGGTGGCCAACGCCGTGTTCGATGCCGCCGCCAAACTCGGCGTCCGCGATTTGCGCTGGTTTCCCAGTGCCGCGTTCCCCTGCCACGCGCCGATGATCGAGCACCTCGAGAGCGGGGTTATCCATCATATCGAGGGCAGCATGAATGGCCCGCTCGGAGACTATTGTTCCACGGGCAAGATGCGCGGCACGGCCGTGTTGCGCTCCCACGGCGGGCGATGGCAGGCCATTCAGGACGGCGACGTGCACATCGATATTGCGGTCCTCGCGGTGCCGACCGCCGATCCATTCGGCAACGGCAACGGCGTGATGGGGCCCTCCGCTTGCGGTTCCGTCAACTTCGGTCTGGCTGACTCGATCTACGCCGATCACGTGATCGTGGTCACCGACAACCTCATTCCATTTCCATGCATCCCATGGCAGATTCAGGGCAACAACGTGGATCAAGTCGTGGTCCTGGATTCAGTCGGCGACCCGAGCAAAATCGTTTCGGGTACGACGGAGATCACCAAGAGCCCCGATCGTCTTCTCATTGCCGAGTACACCGCGCGATTTATCCGCGAAGCGGGATTGATGCGCGATGGCTTCTCGTTCCAGGCGGGCGCGGGCGGCACCGCATTGGCCTTCATTCCTTACCTCAAGCAATTCATGAAGGACGCGGGCGTCCGGGCGAGGTTCGTTCGCGGCGGCAGCACCAAGTACCTCGTCGAGCTTCTCGAGGAGGGATTGACCGATTACATCCTCGACGGCCAGACCTTCGACCTCGACGGCGTTCGGTCGATGCGCGACAACCCGCGCCATCAACCCACCAGCCCTTTCACCAGCTACAACTACCACGGCAAGGGCTTCTTCAATTCGCTGGTGGATGTGGCGGTACTCGGCGCCACGGAAGTCGACGTGGACTTCAACGCCAACGTCGTGACCCACTCTGACGGACGCCTGTTGCACGGGATCGGCGGCTGGCAGAACTGCCTGTTTGGGCAATGTGTCATTCTGCCCATCCCGTCGGTTCGAGACCGCATCCCTGTCGTCGTGGATCGTGTAACCACGCTCTGCGGACCCGGTGAGTTGGTGGATGTGATCGTTACCGAGCGGGGAATCGCCATCAACCCGCGGCGAACCGACCTGCTCGATGCAACACGCAGCTCTCGCCTCCCGATCCGGTCAATTGAAGAAATTAAATCAGAGGTCTACGATTTGTGTGGTGGAGCCCCCGCTCCGCCACAACTCGGCGATCGCATCGTCGCGGCCATTAACTGGGTTGACGGCACGGTCATCGACGCCGTGCGTCAGGTTCCAGTTTGAGAATTGCGGCAGCGGTTGTTGCGTCAGGCGGCCGGTTTCAATACAAAACCCCTGGACGGCCGGGTCCGGTCCACAATTCCGGGTTCCCTTTGAGAACCTGATCCGGTATAACATAGGCAAGGGGCGTCTAAGCCAATCCCAGACAAGGCGTTAACGGAGTGAGTGATGATGCGCGCAACGGCGAGCATGATGACGGCGGCGATTCTGTTTTCCTCGACCGCGCTTGCGGGTGACCGCGTGATGGAGGCGCGGCAGCGGGCCGAAGCGATGGCCTCGCTTAAGGCAGCCTTTCCCGGCGCGACGGCGTACGAGGTCAAGTCGAACGCCCAGACGGTTTACGGCCGAGCCATGACAACCGGTCAGACCCCCGCCGACTCGGCCGCTGCGTTCATTCGTGATCACGCCGCCGTTTTTGGCGTCCCCGCGGCTGAACTGAAGCCGGGCGGTCCGGTGGCCGGTCGACTCGAGCAACCGCTCATGTATGACCCGGCCACGGGCAAGTACAAGTTCACGCTGGTTTACTATTCGCAGTCTCGTGATGGCTTGCCCGTACACCAGGCCGACTTGCGCCTGCTGGTTCGAAATGAGCCGGGAAGCCCGGTGGTTCTCGCCCGCTCGAGTCTGCGGGACCTGGGCGATTTTCACCCCGACCGCCAGGGTAAGGTATCGATAACCGAGGCGAAGGCCGCCGTCGTGGCGCGCTATCCCGACCTGACCAGTTTCACGGCGGCCGAAGATGTGATCTGGGCGGGTGAGAACGAAGATTACCCAACGCCGGCGCTTGGCCTGCGATTCCAGGCCGACAACGGCATTGACTATGTGACACATCCGAAGAAACGCAGCTTCGTGATCGACGCCGCGACCGGACGAATTCTCTCCGATGAGAACCTCATCCATCACGCGGACATTCTGGGAACCGTCAGCGGCCTGGCTACCCAGGGAACCGGGGCGGACATCTGTGGCCCGGAAGTATCGATGCCTCTGCCGTATCCCAAGATCCGCTCGGCCACCGATTTGGTATTCGGGGAAGCAGACGGGAGTTTCGTGTTTCCGACGCCCGGAACGAGCCCGGTCAAGATCTACTCCGCGGTCCGCGGTCACTGGTTCGTGACCCAGAATTACCAGGGGGCTTCGTCGGAATTCTTCGGAAACGTCACGCCTCCCGGTCCGGCCACCTTCCAGCACAACATGTCGAATCAGGAATTTACACGGGCGGAGGTCAACGGCTATATCAGCGCCAATACTGTCCGGGATTTTATTCTCGGAGTGAACCCGGCCTATCCGTACATCGCCGCGCAGACCGAAATGCCGGTCTGGGTGAACCGGAACGACGGCTATTGTCCCGGAAACGCCTGGTACGACGGTTCATCCATCAATTTCTGCTCTGCGGGCAGCTTCAGCCCCAATACAGCGTTCTCGACCGTCGTTTACCACGAGTACGGTCATCATCTCGTGCAGGTCGGCGGCAGCGGCCAAGGCCAATACGGCGAAGGCATGGGCGACACGGTTGGCATGCTGATTACGGACGAAGCCGGGACGGGTTACGGCTTTTCCGGGAACTGCTCGTCGCCGCTGCGTAGCGCGGACAACTCGATGCAGTATCCCTGTGACGGGGAGATTCACTCCTGCGGCCGACTGATTTCCGGCGCGGTGTGGAGCACCCGCGACGAGCTTGCGGCGCTCTATCCGGATGACTACTTGTCCATGCTGTCGAACCTGGCCGTCAACAGCATCCTGCTGCACCAGGGGAACCTGATCACTCCTCAGATTGCGATCGATTACCTGACGTTGGATGACGACGATGCGGATCTGGAGAACGGCACGCCGCTGTATGAACCGGTTTGCGCCGGCTTTGCGGCCCACAACATGGATTGTCCGCCGCGCGTGCTGATCCGGTTTGACTATCCCCAGGGCGTTCCGCAGTTCGTCCAGCCGCAATCGGGTACGACGTTGCACGTCAATGTCCAGCAGTCGGCATTTGCACCCGTCGCAGCATCCGGTTCGCTTAGCTATCGGGTAAACGGCGGAACCTACAGCGTGATCCCCATGGACGAGATTTCTCCGGGCCAATACGAGGTCAACATCCCCGGAGCCGTATGCGGCGACGTCGTCGAGTTTTTCGTCACGGTGGACACCAACGGAGGTCCGGTTACGGATCCGCCCGGTGGGGCGGCGCTGCCGTACAAGGCCGACATCGCCCAGAGCCTGGAAACCGTCGCCCAGGAGGATTTCGAGGTTGCACCGGAGTGGTCCGTTGGCGGTGCGGCGGCGACCGGCGCTTGGGAGCTGGCGACGCCTCCTGAACTGAGCGGATTCGGGCTGCCGACGTCCGACTTTGACGGTTCCGGCAAGTGCTTTATCACCGGAGGGGGCGATCCGGTCACCCTCGGCTCCACTGAGCTGATTTCTCCGGACTTCGATCTGATCCCGGCGGCATCACCTCGTTTGCGCTATGCCCGCGCGTTCGTGAACAACGGGGGAAGCCCCGGGGGCAGCGACGTTCTTCAGGTCGACGTCTCCGGTGACGGCGGTTCCACGTGGATTCCTTTGGAGACAGTAGGGCCCAGCGGGGAAGACGTACTCGGGGGATGGGTGCAGAAGGAATTCTCGCTGGCCTCCATCCTTCCCGGTAAATCAAAGGTACGGATTCGATTCAGCATCAACCACGGCGGAACCGCACCGACCACGGGCGCAGCCATCGATGCATTTTCAATCCGTGGCGTTGAGTGCGGATTCGGTCGGGCGGTACAGGCCGCCTATCCGCAAAACGGACCCAAGACGCGATACGTGACGTTCGTGCCTGAACCGGGCAGTTTACCGGTGAGTTATCGCGTTGAGCGGCTGGATGGCAGTGGAAACCGGATCTTGGTCGGTTGGGTGGGCGACCCGAACGGATCCGGATTGTCCCTCGTACAGACCACCGCAACTGCACCGCGTGTGTGGACCGAACCGATCGTTGGCGTGACGGGTTGCCCGATCGTGCCCAACCACCAATATGTCATCAGTGCGACCCCTGACTTCGTGGAATACTCGGGCGGACTTGCCGTCACAACGGTGCCCCAGCCTTCCGACGGTCGGCTCTGGGGTGATACCGTGGGCGTCTTTGACAGCGAAACCGGGCAGTGGCTTTGGCCGGATGGGGCGGTCACCGGACTGGATATCGTTGCGACCTTGCGGGCGTCGGTCGGCGACCCGGCCGCACCGCCCATTTCCTGGGTCGACGTCCACCCGCAAGTGCCCGACCGAGTGGTCAACGGGACGGACATTCTTCAGGTTGTGAACGCGTTTCGCGGGGTCCCGTACCCGTTTGCTCAACCCGAGGATTGTCCGTAACAGACGGGCTGAAGCGGGCCCCCAAGGGACACCTTCGTCCAAGGCACGCGCCGGAAAGACCGATATACCTGCGACGCGACGGGATGCTCCCGCGCCTCGGGATCGGTCGTTTTGGACGCTCATGCACCAACATTAGAGCTTCTCCCATCGGGGGATCTGCATGACGGCGCGTATCGCGGCGGCGCAGATGGCGCCTGCGGAACACACGCGGTACGTGAGGGATCTGGCGTCTACGATGCCCCCGAGGAGTGGCTCCGTGCAGTGTCCTCGTTCTACGACGCCCGGGAGCAGCGTCCTGCGCGGTCGGCGCAAATTCCCTATTATCACGCTCGGATTCGGGACCGGCTGGCGAGATTGGTCGAACCCGGATCACGTGTGCTCGAGATCGGTTGCGGACATGGAGATTTGCTCGCGTGCCTCCGCCCCGCGGTGGGGGTGGGGGTGGACGTCAGCGGCCGCATGATCGCCGGAGCCCGGGCGCGGCATCCGCAGCTGCGCTTCCTGCGCCTTCCTGGCGAGCGCGTCGATTCGCTCGGCGATTGTTTCGACTACGTGATCCTGTCCCAAGTCCTCGGCGAAGCCTACGACGTGTCGTGCCTGCTCCGATCCGTCCAGCGTGTATGCCACGCCCGCACGCGGCTCGTCATCGTTCACTACAATCGTACCTGGCAGCCGATTCTCCGTCTTGCGGAACGGCTCAAGATCAAATCGGCCTCACCGGAGCAGAACTGGTTGCCGGCGGACGAGGTGCGCCACCTTTTGCGATTGGGTGGATTCGAGACGATTTCCTGTACCGGCATGACGCCAGTTCCCGTCAGGGTTCCACCGCTTTCCGGCATCATCAATCGCCTGGTCGGGAATCTCCCCATTCTGGAGCACCTCGGGCTAAACTACGTCATCGTGGCGCGGTCGCTGGAGGCGGCGCCGGTGCGTGATGACGAGCCCAAGCCGTCCGTTTCCATCGTCGTTCCAGCGCGCAACGAAGCGGGCAATATCCAGCGGATTATCCAGCGCATTCCCCAGTTGTGCGATCGCCAGGAACTCATCTTCGTCGAAGGCGGCAGCCGGGATGACACATGGGCGGCCATTTGCCGTGCCGTCGAAGCGTATGAAGGACCCATGACGGTTCGCGCCATGCAACAACCGGGTCGGGGAAAAGGGGACGCTGTTCGATCCGGCTTCGCGTCGGCGCGCGGCGACGTTCTGATGATCCTCGACGCGGACCTGAGCGTCCCGCCGGAAGAACTCCCTTCGTTTTACGAAGCGTTGTGTCGAGGCCAGGGTGAGCTGATGAACGGCTCGCGGATGGTCTACTTGATGGATCGACGGGCCATGCGCTTCCTGAACCTGCTCGGCAACAAGCTCTTCGGGCTGGTGTTTACGTACCTCCTCGGGCAACGCTTCCGCGACACGCTTTGCGGAACGAAAGTATTACTCCGGCGAGATTACGAGCGGATCGCGGCCCGGCGGGGCTTTCTGGGTTCGCTCGATCCTTTCGGCGACTTCGATCTGCTCTTCGGCGCCGCCCGGCTGGGGCTGAAAATCACCGACCTGCCGGTTCACTACAAGGCGCGAACGTACGGCGAGACGAACATTTCCCGATTCCGCCACGGTTGGATGCTTCTCCAGATGTGCGGGGTCGCCGCTCGAAAGCTCCGTTTCGTCTGAGGATCAAGATGGGCGATTCGTTTTCCGCCAACGATGCATTCCGTGTTACCGAGAGCCCCTGGGACCGGGCCCTTTCGAGAATCGGGCTGCGCCGTCCGCAGTTGCCGGATGACCTCGATGCGCCGGAACGGATTGAGCACCATCGGCGGATCATCGCTCAGCGCCCTTTGCTCCGAGCGGTATACGAAGACTTCTACGGACGTCTGCTTGCCGCGGCCGGGCCGGTTCAATCTGGATCGCTCCGCGTTGAGTTGGGCAGTGGCGGCGGGTTCATCAAGGAGTTCGCAGACGATATCGTCACGTCCGATGTCTTTCCCGACGTCGGCGTGGATCGCGTTTGCTCTGCGCAAGACATGCCGTTTTCTGACGGTACGGTTTCCGTCTTCTTCATGCTGGCCGTGTTTCATCACCTGCCCGATGTTCGTAGGTTCCTTTCCGAGGCAAGCCGCTGTCTTTGTGACGGCGGACGGTTGGTCATGATCGAGCCGGCGCGCACGCCGCTGGCGCGGTTCGTCTACCGTTTCCTTCATCACGAGCCGTATCGGCCCAAAGCGGGCTGGTCGCTCGGCGGAAACGGGCGACCGATGTCCGTCGCCAATACGGCACTGCCCTGGATCGTGTTCTCGCGCGACCGCGAGGTTCTTGGTGCTGAATTCCCCGAACTCTGCCTTGTGAGAGTGGAGCCGCATTCCCCGTTTCGCTATCTTCTCAGCGGTGGGCTCAGCGGCCGGCCCATGATCCCCGAGCGATGGAATGGTTCCGTCGGCAGGCTTGAGCGGTTCCTCGCCCCTTGGAACAATCACCTCGGGATGTTTCAGACGATTGTAGTTGAGAAGCAGAGCCGGTTCAGGCCGGCAGGGGAGCATCCTGCGGAGCAAGAGCGTTGCGAGCACGTTCTTGCCACTCCATGAGCAGGCCTTCCTTGCGACGACTGCGGACGCTCACGACAGCGCTCTTTCGACCCTGAATAATCAGCGAGCCCGCGACTTCGCGAAGTACTGGCAACGCCTCCACGATTCGCCCGATGCGCTGCACCAGGGGAATCATAACGCGCGGGGTGGCGGGGTGCAGGAAGTCGTAGGGTTTGATCTGCACTTCCGCGAATCCTTGCTCGCGAAGCAGTCGAGCCAGCGACCACCGGACGAAGGCCGTCTCTTCCGGGCTTTCGCCGGCGAGGCGCCGCAACATGGGCACGTTGCGCTGCAAGGCGATCTGCGGATTGAGCATGTTGGGTTCGGCGAAAGCGATGCGTCCATGAGGCTTGAGAACGCGAAAAACCTCGGCAGCCGCTCGCTCGATGCGCAGATGATGCAGAACGCTTGATCCGACCACTGCATCAAAAGTCTCGGCCTCAAACGGCAGGTTTTCGGCATCGGCCAGCCGAAAGATGACACCCATGGGCCAGGCCGTGCGCTGGCGGGCAAGATCGAGCAGATCCGGCGAAACATCGATTGCGGTTACGGCCGCGCCGCTGCGGACGAACTTCTCCGTGAACAAGCCCGTGCCGCAGCCCAGTTCCAGCACGCGCATGCCGGGCGTTAGCTCTGCACCGGAAATGATCAGCTCCGCGCGGCGCTCCGCGCGGCGGCGGCCAGCCGGGCTCGACCAGTTCCAGATCGACTCCGCCGTGCCCGCGATCATTCGTCCGTGTTCGATCTCGCCTTCTCGGACCATCCTTGCACTCGTGCTTCATCCCCCGTGATTGGACGGAAGCTTACCGGACCTCTTTCGGTTCTATCGGCCGGATTGTGAGCACGTTTGAGAAAGTACTCCTTCAAGAGACGGGTAATCTGCGGCGGTCAGTGCGAACGTCCGATAGTTCAATCAGATCCTCAAGGACGAGCCCATTCGGAGGACCCGCTTGAACGACACCGCACACCTCGCGGGGACAAGGCCCACGCGCGTCTCGATTCGCACCCGGTTGCTATTCGTCCTATTGCTCTGGACCGGCATGGCGGCCACGGCCGAGCTCGCCGCACGGCTCTACATCCGTATGCGGGGCTATTCCATCCAGGAGGTGCGCCGCCACTTCGACTCGGGGAGGACTCAGCGCAGCGAGGGTTTGTACACCAAGTATGATCGCGAGTATCCCTACTTGCCTTTCGTTCCGCGCGTGTCATCACCGGATATCGAGATGAAGGGCCTTCGACTTTCCGCGCCGGGCGAGAAGAAGCCGGACGATGTATTTCGTGTCGTGTGCCTAGGGGGTTCGACGACTTTCCTGGGCTACCCGGCGAAGCTGGAAGACGCGCTTCGGGCGCTCTTTGAGGAGCGGGGGTTGCGTCTCGAAGTCGTGAACGCGGCCTGCATCAGTTGGACGAGCGCGGAATCGCTTATCAACCTGACCATGCGTTGCCTCCCACTCGATCCCGATCTGGTCATCGTGCTGCATGCCACGAACGACGGCTGGCCCGCATTTGGCCGGGATTACAGGCAGGATTATGCCCATTGGCGCGCGCGGCTGGCGCGCCCCGAGCCTGTCTTCTGGGATTCCATGCCCCGCTTGCTGGACCACGTTGCCGTGTATGTGCAAATTCGAGCGTGGTTCTACCAGCCGCACCAGGAATGGACGTGGGTCAATGCCATCATGCGCTACGTCCCCGACTTCGAGCAGGATCCGTACCATGGCATGGACGCTTTCCGCCGGCACATGACCAACATCCTCGCCATCACGCGGCAGTGGCAGATTCCCACGATCCTCGTTACGCAGACCGGAAATCGAGAGACGGAAATCAAGGGGTTGCTGGCCGCCATGGATGACGCCAACGAGATTACCCGCTCACTCGCAGCCGAGTCTGACCAGGTTGACCTGGTCGATGCGGCCGCGGTGATACGAGGCGACAATCAGACCATGTATGACATCTGTCATCTCAAGCCCGAAGCCGAAGCCATTCTGGTCGACCAGATCGGCGCGGGAATACGCCGTAACTTGCCCGATTACCTTCGCACTCGTAGCGAGCGCGAAGCCGATCGTGCAGCAGCACTTGCACGTCACTTCACGGCCGGATCACGTCGGGAGACCGTTGCGACGGCGGATTCGATGCCTTGAATGTCGTAGATTTTCAGCCCGCCGCCGTCGACTGCGGCCATTTCGTCGAGAGCAGCGAGACCCGGTCCTTCGGCGAGAAACTCCCAGCGAAAATCGCGGCAGTGGGGCAGCTCCAGGGCCAGATGGGCTTTCCGGTTCAAAAGGGTGTTGAGTTCCGACCACCAGTCGAAGACATGTGGAAACGTCCGATAGTGCCAGTACTGCGGATCGGCGATGACCCAGCGAACGCCATCGGCACGCAATCGGCCGAGTACTTCTTCCGGTGAGCCCATGCGGTGGAAGCGGGCACCGTCGACGATCCGGTCAGTGTCGTCCAGGTAGAGCTTGAACTTGCCCGCCTGATGTGTGGCGACTTCGCCGCTGTGGTTGCGCAGAAATGACGCTGCGTCCTCAAACATGCTTCGCTTGGGTATCAGTGCGGCAATCTGCAGCAGGGACGGCAGCGCCAGGGCGGCAACCATGGTCGTAGCGATGATTCCGGCGAGTCGGCGATGGACGAGTCCCACCTTTCCAACAACGAAAACGACCGCGACGGACGAGCTCAAACAGAGGAAGGGCAACACGCTCGAAAGCGTCCGGGCCACGACGAGGCCTTGCAGCAGCAGCACAAACAGGAATGCGATGCAGACCACTGCCAGCGCCCGGGAAAGCGACCGATATCGGAACATCGCAATCAGCCCCAAGCTTGCCATGACCGTTGCGAAAACGCCGTGCCAGTGCGTGTAGTACGCACCGTACGCCGCCAGGACGCCGGGGTGAAACAGACCGGGTTCGTTCAGGCCAGGATCTACCGCCACCACTTTCCCCCAGCGCCAGCACGCTTCCGTCAGCGACAGGAGCGGCAGATAACTGTCTGTCAGTCGGGCGATCAGGATTCCTCCGCGGAAAAAAAGGTCAAGTGCCAATATGGGGCAGATCGCTCCCGCCAGGGCGATCAGCCACTCGCGAATCAGTTTGCCACGGTTCGCTGCTGCTTCGTCGCGAGCCGCTGCGACGGCGCCAATCCCTTCGTAAGCTGCGAGAACGGGCAAGAAGAAAGCCGCCCGATAATGGCAGATCGCTGCGTAGCCCATGGACAGCCCGGCCAGGAACATCCACCGCCGTGAAGCTGATGAGCACTTCAATCGAGCCTGCGACCAGAAGAGAAACCCCATCAGCACGAACAGGCCCGATGTCGCCTCCGTGAAGGCTGACCGGCTGTAGAAAACGTGGTACGGGGACACCGCCAGGAGCCCGGCGGCGAGCATCCCCGTCGGGAAACCGAAAATGGGAGCGACGAGCAGGTAGAGCACCACCACCGAGGCAATTCCGGCGAGGGCATTGAGAAGAAGCAACGCTCCGGGTCCGTCGCCGGTAAAGAACATCAGGCCGGCCGCCAGGAAGGTGAAGCCTTGCGACGGCTTCATGTACCGATCCCTGAAGTCGATTCCCAGTTCGGCGAGCCTCCCCTGGGCGGCGGCTTTGTCTCCCTGTGCTAAGGCCGCAAGAAACGGACGGTCGATGACCGCCTTGGCACAGCGATGCCAGAGGCGGGCATCAAGGGCATAGGCGCTTTCGTCGTCGAAGCGAATACCAACGCTGGTAATGCCGGGCAACCTCGGCACCGCAGCCAGGATGATCAGGAAGACGATGGCCCACCCCCGTACGGCCGACCGTCCCTTGTGCCCGGCGAGTTCTCCGCAGGGTCCCGCCGACGAACGAAACCCAGCCTCCTTCGGACATGCTCGGGTAGTCGGGCCCATTCGCCCCGGTCGCGGCATAATCTCCGGCTGCGGGGGCACTTCGGTGAGGATGCCATTTCCCGAAGGTCCGTTTCGCATAGAGTGGTTATCGGAATCACAAGGAGGTGGATCGAGCCGGACAGGCTCCCGGAGGCCGGGAAACCGTATTCCAATAAGAAAGGGGCTTTTCAATCTCTAAGCGCGATTCTAATCTGGTCCCCGAGGATTCTTAACATTCATGGGCTAGGCTTGGTTCGATCGGTGAGCCTTGCTTCGCGTTCGAGCGACGTAGCGGTCGCGTCCCGACACTGAAGAGGTAGTGCGTGGGCTCCACCAGCCAGCAGTGGGAGCAGCCTGAGCGGGTCGTCCTGCTGGTCGAAGCGGGAAGTACCCTGCATTCGACCCTCAGCAGCGCTCCGCGCCCGCGGAATCTCGATCTTCACCGTGCGTCGGACGTGGAGGGTGCCGTTCGCTTCTGTCGCGAGCGCCGTCCCGACATAATCCTTCTGGACCGCTCCGCCGGCGGCTCCTCGGTCGATCCGGCACTGACTCGGCTCAAGTCAGACTCTGCTACGTCCAGCATCCCGATCATGGTTGTGGCCGAGGGTCAGGACGAAGCCGATGCCTTGGTGGCCTTCGCCCTGGGGGCCGACGATTACATCACCTGGCCCTTCTCCATTCGTGTCATGCTTGCCCGAATTCGAGCACTTTCCGCTCGAAAAGACTCGCAGGGCGCGAGAGGGGGGCGAATCGAATACGGGCCATTCACCCTTATCCAGTCGCTGCACGAACTCCGCGGCGAGGGGCGGGAGATCCAGCTTACGCCCACCGAATTTGAACTTGCCCGTTTGATCATTTCAGCCCAGGGACGGGTCGTCCGGCGGTCGCAATTGATCAAGTCCGTTTTTGGTGGTGGAAATGACGATCGCCGCATCGACGTGCACATGACGGCACTGCGCAAGAAGCTGGCGAATCTGGCGCCGTGGATTCAGACGGTTCGCGGAGTCGGGTACGTTTGCGTGCATCCGCCGCGCCGCTCATCCCCGGAAGGGGTGCGAAACCGGGCACAGCCGGTCATCTGAGTGGTCTGCCGGCATGCCGTAAAGCCACAATGCCCTTTTGGAATCTTCCCGCGAATTCTGCCGCTCTTGCGCCATTGGGCGCAAGTCGAATCCTGATATAATCCGCCGACCGGCCAACCAGGTATTGACGACAAATTGAAGGACGGCCACCAGTGGGCGCGAGCTCGAGCGGTTCCGGCGTCCGTGGCAATTCCTGCAGGGAGCACGTCATGAAATCCGAAGCGAAGATGAAGGCGAATCTCGATCTCCCCAAGGCGATCGGCTACCTCGAGGATGTGGTGAAGTCGCTCAAGGCCGGTCGGGTTTGCATTACGAATTGTGAGAAGTCGCTCACGTTGACGCCCGAGGCAATGGTCAGGCTTGAACTCGAGGCCAGCCAGAAGGACGATCGGGAGTCAATCTCCCTGCGCATTGCCTGGCGGAAGCAGGAGGAGGAGGAAACGACCCAGGGGGATCTTCACATCAGCCCGGACGATACACCCACAAATACGAGCCTGGAAGAAGTGCGGAGCAAGTCCGCCTGAGAAGCCCGCGCTTTCTCTTCCGAGAAGGGGATCGACACCGAGGTGCTTCCGCGGTCGAGCGTGCATGCGCCCGGTCGGCACGTTCCGTTGCCGTTGCCCCAAGATCCCGATACCATATTGATGTTGGGTCAGCCGCCGTGTTTGCCCCGCCCTCATGCAAGGAATACAGGACTTATGGCCGTTCGCGCCACCCACGACGAGACCCTTCCGTCTCCATCCCGATCCGCACCCGGCGGGCCCTGCGAAGCCGACGAGCAGGTGTTTCTGCGGCTGACATCCAACGAGCTTACCAACGAACAGCGTGACCGCATCAGGGAGCCCGGAGTGGTCTTCCCCCGGCAGGCGGACGTCATCGCCGTCCACTGGCATCCGGAGTTCGTTCCATTGGAGATCGTCCAGGCGCGGATCGATGCCATGTTCCCGGCGCGGGAGCATGCCCTGATCATCCCCACGCAGCACAACGTCCTGATGGAATTCGGGGAGCATGCCGGTGTCGAGGTGGACTGCTTTTCGCGGGGATTCAATCGAAAAGTCCAACTGCTGGTGCACTTCGAGCGATCGCGGATCGGGCGGGCGGACGTGTTCAAGGCTATGCTGGCGCACACGTTTCGATACCGGTCGCAGCAGTTGCTGGAGTTCATAGACACGATTCTCAACCCGACCCTCGAGGGGCGGTTTGCCCGGGCAGCAGACAATGCGGGTGCCGATGAGGACGTCATCGCCTTCGTGCGCGACCATACGCGGAACCTGAAGACCCTCTACGACCAATACGAGGATCGCATACCGGCCGAGATGGTCCGCAACAAGCTCCTGATGAACTACTTCGAAACGCTGCGGGACCGATTCGACGCGCATCTGGTTCACGATGCGGAGCGCCTGCTACGCTCGGTCAAGCAGGTGGTGAAGGAGTACTTCAGCCCGGAGTACTTCTATCGAACGGAGGAGATCATCGAGGAGGTCCGGTCGATCGGCGGAGGAATCGTCATTCCCCACCCCGAGCAGTTCTGGCCCATCCTTCTTGCCGAATACGACGTGGACGGGTACGAAGTGTGGAATCCCCAGTCGCAGCAATATACCGACTTCCTGGTCCACGTGGTCGCGCGGATGAACCGAAGCCGCAAGCACGGCGACCGACGGCTGCTCATCTTCATGGGAGACGATTGTCATCTGGGGGAGAAGGCGAAGGATCCGCGATTCCAGGATCCGGAGAAGGCAGGGCGCGAGATCGGGGTTCAGCCCGCATGGGATGATCTCTTCATCCGCAAGAGCCTGATCGCGACCAACACCGACCGGCGGCGGGTCATCGAAGAGTACCGGGCGAGGCTGCGCGAGTAACAACGGGGGAACAGCATGGCTGACGACGGAAAGGAATTCGCACACGAGTCGTTGCAGGATCGGGCATCCATCGTGCGCTACCTGACTGCGCTGGGGGAGGGCATCCAGCAGGGAAAACTACTGCTCGCCAGCGACGGCGACCAGTTCGTCCTTCAGCCGCCGGCGCTGGTCAAGTTCGATGTCCGCGCCAAGCAGAAACGCACGCGCGCGGAAATCGTGCTCAAGCTCAGCTGGAAGGATCATCCGCGCAAGGGCCGGCCCCTGCGCGTGGAATCTCTCGACGCTGACGCGGACACCGAGACCTGATCTTCCATGATTACCTATGAAGGGATTGATCGCAATTTCGGCTTCATGGTGCTCGAGGTGCGGAAGCAGCTCGAAACCGTGTACCGTTTCGTTCAGCAACCCAATAACGATCTGATCCGCACCGTCCTCTCCCGGGACAACTACATCGACACGCTCAAGAGCCTGATCGAGCGCAAGTGCATTTCGTACTTCCGAAACAACCCGACGATCGACAAGTTCTCCGCGAACCTGGTGACGGCCATCAATGTCGCGGCCTCCAACCTGGAGCGCATCGCCGACTTCTGCGTCAACGTGGGTCTGCACGTACAACGGTTGACCGACCCGGAGTTCCTGGTGCGCTTCGCCTACCAAACCTATTTCACGGAGTTGCTTGAAGCGGTAGCGCTGGTCAACGATTCCCTTTCCTCGCGCGATACCGCCCTGGCGCTACGGCTCTGCCGGGCCGAATCCACGCTCAACCAGCTTTACGAGCGCGATTTCGAGCAGATTCGCAGCGCGCTGCGCGGCGGAGGCGATACCGACAATCTGCTCACCGCGCTCTACATCTTCCACTACCTGGAGCGCATGGGAGATTCCCTGCTGAATATCGGCGAGGCGGTCCTTTTCGCGGCCACCGGTGAAAAGCTGAAGCTGCACGATTACGTCCGCCTGCGCGAGGCCCTTCAGTCATTCCAGCCGGATACGTCGATGGGCAACTACTCCATCGAATTCAGTTGGGAAACGCGCTCCGGCTGTCGGATCGCGAAAGTCGAAGAGAAGGGCGAGGACGGAAACGATCTGGAGGCGATCTTCAAGAAAGGGCACCTGGACAAGCTCAAGAAGGAAGAGGGCAATATCCGTCGATGGGAGAAGATCCTGCCAGGCGTCCCACCGCAGATCCTCCAGTTTCGTGAGGGCGAAGAGGACGCCGCGCTTCTCCTGGAGTTTCTGGACGGGTTCACGTTCCGTGATCTTGTTCTCAATGCCGAAAAGCGGATGGTCCGGCAGGCCCAGTCGGAGCTGGAGCGGGTCCTCGATCTTGCCTGGGAGCGGACGCGCCGGAATGAGGCCTGCAACGCGGAGTTCGTCAAGCAGGCAACTACAAGGCTGGACGACGTCTACCGTCTGCATCCCGAGTTTGCCGCCGGCGGGTACCGCGTCGGGACGTTGGCGGTGTCGTCTCTGGAGGATCTCCTGAAGCGGAGTACGGAGGTCGAGCGCACGCTGGGCGCCCCATTCAGTGTTCTGATCCATGGCGACTTGAATACGGACAATATCATTTTCAACCACCGCGAGGGGACCATTCACTTCATCGACCTGCACCGCTCGCGGGAATCGGACTACGTACAGGATGTCTCCGTGTTCCTGGTCTCCAATTTCCGCATGCCGGTTTTTCATGGCGGTGTGCGCGACACACTCAACGGTGTGGCGTCGTCCTTCTTTGAATTTGCTCGAGGCTTCGCCGAACGCCAAAAGGACGGCACGTTTCCCGCACGACTGGCTTTGGGGCTGGCGCGATCCTTCCTGACATCCACGCGATTCGAAGTGGATGGCGACTTTGCGAAGATGATGTACCTCAGGGCGGTCTATCTGCTGGAACGCGTGGTGGATCACGCCCCGCGCTCCTGGGAAGAGTTCGAATTGAGCACGGACGTGCTGCTTTATTGAGGATGGATGCGCGGAGCAGCGCCGGGAAAGGTGTGAACAGGGTGGAAGCGGAACCCCCGTCGATTGCGGTCATCGGCCTGCCGGGAGGCTGGTCGACGAAGATGCTCGTCGAAGCCTTCAAGCGCTGCGGCTGCGAGACCGCCTTGTGGGACGCCCGAGGACTCACGCTCGACCTAGACCAGGGGAGGGTCTGGGGCGGCGCCGAACGTATTCTGGTCGATGCCGTCGTTCTCAAGAAGATCGGCCGGACCTATGCTCCGCGCATGCTGGATCGGCTTAGCGTCCTGAACTGGCTTGCGCAGCGCGGTACACCCATTTTTTCCCGACCAGCCAATCTCAAGCGGGTGCTGGACCGCCTGAGCTGCACGGTCGAGCTGTCCTTGGCGGATATACCCATGCCGCCCACCGTTGTGACAGAGGACATCGATGCAGCGGTCCGGGCCGTTGAGACATTCGGGCGGGCCGTGCTCAAGCCCGTGTATACCTCCAAGGCCCGCGGCATGCGCGTGGTCGATTCCGGTCTGGCCGCTCGCTCCGCGATCGAGGAGTTCCGCGATGAAGGCCACGCCCTTGTGTACGTGCAGAAGCTGCTCAAGCTTCCCGGTCGCGATCTCGGCTTGGTATTCTGCGGAGGGCGGTATCTGGGCAGCTACGCCCGCGTCGGGAAGGCGGATTCATGGAATACGACGACCGCCTCCGGCGGGAAGTACGCGCGGGCCGAGCCCGGCGACGACATCGTCGCCCTGGCCCACAAGGCGCAGGCTGTATTCGGCCTGGATTTCACCTGCGTGGATATTGCTGAAAGCGAGATTGGACCGGTCGTGTTCGAGGTCTCGGCCTTTGGCGGATTCCGCGGCCTGTGGGAAGCGGAAGGAGTGAATGCGGCCGATGCCTACGCCCGGCACGTCCTTTCGCGAATCAGCCGTGAGCAATAACTTGACCACCATCGCCGCGCTGGAGAAGTCGTTGCTGGCCGGTCAGGTCTGCGGCACGTCCCTGCGCCTGAAGTTCGAAGATTTTTCGATTGCTGTCCGCACCAACTCCGGGCAGTTGCGCAATGAGCTTGTGCATTACTATCGCCCCTTTGTGCAGCAAGGGGAACCGTTCACCGAGCAACGACCCGATGATAGTGTTTCGGTGGTGGACGGCGACGCGCCCGTCGTGGGCATCCCGCTTCAGGACGTTCCCCTCGATCCAGGCAAGACGCGACGCAAGGAAGCGGTGGCCGACCTCGCCGACGGGCGCGTGGTCCTCAAGGTGCGGACGGGCATGTTGTTCTTGATGGGTCCATCGTCGGCAGTGGCCGTCGGACCGGCCCTTCGCAACACGAATCAGATCATCAATTTCATCGACAGCCGTTACCTGCGCTGGCGTCTGGATCGAGGCGGCGTGCTGCTTCACGCCGCCGGCGTGCGCGGGCCTGGCGGTGGGGTGGTCATCGCCGGGCTTTCCAACCGCGGAAAATCAACGCTTGCGCTGCGACTCGTCGGGGCGGGGTTGGATTTCATCAGCAATGATCGCGTCGTTGCGCAAAAGAGCAGCGACGGCTTGATCATGTACGGATTGCCCAAGCAGCCCCGGGTAAACCCCGGCACCATCGTCACCAACCCGATCCTGCGCAGTCTGATCCCGGAATCGCGCCGCAATGCGCTTTCAGAGCTTTCTCCCGATGAACTCTGGCGGCTTGAGGACAAGTACGATGTGGACATCGAGGCTTGCTTCGGCGAAGGTAAACGCGTGCTGTCCAGCCCGCTTCGGTGTGTCGTCGTCTTGAGTTGGAAACGGGGTGAAGGTCCGCCGCGATTGAATCGGGTGAATCTGGCGTCCCGGTCCGACCTGCTTGCCGCACTGATGAAATCCGTCGGCGTCATGGTCGGCGGGTCGATCAATCCCGATGTCCGTCGGCCTCGTCCCCAGGCGTATCTTGCTGCGCTGGACGGCTGCCCGGCATACGAATTGGGGGGCGGGGCAGACTTCGACTGGGCGTGCGAAAACGTGATGTCATTGATGAACACTCCGAAAACCATCCCGGGTGGGGGACAGCCATGAGTCCCAGCGACGTTCCGGCCCCCGTCCGCGTTCCCATACACCGGACGCACCGCGTTCCCGACCGCCTCCGCCTCATGCGCTTCCGCAAGGCGCCGGAATACGGTCCGCGCGTGCTCTTCTTCAGCGGAGGCACGGCGCTCAATCCCCTCAGCCGGGCCCTCGTCGAATACACGCACAATTCCATCCACCTGACGACACCCTTTGATTCCGGCGGAAGCTCGGGGAAGTTGCGGGGCGCTTTTGACGTCCCCGGTGTGGGGGACTTGCGCAGCCGACTCATGGCCCTGGCGGACCGCAGCGTGCGCGGACAATCCGACATTTTCAATCTCTTCGCCCATCGGCTTTCCCAGAAGGCCTCGGCCGAGGAATTGCGTCGCCGGCTTGAGGCGATGATCGACGGCAATGATCCCCTGGTTTCCGCCATCATGGACCCCATGCGCAAGCTGATCCGCAATCACTTGCGGCACTTTTACGAGGGGATGCCGGCCGACTTTGACCTTCGCGGGGCGAGCATCGGGAATCTCGTTCTCGTCGGCGGATACCTCAACAACCGCCACGAGATTGATCCCGTCGTGTTTCTTTTCTCTCGGCTTGTCGAAGTAAAGGGAACCGTCGTTCCCACCGTCACGGGTGACCTGCACCTTGCGGCACGGCTTGGGGACGGCAATCTTGTGGTTGGCCAGCACCGCATGGCCGGTAAGGAATATCCCCCGATCGGCAGTCCGATACGCGAGCTGTTCCTGGTCAAGGATCTTGAAGCCAAGACACCCTGTCGCGTATCCATCGACGAGCGTGTCCGCCGACTCATCGGACAAGCCGATCTCATCTGCTTTCCGATGGGCAGTTTCTTCTCCAGCGTCGTGGCCAACCTGCTTCCAGCCGGTGTCGGCGCCGCTGTGGCAGCCAACCCTTGCCCGAAAGTCTATATCCCGAACACGGGAACCGATCCGGAGCAGTTCGGGCATTCCGTCGCAGATTGCGCGGCCATTCTTGTACGAACGCTGGCGGCTGATTGCGGCGCCAAAGCGAAGGTGGACACGCTTCTGACGCACGTGCTCGTGGACAGCCGGACCAGTGCCTACGCCGCGGCGGTGGATATGGAGGCGATCCAGTCGCTGGGGCTCTATGTCATTGACGCGCCGCTTGTGACAGACGAATCGGAGCCTAATCTTGATGAAGATCGGCTCCTTTCCGTGCTGCTGTCCATGAGCTGATGTCGTCGTTTACGAAGTGATTCCATCGGAGATTAACAGGTGTCAACAAACCAGAGAGCACGAATCGTCGAGATCATTCGGGGTGCCCGAGTCAGCGCGATTATCCGCACCAACAGCCGGGATTCCGCCGCACGAGCCATCGACGCCGCTGTCGAAGGGGGTTTCCGCATGGTCGAATTCACGCTGACGACGCCGTCCGCGTTGGAGCTGGTTGCGGAGTTTGCCCGCCGGGACGGGCTCCTCGTGGGGGCGGGCACGGTGCTCAGTCCCGAGGCCGCCCGCCAGGCGGTTCAGGCCGGTGCGCGTTTCCTGGTTTCGCCCGTTTGCGATCCGCCCGTTCTTGCCGAAGCCGCTCGATTGGATGTGCCGACCATTCCGGGGGCGTATACGCCGACGGAAATGCTCGCCGCATGGCGCCTCGGCGCCGATTTCGTGAAGCTCTTCCCCGCCCCGCCGGGCGGTGCGGACTACGTTCGGGCGATTCGCGGCCCGCTCCCCGATCTGCCGATATTCCCAACAGCCGGCGTCACGCCGGAGAACTTCACCGAGTTCCTCGACGCGGGTTGCGTGGGCGCAGGGTTTGTCGCGACGCTCTTCCGACCGGATGACATTGCCCACCGGCGTTTCGATGCCATTCGCGATCGGGCGGCAGCGATCTTCACCCGTCTTCGGGCGTGGACCGAATCTCACCGCGCCGCCGGCTGATCCTGCCACCCTTTGGGCGGAAGTTCTCTCAGGCTGCTGGGGACTCAAGCTTGACGATCGCGCAATTGGCCCAACATCCTTCAGCGGTTTTCGGTCCGCGAGTCGCTGCCGCCCAGCCGCTGGACGAATCGCAGGTCGCGCGGCGGCTGGAATCATCCACCGAACTTGCGACTTGGGTCTCGTGCTGTGAAGCCGCTCCCGAGGCCCTGTTGGTCATCAACGATTCTCACCGCAGCACGTGCACGCGCGAGGTGCTCACCGCGCTGGCAACGTTGCTGGGGCGGCAGTCAGCGAGTCCGTCCTTTCGCGTACTGGTCGCCACCGGCACGCATCGCATTTCCAACGCCGAACAGAGGCACTTCGAGTCCCGAACAATTCTCGATTGCGGCTTGCGGATTTCAGCCGTCGTCTGGCACGATGCCCGCAGCGAGTGCCTCGCGCCATTCGCCGGCGTCCGCGTTCATCCCTGGCTTGTGGAACTTGATTGCTGGCTGGCCGTCGGCAGCGTCGAGCCTCATTATTTCGCCGGTCTGACCGGCGCCCACAAGACGGCGACGATCGGTTGCATGTCCAAGGCGGACATCGAATCGAATCATCGCGGCGCGCTCCATCCGGGGTCGGACGTGCTCTGTTTGCATGGCAATCCCGTGCATGAGGGCATTGCGCAGGTTCTCCGAGAATTCTCGGCGTGCGGGAAACACCTTCTGGCGATCAATGAAATCGTGGCCGAGCGGCATATCCTCGAACTCGCCGTGGGCGATCCGCTTTCAACCCTGGAGTTGTTGCTTCCCCAGGTCCGCTCGGTCTACGTTCACGCCGTTCCTGGACCGGCCGACCTGCTTCTGCTCCATGTTCCCATGCCGCTTGGCCGCAGCCTCTACCAGGCGGACAAAGCCCTCAAGAACAACCATCGCGCCGTTCGCGATGGCGGGGCGATTCTTCTCGAAGCCGACTGTCCCGACGGTGTCGGGGACGATGCCTTCCTGGGACTGCTGGATCGCGCTCCTGACTACGCCTCGGCCTGTCGCCTTGTCGAACAGGAGGGCTATCGCCTCGGAGATCACAAAGCTGTCAAACTGCGTCACCTGACCGATCCACTGATGCGGGGTGTCAGGGTTGCGGTCGTTTCGGCAAACCTTTCCGATGAGTTGGCACGCCGCGCCGGTCTGCGAGCGTTTGCGGATCGCGCCGAGGCCCTCCAATGGCTCGCGGGTGCGTGCAGCGGCTCGATGCAGAACACGATCGTCGTGAACGACGCGGGATTTGTGGTCGTGATGCCCGCGGAAAACGGCGCGCCGAACCCTGGTCCGGCAGCGGACTTCAATCTGCACGACCAATGATGTCTGCGTCATGGCAGGCCGGTTGTCGCGGAGTCGATGATTTCCCGAAGGCGCGCGAGAAGCCGCTGGGCCTCGTCGGTGTTACCGCTGCGCACCGCCTCCAGCACCGGCACAGCCGCCTCCGATACCTCGGAGAATCCCACGATTCCGCTCGTGCCCACCATCTGGTGGAGTATCTCCCGAGCTTCCGCGAATGCGCCGCGTTCGATGGCTTCTTGCAGCGTCTCCGCCCGGCGGGGAAGTTCTCTCGCGTATCGATGGCGTACCTCGTCCATTTGGGCAGTGTTGTCGGGCGGAGGTTGCGATTCCCGGGTTTCCACATCGGCGCTTTGCAGATAGGCCGCTGAACGCTCGATCAGCGTATCAAGCGGTATGGGCTTACTCCAGAAATCATCAAAGCACGGATCAACGACGTGAAGGTTGTTGGCTCCGGACACGGACGCCGTCAAGGCGATGATCGGTGCCAGACATCCCCGACGCCTCAGCTCGCGACCGGCCGCGTTCCCATCCATGCCCGGCATGCGAATGTCCAGCAGAATGAGGTCGAAGGGCTGCGCCACGGCCTCGCAAACCGCTTCGTGCCCGTCGCCGACGAGCACGACCTCCGCGCCCGCACCACGCAGGGCCAGTCCCAGCAACTCCCGCGCGTCCGGGAAATCGTCTGCGATCAGCACGCGACCTTTCAACCGACGGGACGTTGCGCTCGCCCCCGAACGCAATCGGTGGAGCTCCGCATAGGCATCTTCAGGAGTCAAACGGGATTCGTCCGCGCAGTTTCCGATCGCGACGCGCAGGGTGAACGTGCTTCCCTGTTCTTCAACGCTCGTGACATGAATGTCGCCGCCCAGTTGTTCAGCGATCCAACGGGTCAACGAAAGCCCGAGCCCCGCGCCGACCTTCCCCGCAATGGGCTGGCGATCCAGTTGCGCAAAAGCTTCGAAGATGCCCTCCAGGCGCGAAGACGGGATCCCGACGCCGGTATCCGCGACGGCGAAGACAACGTGCCTCTTGTCCTCTCCTGTTCGGACTTGAAGGAGAATATGGCCCGCATGCGTAAACTTGAAGGCGTTGTTCAGGAGATTGACGATGGCCTGTTTGAGTCGCGTGGCATCCGTATGGATCACCGCCGGAATCGCATCAACAACCTCTACACGAAACTCCACGTCGGGTGAGCGACCCAGCGACTCCACGATGGCACAACAATCCGCGATGACGGAAACGAGCGATACGTCCGCGCAATCGACCTGCAGTTTTCCGGCTTCGATCCGCGCCGCGTCCAGGAGGTCGTTGATCAGCGAAAGAAGGTACTCCCCGTTTCGGACAATGGTCTCCAGCCGCCGTGGCAGGTTCTTGGAGGATTCGCGATTCACCAGCTCCGCGGCGCCGAGCATGGCCGTGATCGGTGTTCGAATCTCGTGGCTGATGTTGGCCAGAAAGCGACTCTTGGCCTGCGATGCCGCCTCCGCCGCCGCTTTCGCCCGGCGTAATTCCACTTCGGCGCGCTTTTTCTCCGTAATGTCCGTGGAGACGCCGCAGACCGCATAAACCCGGCCGTCCAGGTCATGGAGAGGAAACTTCACGGAAAGGTAAATGTGCTCGCCGTCGTCCTGCGGCACCCGTTCTTCAAACTCAATGGGAACGCCGGTGTCGCGCACGCGGCGGTCGTTGGCCTGGAAGGCTTCAGCGTAGTTCGGCGTAAACAGCTCGACATCGGTGTGTCCCACAATCTGATCGCGCGTAAAGTGGAACATCTGTTCAAAGACCCGGTTCGTCAGGATATACCGCCCGTCTGCGGCCTTCGCGTAGATAACCGCCGGGGAATTGTCCACGATCGTCTGGATTCGTTTCTCGCTCTCGTCCAGCGCCGTGACCGCCTGCACCCGTTCCTCGACCGCCCGCCTGACCTGTTCGTATGAGTCAGACAGGGCTCGCGTCCGCTCCTCCACCCGCCGCTCAAGCGATTCCCGCGCCTCCCTCAGCTCCTGCTCCGCGCGGTGCCAGTCCGTAATGTCGGTGATGAATCCTTCAAGCGCCTGCAAGTTCCCCGCCGCGTCGAAGACCCCTCGTCCCTGTTCCCAGACGACTTTCTCGACGCCCTCGGCCGTCCTGATCCGGTAGGTCATGCGAAAGGGCTGTCGCCGATCGACGCCTTGCTGGACGGCGTTCCAGACAAGCTGCCGGTCCTCCTCATGAATAACGTCCGCGTAGGCAACGAGCCGATTCTCAACGATTGCCTCCGCGGCGTATCCGGTCAGTTCCGCACAGCCTTCGCTGACGAACTCCATCGTCCAGTCGGCGTCATTGCGGCAGCGGTACGCCATACCGGGCAGGTTGCTCAGCAATGTGGACAGTGCCCGCTCGCTTTCCCGCAGGCGATCGGACGTCAGTTTCCGCTCCGTCATATCCGAGCCGATGCCGAGGAAGGCCGCTTCGCCGCGATAGCGGACGGGTGACGTAACGTAGTCCAGCCAGAGTGTACGCCCATCCTTGCGGAGGATCCGAATTTCGTAGCGGGAAATGCTGGGACGGTCGATGGACTGGCCCGGACCCCAGGCCTGTGCAATGGTCCGAGCGTCCGGATGGAGAAGCGCCCGGAGCTCCAGGCCGACCATCTCTTCCATCGGGTAACCGGTTAGTTCGCAGGTCTGTTCGCTGGCATAGACGATGCGCCCCTCCCGATGCACCCAGAGCGCTGCCGGGATTGCTGCAATGACGTGCGCCAGTACGTCGCTGCAGTCACTCAGCAGCGATTCGTCTGAAATTGTCTCGCCGCGGGTCGCTTTCATCCGAGACATGCCGTCGCTGTGGTGCGGAATCCGATACCAGTCTTGCCCCGACCAATCGAAGCGTCAATCCTCTTTCGACCATTTTGCGGACCACGAGCAGCCCGGGGGGCCGGATTCCGCGGGAGTGCCACGCGGAAGGTTCCCTCGCACAAAAGGCGCCGTCCGCGGATGCTCCCGCTTCGCTCCGCGGGACCGCCATCCGCCCCGTCTTTTCATTGACGGTTACCGGACGACTTCTTACCATCTTCACGCGGGTATTCAGGTGTATTCAGGAAGGAAAGGTGAGCGTAATGATGATCTCCGAGGCGATGAACGCCCGACTTAACCGTCAAGTCAGCATGGAATTTGCAGCTTCGCACAAGTATCTGGCCATGGCCTGCGCGTTCGATGCCATGGGATTCAAGATTCTCTCCAAGCGCTTCCGCCTTCAGGCTGACGAGGAACGCGACCACGCCATGAAGATTCTCGATTACGTGCTGGAAGTCAACGGCCGGGCCGATCTCGAGCAGGTTCCCAAGCCGTCGGGGAAGTACGAGTCCGTTGAGCAGATTGTGAAGACGGCTCTCGAAAGTGAGCTTGAAGTCACGCGCAGCATCAACGAGATCGTCGCTCAGGCTGAGTCGGAGAAGGATTTCGCCACGCGTAGCTTTCTCCACTGGTTCGTCGACGAGCAGGTCGAGGAAGTGGCCAGCATGACGGAATTGCTCGATCTCGTGAAGCTTGCCGGTCCGAACATCCTGCTCGTCGAGACGCGCGTGTTCCATCAGATGCAGGCCGGCAAGTAGCGGCCGTCGCGCGATAGTCAGCAATGGCAGAGAGCAATCATCATGAACCAGCCGATTGACCTGCGCAGCGACACCGTCACCCGTCCGTCCGCGGCCATGCGCCGTGCCATGGCGGAAGCCGAAGTGGGGGACGACGTCTTCGGCGACGATCCCACCGTCAATCGGCTTCAGGACATGGCCGCATCGCTGCTCGGCAAAGAGGCGGCCCTGTACGTCCCTTCTGGTTCGATGGCGAACCAGTCGGCGATCCGTGCTCAAACGCAGCCCGGTGACGAGATCGTCGCCCACCAGGACAGTCATATCTACCATTACGAGGCTGGGGCGCCATCGGGTCTTTCCGGCTGCTCGCTGCGACTGCTGAACGGCGATCGAGGTCTATTCACGGCCGATGACGTGCGCGCCGCGGTGCGTCCGCCGGATTCCCACTATCCGCGGTCCGCCCTCATCGTTGTTGAGAACACGCACAACCGGGGGGGCGGAAGCATCTGGTCGATCGAGGAAATCGCTCGAATTCGCGCGGTCGCCGACGAAAACGATCTTCGCATGCATCTCGACGGAGCGCGCCTGATGAATGCGTGCGTCGTCCGCGGGGTGAAGCCGACCGAGTACACCCGCTATTTCGACACGGTTTCTACCTGTTTTTCCAAGGGGCTCGGCGCCCCGGTCGGCTCCGTTATAGCTGGTTCCAGTGAGGTCGTTCGCCGTATTCACCGCTTCCGGAAAATGTTCGGGGGCGGCATGCGCCAGGCGGGAATTATCGCCGCGGGCGCGCTCTATGCCTTGCAGAATAACATCGAGCGCCTCGCCGAAGACCACGCCAACGCCCGCCGCTTGGCCGAAGCACTGGCCGAAATGCGACATTTGAAATGCGACCTGGACGCGGTCGAAACCAACATCGTCTACTTCAATGTCGATCCCGATTACGGTACGGCCAAGTCGGTTTGCGAGTCTTTCAAGGCTGCCGGAGTATGGCTGCTGCCCGTTGCGCCGCAGCGCGTGCGTGCGGTGACCCATCTCGACGTGTCTTCGGCCGACATCGAATCAGCCATCAAGTTGATCCACGCCTGCCTGCGCGAGCCGTTGCCGGCCTGATTCCGGGTGTGTCGTGCGCCCTCCGTTCTTTTTTCGCGAGGGCTTGATTCTCATCAGTCGTCTCGGAGCTCGGCCAACGCCTCCATCTCCACAAGCAGGTCCGGCCGGCACATTTCGGCAGCAATCCACTCGATGGATACCGTGGAGCCTGCATGCTCGCCGCACCAATCCTGGACGACTTGAAAATCGGCTTGGGGGGCCACGTATACCCGCAAGTGCGTAATCTCCGGGGGAATGAAGTCGACATCGTCGCCCGCGCGTTCGGCAATGATACTCGTGGGAGGAAGCGCGCCGATGGCGAGGCGCGCTCGGGCCGCCTCGATCACGGCGCCCAGATTGCGCACCGACTCCGCAGCCTGCGCGACGGCATTCCCCGCGTGCCGGGTCTCCTCTCCGATGACACTGGCCGTGCCGCCAATCAGCAATGGATGCGGCCCGCCACCCGATTCCTCAACCAGCGTTCCCCGCGCAAAACAGGGCGGCCGATCGCCGAATCGCGATGAATAGTGCCAGGAGTCTTTCTGGCGAACGTTGCCAAAATGGACTCCCGGCCGGTCGCGAGCGAGGAGAGCCAAGACCAGTTCATCGCCAAAGTGCCCGACACCGGTCGAAGTCGGCACCTGCGATGCGAACGACTCCGCGGTTCCGAAGTGACTCAAGAACGCCTGATGCCGTCCCGAATTGAACGCCGCGTACCGTGTCGCGAATTCGCCCACAGGATCGAAAATGCCCGGAAGAAACGCCCAGAACCGTACGGGGTGCTTTGCGGGAAAACGCGAAACGCGTTCCAGCAGCGTTTCGTAGGCACGCCGTGTCGCATCGCGGAACGCATTTCCCGGCAGCGATCGGGCGCCACGGATGATCGCCTTCTGCAGCGTCGCCCGGGCGGCCGTGCCAATGGACACCTCGATGTCGGAGCCGGTGCCGAACTGCGGCCGCAGCTCGCTCAGACCCAGTTCGAATACCCAAGGCGGAAGCGGCGGGGCGACAGCTCCGGTGTTTGAATTCGGCACGGACATGCACCACTTGCTTACTGGCGCGACATCGGACGACTCGATCCACGTTTATCGATCGAATCTTCCCCTGCTGCATGATTGTAGCAGGCGCCGGCATGGTTTCCGGAAACCGCTGCTTTTATGAGACGTGATGTCCCGCCCGGGAGTCAAGACCGAGCATCGACTTGCGGAATCGCATCGCAAGGTTCTCAGCCAGAGCCATCGGATTGTAGCTGGAATCCGCGATGATCCCGTGAAGCCTGCGCCGCTGCATTCCCATGTTCCCCGCGTCATAGATCGGAAAACACAACGCATCACGCATGTGCCGCTCCAAGGGGTAATCGCGCAGATAACTGTTGACACCCATGAGCCGCATGGCATCGTTCAGGGCCGAGACGGCCAATTCCCCGTTGAAAATCTTGGACAGCGCCGCGGCTTCCTGGCCTTCACCGTCATGGCAATCAAGGTAATGGGCCGCTCTCCAGGAAAGATACCGAGCGGCTTCGATCTTCATCTTGATGTTGGCCAACATGTAGCCCACATTCTGATGATGGATGATCGGGTGGGTTCCGCCGCCGGTGTAGTTTCGCGACCACTCGAGCACGTATTGGAACGCCGCCCGCATGACTCCGACGGCGGCAATTCCCGCCACCGGACCGCTCCACGTGAATGCCTTGGTGAGGCAGAGGTCGCCGTTCCCCTTGCTGCCCGGGAGGAGGTTACAGGCCGGAATCCGGCAATGGTCGAAAAGCAGTTCGGGCTGAACTGTTGTGCGGTGGCCCAGCGTGTCAAGGATGCCGGTGGTCTCGAATCCCTTCGTGCCACGCGGGACAATGAACGCGGAGAGTCCGCGCGTCCCCCCAGACTCGGGATCCGTCCGCGCGATCACCACGCAGACATCGGCTCCGCGCCGATCCCAGCCGCACCCGTTGGTGTTCCACATCTTCCGACCGTTCAGGACGTACTCGTCGTTGGCCTTGTCGTAAGTCGCGGTAACGTTGATGCCGGCCGGCAGGGGCCCATCGCCGTCGAAATTGGCCGTCCCGGAGGGTTCACTCACGATCCACCCGCCGATGAACGTCTTCTCCGGATCACTTGTTGCAGCCCGCAGCCACTGATCCCGCTGCTCGTCGCTGCCGTACCAGAGGATGGGAAGCAGGGTCAGCCCGTTGACCAGCAGCGTGCATCCGAATCCAGGATCGACCGCGCAGATTTCCTCGGCCACGATCTGGTAGTCGACGTTCGAGGCCCCGATGCCCCCGTACGCGCGCGGCACGAACGCCATCGCCAGCCCCAGTTCGTACGCCCGCTTGTACACGGGCTTCGTCGCCAGGAACCCCTCCCAGGGGTTCGCCAATCGGTCGGCCTGTTCCACGACCGGCCGCAGCTCCTTCTCTGCGAACAGTCGCGCAACGCGCTGCATCTCGCGCTGTTCGTCCGAAAGCGTGAAATCGATGCCCATGTCTCCACCTCCTGCCGTGGGTCTGCCAAGAGTCAATTCGGTTTTTGTCCTTAATAATAATCGCTCGGCAGGGGGCGTACCAGAAGGCGCCGTAATTCGAACCGAGTTGCCAGGAGTGGGCGTTGCGAGCCGTGTCCATGCGCGCAAAAAAACGGGCAACCCCGATGGAGGGATTGCCCGCAGTCATTCGAAAGTCGAATCCTGTCGCGGACTACTTCTTGCGATTCCGCGAACGAACTACCAGAGCCAGCGCTCCGACGCCCAGCAGACCGAGCGTCGCCGGCTCGGGAACGATGGCTCCCGAAGCCAACGTCGTGGCACCACTGAAGCTCTGCGCCACGCCCTGGCCATCCGTGAACCAGTTGCCGAAGCCCAGTACGACGCTCGCCCCCATATAGGGAGGCGCCGACGGGAAAGTCATCGAGAATCCCGCACCCGAGTTTCCGTCGAACGTGCCGTCGGTCGACGAGTTCGTCGGTATCACATTGGTCAGCAGGCCGTTGAAGGTCGCTGATCCGCCCGTGTTCGTCCACGTGCCCATGATCGTGGCGGTGAACGTATCACCGTCAATATCCGTCAGCGTCAGTGAGCCGCTGCCGTTGGCACTCATGCTCGTAACGGCGGAAAGGTTCATGCTCAGACCAAACGCCGCCGCCCCCGGGAAACCGGAAGCAGGCACCGTTCCGGCGAACAAGGCGTTGCCCGACGGTGCGATGATGCGCGAAACGTTTCCGTTGGCATCCGCGTCATCCACGGCCGTGAAGAGCAGCGATCCGGAATTGAAGCCGCCATCCAGATTGCCGTAGTTGAAAGACAAGAAATCAACCGCGGCCGCGCTCGAGCTCATCACGCCCAGGAAACACAGGGCCAATACACAATTGCTGATCTTCCGGTACAGCATGCTATTCCTACCTCCGGGAACCCCCATTAGTACGGGGCGGACACCCCAAAACTACAGTCCGCCCGCGTTGTAGATAGACTACCCCTTCCCGCGCATTATAGCCCGCCCGGGATGTCCCCGCCAGCGCCGGCGCCCGTTTTTCGGATATTTCATTGATGACTCGGAGAAATCTTTTCGGTTCTCAATGTACTGTTCGACCCGATTTCGGACATTGGAGCGCCGCCTCCCTGGGACCGGGAATAGGCCTTTTCCAGCTGCTCCACCATTCTTCGCCAGTCGAACTCGTGGAGGCAAAGCGAACGGCCGCGCCGTCCGAACTCGCGGCGCCGCTGCGGGTTATCGGCAAGTCGAACGACCGCATCGGCCAGCGCTGAGACATCGCCCAGCGGAACGACCCACCCGGTCTCGCCCTCGCGGATGACCTCGGGCGCACCGTCGATATCGAACGCAACGGCGGGTACTTCAAGCAACAGAGCCTGGACCACCGCCCGGGGAAGTCCTTCCCAACGGGAGGCATGAACGAGCAGATCAAAACCGGCTATCAGCCCTGGGATCTCCTCAGGGCGGACCAGCCCCAGGATGCGGACCCGATCCCGTAGGCCGAGATCCGCAAGCCGGCGCTCATAGACGGGCCGGTTCCGCCCATCCCCGACCCAGACGAATCGGGCCGCCGGATGTCGGGCGACAATGCTCGGCATCGCCTCGATCAACTCCTCATAGCCCTTGTTGTCGAACAGGCGGGCAACGGTGCCGATGACAGTGGCTTCTTCGACGAGCCCCCAGGAAGCCCGAACGTGGCGCCGGGTTTCTTCGCTCGGCATGTATCGTTCGGTTTCGATTCCGGATCGCACGGTAATGAACTTCTCGGCCGGGCCGAGTCCGGCGGCCACCGCCTGTTGCCTCATGGCATCCGCCACGCAGATAAACACGTCGGTTTTCCGCGCCGCACGTTTCTCCAGCATGCGGTAGAAACGCTGAACCAGGGGCGATTGCGTCCGATTGAAGCTCATTCCATGAATCGTGTGCAGGACAAGCGGAACGCCCGCGCCGTGAGCCGCGTCGCGACCGAGTATGCCGGCCTTGCTGCTGTGTGTGTGCACGACATCCGGGTTGATGCCCTTTAGAAGTCGCCGGATGTCGCTTCGTGCTCGCCAATCGCGGAGCGGTCGAACGGCGCGGCGAAGACTGCCTAGAATCACCGTTCGGAACCCCACCGCTTGGGCTTGCTCCCAAAGCGATCCTTCCGGTCCGGTCTCCGGCCCCGATAACAGAATGACCTCGTGGCCGCGCTCGTGGAGTCCACGACAGGTCAGCAGGGTGTTCTCCTGGGCGCCGCCGACGATCATTCGCGTGATGATGTGACAGATCTTCATTCGTCGACCGGATTGTTCTCGGGGGGATTTGCCGCGCCCGCGGCGCCCGGCGTTCCGGATTGGAGTTCAACCGAGGCCGGCTCCGACGCGCCACCCAATCCCGCCGGACGCAGTACTTCAGCCGGATACCGGACCCACATCAAACCCAGTCCCTGTGGCGGGGCCGTTGCTCCCGCCTTCGTCCGATCCCGGCTGGAGAGAATCTGCGATACGTCGTCGGCGTCCCACCGGCCACGCGCTACCTCGAGCAGCGTTCCGACCATGGTCCGGACCTGCTTATAGAGGAATCCGTCGCCTTCGACACTAACCCGGATTTCGTCACGATGCTGCTCGATCTCGCAGCGAAAAACCGTGCGCACCATCGTCTGGCGAACAGTGCTGAGCGGGGTCATGGCACTGAAATCGTGGGTGCCCACGAACTGACGGGCCGCGCCGGCCATGCGTCCCACGTCCACGGGGTGCCAGATCACGGTCACGAACCGTTGGTTGTCCCGGCCGGAGGGCTTTCGATCCGCGGGCAGAATCCGGTAACGGTAGAGTTTGGAAATCGCGGCGAATCCAGGGTGAAATGCCGGGGAGACCTCGAGTGCGTCCAGGACGGTAACGTCAGGGGGTAGTCGGCTCTGCATCGCCCGGCGGAGGCGCTCGCAATCGATCGTGCTGGTCGTCAGAAAACTATCGACGTGCCCGAGGGCGTGAACGCCAGCGTCCGTGCGTCCGCTACCGATCAGGGTCACCGGGTGACGGACGACCGACTGTGCGGCAGATTGCAGTTCCGCCTGCACGGTGCGCTGCCCGTCCTGATGCTGCCAGCCGTGGAAATCAGTTCCGTCGTAGGCTACCCAGAGGCAGATATTGCGCGCCCCGGAATTTCTCATCCGGCCGATGGTACGCCGCGCTTCGCCTGCTTCGCAAGGCGGCATGTTCCAGTACTGAAATCAGCCCCGGGTTCGGTCGTGGCCGATTCGCAATATCAGGCGACCAGCTCCTCGCAGAGGGATCCGCCGAACCGGTGGCGGAGCCTGGTGAGGATCTCCTTGTGGATCTGGCTGACGCGGGACTCCGAGAGGTTCAGCACCGCGCCGATCTCGGCCATGGTCATGTCTTCGAAGTAGTAGAGGATCAGCACGAGCCGTTCTTCCCGCGCCAGACCGCGAGTGAGATGGTCGGCGAGGATCTCCCGGGTGACGGGCGACGCCGGGTCTTCGCTGCGTGGATCGCGCGTGTCCCAGGAGTGGCCGGTTCCCTCGTGACGATGGTCGTCACTGGGTTCCATGGCGCTGAAATGAACTTCCTTGCCCAGTTGGGACAGGCGGCAGAGATAATCGAATCGATCGACGGTCATCCGCATGCGGGCGGCGAGGTCCGCCTGCGACGGGGCGTGATCCAGGTCCGTTCCAAGCGCTTCCTTGACCATGAGGCGTCGCTTTTCGAACGTGCGGACGGTCCGGCTTTGCGGGTCCAGGCTGCGAAGCCAGTCCATCACGGCTCCGGATATACGCTGCTGGCAGAATGTCTCGAACTTGGCCTTACGCTCCGGATCGTAGGCTTCGACCGCCTCGATCAATCCGTCGAAAGCGGCACTGCAAATTTCGTCGTAGGACACTTGTGCGGGAAGCTTGCGGGCCAGCCGGGCGGCATGCGTATGAACCAGGTGGCTGTAATAGACGACGAGTTGATTGCGGAGTTCGACATCCCGATCCTTGAGGTACTTCTTCCAGAGCATTTCCACCGACATCTCTGCCTTGAGCATTCGCTCGTCCTCCGAATTGAACAGGATCAGCCAGTTTCGACGATTGGGGTGACCGCTTCCCCATCCGCTGGACAACGTGCTCGACGACACGCCGCCCGAAAAGCATCTGAATTCAGGCAGCAGGACACGTATCGTCCTTAGTTATCCATTTTCTCCAGTCTACCCATTATGTCAATATGATTTTTCCCATATTTCCGCTCCCGGCATCTCGACTGGATCGAAATTGGGCGCAGAAGCGCAGTTTCGGCCGCGCACGAAGGCTGAGCGAGCCCCAGTCGGTGGGCCGGCGGTGGCGGCTTTTGGTTATCAGTCCCTGGGGAGGGCAAGGAGGCTTTGGACTCAGGCGGTCGCGGCAGAAACCTGCGGGGCTTGTTGGCCGGATCGACGTTCGTCGCTCAAAACCGAGCCGTCGCGGAACCAGATGGTTCGGTCGCAACGGGCGGCCACATCCGGCTCGTGTGTCACCATGATGACGGTTCGTCCCTCGGCATGGAGGCGGTCGAAGACGGAGAGGATCATCTCTCCCGTCTGGGAATCGAGGTTCCCGGTCGGCTCATCGGCGAGAATGATCAGCGGATCGTTGATGAGCGACCGAGCGATGGCCGCACGCTGCTGCTGTCCTCCGGACAGCTCCATCGGGCGATGGTGGCCTCGCTCCCCGAGTCCGACCATCTCGATAAGCTCTTCTGCCTTCTGGCGACGTACAGCCGGCGGTGAACCCTGGTAAAACAGCGGAACTTCCAGATTCTCCAGGACCGTCAACTGCGGAATGAGATTGAAGTTCTGGAATACGAAGCCGATATGCCGGCCACGAATGTCTGAGAGCTCGTCATCGTCAAGCTGCGAGACGTCGGTGTCGCCAAGAAAGTACTGGCCGGAAGTGGGGCGGTCGAGACATCCGAGCAGATTCAGCAGCGTGCTCTTGCCGGAGCCGCTCTGTCCACAGATGGCCACCGACTCGCCCTCCACGAAATCGATGTCGATGCCGCGCAGGGCATGGACGCTGACCTTGCCGCCGGGTGTGCCGTAGACCTTCGTGAGCTTTCTGACGGAAGCAATCATGCGGTCTCAATGCGTGGCGTTGGGCTGGGGCGCGGTGGCCTCGCCTTCCGTCCCTTTCGGTTTCACCGTAATGGTCGCCTTGTCGTCGTCGCCCTTCGGAGCGGTGGCATCGGCGTTCTTCTCGGAATCCGATTCGGGCTTCTGGGTGGCCTTTTCCGCAGGTGCGACGCCGGCAGGACGGGTGGGTCGCCCCTGGGCACCTCCTCGAGGAGCCTGCGCCGGGGCGCCGGACGGTCGTCCGCGGCGCGACCCACCGGCACCCGCCGGTGGTCCGCCGGGTCGGCCGTTCTCGGGTCCGGTTTCAGGGATCATCCGCTTGAGGTTGTCGCCGAATGCGAGCAGTACCTGGTCCCCCGGTTGCAGTCCGGCTGAGACTTCCGCAAACTCGGTCCCCGTTGCACCGAGCGTGATGCTCGTCGGCTCGATGTCGGCTCCGTCCTGTTTGAACACGTAGCGCTGCCGTCCTCGGTTGTAAATGGCCTGAACGGGGACGGCCAGCTTGTCCGTCACCGTCTCGACAAGAATCGTCGCCAGGGCCGTGTTGCCGGGCTTCAGCGGCACCTCGGACGGATCGAGGGAAATCTCCGTTTCGTACTCCTTGAGGTCGGGGTTCAGCCAGCGGGATTGGGTTGCGGCGACGACACCAATCTTGGTGACGGTTCCCGTGAACTCGCGGTTGGGAACACCTTCCACCGTGACGCGCGCCGGCTGTCCAAGGGCGAGCCGGTCCGTCTTGGATTCGTGCACACGAACAACAACAAGCATGCGCGAGGTGTCCGGCACCTGCATGAGCACCTGCCGCTCGTAGACCTCGGCGCCCTCGCGAATCTGATCGTTATTTCCCCAGCGGAAACCGCTGTCGCCCGATCCATAGACGACGAACCCGGCCGTGGGAGCGACGATCGTGGTCTTGGACAACTGCGTGCGAAGCTTGGCGAGCTGCGATTGGATGAGCTCGAGTTCGCGTTTCTTGCCCTCCATATCGCGCTGCTTCTTGGTCTCCTCGGCCTTGGCGTTCTTATCCACGCGGTCGTGTTCCTTGCGCGCCTCTTCCAGGTCAGACTGCAACTTCGTGAGCTGGGCGACGTGGGTGTAGTCCGTGAGAACAGTCTTGGCGAGCTGCGCTTTCTGAAGATCCCATCCGGCCTTCTTGTAGGCGAACTCGGCCTGCTGGTAGTCCGTTTTCGTGGTGAAATCCCGATCGTACAACTGCTGCGAGGCCTGATAGTCCTCGTCGGCGTTCTTCAGCGTGATCTCGGCCTGTTCGATGGCGATGTCGGCGTCGCGTCGCTGCTGCACCCACTCACCTTTGAGATACTTGTCGAGCTCGAGCTCCTTGAGCTGAATATCCAGAAGCGCCTTGCGGATGTCGCTGGCGTTCTTGTCGCGCTGAATGTCGAGCTCGGTCTTGGCCGCTTCGTAAGCCGTGACGGCGTTGGCTTCCTTTAATTCCTCCTCCTGGATGCGCTGTTCGATGGCGTCGCTGGCAAGCCGCACGAGCACGTCACCCGGTTCGACATAGGCGCCTTCCTCGATGAGGCTGATGATCGTCGTGCGTCCCTCGACCTCGCAGATGATGTCGGTGGACTTGGCCGCCTTGAGCTCGCCCTTCTCTTTGAGGACGACGTCAAATGTCCGTGGAATGACGGTGAACTTGTCAGCGGAGGCGATGGTGGCCTGCTGTTCGCGCAGGGACCATGCCGCCCACCCGGCGCCGCCCAGAATTCCGGCGAGGAGGATCGAAAGGGCGACAATGAGGACAGGGCGGGCGGTTCGACGCTTCGCCTTTCTGCTTTCAGCGGCGATAACGGATCGGCTGCCGGCGGGCGCTGCGGTCGATGGTGAGCTGGTCATGGTCGGTTTGTCCGGCTAGGAGTCGTGATTCATCGAAACCACTCGGCGCAGTTTCGCGGCGCTACTACAGTCCCAACATAATACCACCGTCGGCCCGCTACAAATGCGGCCGCCGTACGAACTTGTACGTGCGGCGCGACGGGGCGTCGCCGCGAAAGCGAGGTCTGGCACGAATAAGTCGCTTCGCGACGGAAAATGTTAGTGCGTCGTCGCGCGGAAATCCCCTACGGACCGGCCGGTTCGGCCGGCAACACGAACATCTCCGGAGAGAACGTGCCGTCATCGGCGATCCGTAACGTACCCGTATCAAGACGGAAAAGCAGAATGGCGTTCCGGTAGGCGGCGACGGCCGAGGCCAGGCTGTTTCGAGCGGTGAGCAGATCATTTTCGGCGTCGACGACGTCCTGGTTGGTGGTCTTTCCCAGCTCGAATTGAGCACGGGCGGCGTCGAGTCGGTATTGGTTCTCCTCGACGTTAAGCGCCTGAATATTGCGGACCTCAGCCTGTTGACCGATTTGCCGGACGGCGCTGCGCACGTCGGCACGGACCCTGTCACGAGCTTCGTCGAAGCGCCGCTCACTCCGTCGCAGGTTGATGAGTGCGGCGCGGTACGAATTCCGCTCGGTCTTGCGATCGTCAAGTCGCAGTTCGACACCGGCTTCCCAGCGGGTCTGGTCGGTGTTGAATCCCACGACGTTGTAACGGTCGGGTGGTGTGCCAAGATCGGCCGAACCCCTCACGTCCAGATCGGGAAGAATCTGGTTTCGGGCCACGACGACGGCGCGACGAACGTCATTGACGCTGTCAGCTTCATTGAGCAAATCCAAGCGCAGGCGTATCGCCACTTCCTCCGCCGTGTCGAGCTCCACATCGGGGAGCATCAAGTCGAGGGACTGGCTCTGCTCATCCTCGTCCTGGCTGACCACGTTGAGCAGCTTGGAGACGGGCAGGCCGAGAAAGATCTTGAACTGGTCCAGGGCCGATTCGTAGCGCTCCTTGGCGCTGACCAGTTGGGCTTCCGCCTGCCGAAGAATGGACTTGGCGCGGGGGGCCTCGAAGACCGAACGAGATTGCCCCAGTCGGTTGATGAACTCGGCCCGCTGCCAGTCTTTGAGGCGGCTCACGTAGCTCTTGTAGGTGTTGTTGATCGCCGCCTTGTTCTGTTGAAGGTCGAAATAACGGGCGGCGACATCGACGATGAACGATCGCCGGAAACGCTCGTAGTTGCGTACCGCGTAGATGAGGTTTCGTTCCGCCTGGTAGCGGGACTCATACGCCACGCGACCCGATCCCCGCAGCAGGGGGATCGCGGCTTCGAGAATCACCGAGCCCGTTTCCGCGGTGGTGACCCGTTCGTGAAGATCGCGAACCAGGTTGCTGATGACCCGGGCCGTGACCGTCCCGCCGTAAGGAAGGCGCTGAGAGAATCCCACGTCGCTCGTCGCGTTCAGCGTCTGGGCAAACAGCGCGGCCTCCCCCTCGTTGGCGTAATCCGCCGAGAAATTGGCCACGAACTGCGGTGTCCAGAGATGTCGTTCGAGGGTCAGGTCCAGGGCCGCAAGGTAGAGATCCTCGCGGGCGTCCTGAAGAGTGCGGGCGCTCTCGATCCCGGCGGCGATCGCATCCCTCAAGGTAAACACCTCGACATGCTCGCGGACATCCGGGGGGTAAATGTCCGGCGTGAGAACCGGCTGAGCACTCTCCTCGGCCGTGTTGCTTAACTGCGCGGCTTCAGCGGACTCGGCAGCGGGCGTTGGTATTTGCGACGTGTCGTCCGCGGAGGGAACGGGCGGCGAAGCGTCTTCCGGCGATACGGGCGATGCCGGTGGGGGGGGCGAGGCAATCGGCGACTCTTCCCCGGGGACCGGGCTTGACGCCGTCGGCTGTGCCGCCGCTTCGGGCTGGGAAGGGGCTCCCGTGCGAAACTCGGAGGGAATCTCCGGCGTCACCGGATGGGGCTCGAAATCGTACATGGCCCCGGAAGGCCGCACCGGCTCATGCGGATCACCGATGTAGGCGTTGGATGTCTCGCCCAGGGCCGCCTGTTGACCGTCGCGAATGGCCTTGTACACCGAGCGGTCGGTCCAGTGGGTGACGGCATCGTGGCATCCAACAATGGATACGACGCAGACCAGACAAACAAGTATGACGCAGGCGGAACTCGGCTGGGGGGTTGCGGAGCGAAGATCGGCGTTCATGCAGGCGAATCATGCGTTGCGTGCGGGGCGGGTGTCAAGGGTCCAGGACTGGCGCGGGCAAGTGGAGTCGGCTGATTCGCATGTATGGCGAGGAACGCGGATGCCGAGCAATTGACGCGGACAAGATTGCACAAATAGGCGCGAGAGGGAATCGGACCATCACCGATCATGCGCCGCCAGTGGACGTTCACCGTCCGAGTGATTGCTTCCGGTTGTTGGCTCGCGCCCCGCGCGGAAGTCGGGGGCGTCCAGGGTGATTCCCCCCCGAGAATTCTCGCCGTCCGTGCGGCGGGCCCCTTGCCCAACGCCGGCGCTTGGCATAAGGGCGACCCACTGGTTAGGATGCCCGTTTCGCAGCATCGACGGTCCCGTCGCGGGTACGGGGTTCGATGCGGCGGTGTGCAAAATTCGTTCGAGCGGAGTCACCGATGGCTGTTTTCCAACCCGATCAGTACCGAAATGTCGTTCTCGTGGGACACACCGGAGCTGGTAAGACCACGCTCGCCGAAGCGCTCCTGTTCAAGGCCGGAATGACCACGCGCCAGGGCAGCGTGACCGATGGGACATCCATTCTCGATTTCACCGAGGAATCCCGGGAGAAGAAGAGCTCGCTGGACTCGTCCGTTGCCTTCCTGAATCACAAGGACTGCCACGTAAATCTGATCGATACCCCCGGGATCAGCGTGTTCTGCGGGCCGGCGATTGCGTCGCTGGCGGCGGCCGAGTGCGCGGTGATCGTCATCTCTGCTTCGGCCGGGATTCAAGTCAATACGCGAAAGATGTACGAGAAGGCGAAGTCGTACGGCTTGGCGATCTGGTTCGTCATTAACCATATAAACTCCGCAAACGTCGACCTGCCTGCCCTGGTGGCCGCTATCCAGGAGTCGTTCGGAGCCGAGTGCCTGCCCGTGAACCTCCCGACCGGCGGCGGAAAGCAGGTTGCCGACTGCCTCGCCGGCGATTCCGGTGACGCGGATTTCTCGAGCGTTGCGGACGCCCATTCAGCCTTGATCGATGCGATCGTCGGCGTGGACGACGAGCTCATGGAGCGATTCCTGGGCGGCGAACTGGCTGACGAAGAAGCCCGGTCCCATGCTCCGCGGGCCGTCGCCCAGGGAGCACTTTGCCCCATCCTGTTTACCGACGCGGTGGACGGCGTCGGTGTCGCCGAATTCCTGGACGCCATGGTAGCGCTTTGCCCCAGCCCGGTGACCGGCAAGCACCGCGTCCTCAAGACGGAGGAGGAGGAAATCGAGCTCAAGGCCGCTCCGGACGGCCCGTTCGTCGGGCAGGTCTTCAAGGTCACGACCGACCCCAAGAGCCACATCAAGTACCTGGGTGTGCGAATCTTCTCGGGCACGCTGACCAGCGACATGAGCATCCATACGGCCGACGCCACGAAAGGGGCTCGTCCGGGCCATACCATGCGATTCTTCGGCGGGGAACATAGGGACCTGGAAAGCGGTATGGCCGGCGACGTCGTCGCCTTGGCAAAGCTCGACTACCGAATCGGCGATGTGCTGACCTCCAAGGAAACGGGCACGGTCGATATGCCGGCGTTCCCCAAGCCGATGTTCTCCCTGGCCATCGAGTCGAAGAGCCGAGGTGACGAGGACAAGATCGGCGTGGCCCTGCGGCGATTCGAGGAGGAGGATCCCTGTTTCACCTCCGAGCGGGGAACCGGCGGCGAGCTCGTGGTCAACGGCATGGGCGACCTCCACGTGCGAACCATGCTCAACCGCATGGCCGGCCAGTACAAGTTGCACGTGGACACCAAACCGCCCCGCATTCCCTACCGCGAGACCATTACGGGAACGGCCAAAGACATTGAATACACGCACAAGAAGCAGACCGGCGGCGCGGGTCAATACGGCAAGGTCGTCATCAACGTCCTTCCCGCCCAGCGCGGCGAGGGTTACGAGTTCGTCGACAAGATCTTCGGCGGGGCGATCGACCAGTCCTTCCGTCCCAGCGTGGACAAGGGCATCCGGGCGGTCATGGCCGAGGGCGTCCTCGCCGGCTATCCCATCGTCGATGTCAAGGTGGAGTTGACCGACGGCAAGACGCACCCCGTCGACAGCAAGGACATTGCCTTCCAGATCGCCGGTCGCGGGGCTTTCAAGGAAGGATTCATGAAGGCCAAGCCCGTTCTGCTCGAGCCCATCGTGCACATCGAGGTGACGTGCCCGGCGGAAAATCTGGGCGACATTCAGGGCGACCTTGCCTCGCGCCGTGGCCGCCCTCAAGGACAGGAGATGCTTCCGGGCAACATGGCGGTCATCAAGGCCCAGATTCCTCTGTCGGAAGTGGCCGACTACAACTCGCGCCTGTCCAGCATCACCGGCGGCCAGGGCAGTTATTCCATGGATTTCTCGCACTACGAAGTCGTGCCCGGCAACGTCCAGCAGCAGATCGTCGACGCGGCAAAGAAGGAGCACGAGGAGGCAGGACACTAACGCATCGGGACAACGTGCGGAGATGGTTCTTGGTCTGAGTGGTCAGCAATACCGGACCGCTCAGTTGAACGCGACCGCATTTCCGCCAGTTGCCGCTCCAATTCGGCCACCCGCTGGGCGAGTTTGTCCTCGGACTTCGGCGCCGACCAGATGGGATAACCGATCTCGAAGAGGATGAGGTTCTCGTTATCTCCGTTACCGTCGTCGATATCCCGGCGCCGGTAGGAAACGCCCGTCGTGATGCCCTTGTCCCAGCGAAACTCGATGCCTTGCTTAGCTTCAAATCGGATGTCGTTGGTTTGGGCCTGGCTATGGTTGCGGTATTCCGGCCCGAAGGAGCTGCGGCCCCGCACTTCCTTCAAAGCGCACCCGCTTGAGAACATGACGAGGAGACCCAGGACCAATATTGCGGAGTGGCGCTGGCTCACCTGGATCACGGCCATCCCGATCTTCGCATCACTTTTCCGCCTCACGTTCAACTCCACTCGCTTCATAAGTCTCGCGCCTTTCTACTCGTGGCGTCCCGCATCCGCACAAACGACGCTGATTCGGACTGCCGCGAATACAGTATTCGGCCTATGCGGCCGACGCCCTCAGAAAACGACCTTGATCATCGTAACAATGCCGAGAATGCATGTCAGGATACCTACACTTCCACGCATGACGGATTCAGGCAGGAACCGAACCGTGACCGTGGCCAGCGGTACGCTGAGCAGTGCCCCCAGGGTCAGCGGCACAGCCAACGGCCAGTAGATCGGCCCGCCCTTCAGTCCCACGAAATACGCTACCAGGGCCACGAAGCACGTCAGCGATTCCGCCAGCGACGTGATGGCCACCGCGTGCTTGGCCGGCAGACCGGAGACGACCTGCCCCCCGGTGACCAGCGGTCCGTAGCCGCCACCGCTGAGACCCTTGTTGAATGCCGCAATAGCTCCGACCGCGATGATGTGGCCGCGGCGATAGCGAAGCTGGCGTCGAACGGTGGCCAGAATGACCACCCCCACGGAGAGAATGATCACGGCGATGATCCCGCTGAGCCACACCTTGGGAATCTTGAGCGCGACAGTGACGGCGGCGATCGCGCCGGCCGCGCTCAAAATGGACAGGAGTACGACCGTATGGATCGCGCGGCGATCACGAAGGAAATCAACGTTGCCATCGCGATGGTGAAGCAGCCCGGCCGCCAGCCCGGTGAGGCACTCGCTGAAGAGAATCGCGGGAACGATCTGGAGCGGCTCGAACCCCGCGAGCAGCAGCAGGGGCGTGAGCGTGGTTCCATAACCCATGCCCAGAGCGGAGTCGATGTACTCACAACTCAGCGCGGTCAGGAACACGATGATCAGCGTGAGCGCGGCCAGTTCGCCGCTGACAGCCGGCAGCGGCGTCCACTCCGGAATTGCGGCCTGAATCACGAACGCCGCAACAACCCCAAGAACCGCCAGCGCCCACATGCGAAGTCGTCGGCTATGGCGGACATAGTACCCGACACCGGATGTTCCGACGGACGTTGCTTCCATGACGATCCCCCCTGAATGGTGTGCCGCGAGAGTCGATTCCGTCTCTCGATGCGCCTCGGGCGGGAACTATCGGTGGTCTACTCGATATAGCCCAACGCCCGGAGTCGCCGGCGCACGGCCTCGATTTCCGATTCCGAAAGGGAAGGCGCCGCGCCCGATTTGTGTTCGAACTTTCCCCCGCTGGCGACGTCCCGCAAGACATGAACGGCGAACTCCGTCACGCTGCGGAAGCCGGTGTTCTCGATGATGCGAGAGAGGTTCTCATACAACTCGGCGGGAATCTTGATCGTCACCCGCCCTTTGTCCTTTGGCCCCTTGGCGGTGCTCATCATGCCGCTCCGTCGAAAGGCTCCAATTGGAGTCTAGCAAGGCTCCTTTTGGAGTCAAGATGGATTCATTCCGGATTCCTGTCGAATAGGTTTATCGGACTGATGGCCGCCCGACAACATCATTCCGCGCGACCGCGACTTGACCGATCTCAGGTGGCAGGGTGCTGGCTGACGATGACTCCCTGTACGAGTTTGTGGTTTTTTCGCTAGCTTGCTATTCTGGTCCCCTTCTGGACGACCCAGCATAACAGGACTGCGAATTCACCTCGCCAGGATGCGGGCCGATCTTCCAGGTTATTTTCCAGGCAGCGCCGAGCTCGAGGCCGGTCGCGCGCTGCGCCAATTGCGGCCGAAAGGTTGGTTGAAATGATGCGCAGGTACTTCACTTTTTCTGCCGGTTCGCTGATGCTCGCGCTTGCGACAGGCTGTCCAAACGTGATGCCCACAGGCAATGCCGACGACACCGCGAGGAAGCGCGTGACGCAGGCCGAGATTGATGCGGGCGACTACACGCTGCCGGAGCTGATGTTTATCGGCCGCAATCTCTCCATCCGCAACTGGCGGGTCGAGGACGGATTCGGCAACGCCCGCACGCGATCGGCCCCCAACATCGACCGGCTCCCCGGCCCGGACTCCACGTCGTGCATTAGTTGCCACGGGCTGGGCAACGGCGTGATCCTCGGCTGGGGCAACAACGCCGGCAACGTGCTCGTAGCGCTGGATGATCCGGTGAACCCGACGATCAGCGGCTCGAACGAGCGTAATACGCCGACTGAGCACGGCCTGTCCCTTCTCGAACTCCTCGGTCGGGAGATGAGCCAGGAGCTTCAGGCCATCCGCGACGGCGCCCTGGCCGAAGCCGCGGACAGCGGCAGTGACGTAGCCGCCGCGTTGACCACGAAGGGCATCAACTACGGCACGATCACGGCCCGTGCTGACGGTACCGTGGACACGAGCGGAATCGTGGGGATCGACGCCGACCTGCGCCTGCGGCCGTTCCACGCCAAGGGGCAGGAGGCCACCATTCGCATCTTCACGCGGAACGCGCTCAATCGACACCACGGCATTCAGTCCACTGAATTCCTGCTGTTCAAGGACGCCGCCAACGACCCCGAGGCCTGGGACGAGGACAGCGACGGCGTGGTCAATGAGCTTACCGAAGGCGAGCTGACCGCCATGACGCTGTTCCAGATTTGCCTGCCGATCCCGCAGGAAGTGGACCAGGACAATGCGTCGATCGCCCGCGGCCGGGCACTCATGGACACGATCGGCTGCACGGCTTGCCACGTTCCGTCTCTGACGCTCGATGATCCGACATGGCGCTCCACGAGCTCGGCCGGCGTGATGCTGGAGGTTGACATTACCGACAACGCCCAACTGGGTGCGGGCCGTCCGCAGCGCGAGGCCGACGGGACGGTCGAGGTCGGGCTGTGGGGGGACCTGAAACGACACGACCTCGGGCCGGAGTCCCACGAGCCGCTGGATCAGCCCGTCGATCTCAGCATGCCGGACTACGAGCCGGATTCCTTTGCGGCGCACATCGCCGAGACGCTGCCGCCGATTCCGCGCGAGCTGATGATGACGACCGAGCTCTGGGGCGTCCGCGATACCGGCCCTTGGTGGCATGACGGCAGCTCGCCGACGATCCACGATTCCATTCTCCGCCACGGGGGCGAGGGCCAAGCATCGGCCGAGGCCTACGCGGCGCTTTCTCCCGAGGACCAGGCCGATCTGCTCAAGTTCCTCGACTCCCTCCAGGTGGCACCGGTGGGCGAAGTGATGTTCTCCGCGTCGGGGGATGCGGGCGCGAAGAGCGCGGCGGGGGGGGAGAATCAATAGCAGCTTCGATTTCGCCGCCAGATTTGTCACCCCGCGCGACGTGGACGCGTGTTGCTTGGCTAGGTTATAGTTGCTCAGCAGGCGCCCGCGGAGACGGTTCCTGCTTCGATGCCGCATGATATTCGGAGTGGATGAAGTCGGGCCGCCCGGCTGCACCAGTTAGGTCGGCATGGATGATCCGTTTCGGAATTCAGGTTCATGTTTCCCGCGCTGGATGGGCCACGGTTCACCTGGACACTGAAGATCGCGGACTCAACATTCGCTGTTCTGACCTTGGGGGTGACCGTATCGGCCAACTCGCGAGGGCCTTCGTGCAACTCCTCGGAGATTCACACGGCAAGGCCGAAGTCGATTGCTGCGGCGAGCCAGAGAATGCGCTGATCAAGCTGCAGCGTGACGAAAGCGAGCTTGAAGTCGCCGTCAAGCGATATCATTGGGAAGGAGACTGTGCTCCCCAGGACGTGGTCCATCGAGCAATCAAATCCGGCAAGATAAGAGACTGGGACGAGTTGCGACACGCTCGAAACAAGAAGGTTGCACTCAGGCAATTTGGTCCCTTTGTTGAAGCAATCAGGTCGTTGGTTCAGTCCTTCCAATACTTGGAGGATCGGATAGGTAGCAAACAGTACGAGGGGAAATGGGGTTTGCTTTTCCCTCGGTCGAGTTATTAGCGATGAAGCAATTCCTGTCCGATTACCAGTACGGCCCGTAGGCCGGGAGGCTCGCATGCTGCGATACCGAGTAATCATCGAACAAGACGAGGACGGGCAGTTCGTTGCCGAATGCCCCACTCTGCCGGGTTGCGTCAGTCAGGGAGCAACGCGCGATGAGGCCCTGGCCAACATAAAGGACGCGATGAACGGCTACCTTGAAAGCCTTCGCAAGCACGGCGAGCCGATCCCGCCGTCGATATGGGAAGAGACGGTGGAGCTGCCGGATTGACCCGCCTGCCGACCATCTCCGGTCGGGAAGCGGTCCGGGCGCTCCAGCAGCTCGGCTATGTGATGGACCACCAAACCGGTGGGCACGTCATATTGCGCCATCAGGATCCGCCACATCGGCGCCTGACTATTCCGAACCACCGCGAATTGGCCAAGGGAACGTTGCGGGCGATCATTCGACAGGCCGGACTGACCGTGGAGGAGTTCGCTGCGCTACTTTGAGGCAGTGGGGCAAATGCATCTGCGCCTCCGCGCGCGAATTCTTGAGGTGGACGGAGATCCCGGGTAATTCGTAACGTACACGGCTCTGCCACTTCGCGATGGGCGAGTGGCGTTGCCTGGCGCCCGACGCGAAACCGCATTCGGCGTCCTTCCATTCGGTACTCCCAAACACCCCCAACACCCTTAACTCAACCCGCACGCTCTACCCCGTTTGTTTACCTGCAAAACGACCGGCCCGGTGAGCTTCAGCCTTCCCCCAGTGCTGAGGGGGCGTTCACTCAACCCTCGATTCAAAACAAGACACCCGTTTTCTAGTGGCGGTTGCCGCCGCCGGTGGTAGGCTATACGTGGTCGGGGCTTGAGGATCGAAGGCGTGTCGTTGCCCACGGGAGGCGTCCCATGTTGGTGATCGCATCAATCGTCACGATTCTCGCCGCGGCCGAAGCGAGCCTCTCCGCCCTTCCGGCCGTCTACATCGTCTGCCTGATCGTCGGCGGAGGATTGCTCCTCGTGTCCCTCCTGGCAGGGGGAGGTTCGGAGCACGCCGCCAACGCCGATCTTACTGGTGACGTGGGCGGCGACGTGGCCATTGCTCCCGATGCGGGTATGGACGTGGGGCACGACTTCGGGGGACATGGCGACCTGGATGCCGGTCACGCCGCCGACCTCGGCAGCGCCGACGGCCAAGCCGCTGTCGCCGACCACGTGTCTTCATCTGCACTATCTCTGGCCAGTTGGTTTTCCGTGCAGTTCGTGGTCTATGCCCTCGCCGTGTTCGGCCTGATTGGAACGACGCTCACCTACCTGACCAGTGTTCCGCCATTCACCGTGCTTGTCGTCGCCGCGGCGGTCGGGCTCCTGCTCGGCCAGGGGGTTCACCAGGCCATGCGGGCCCTGAAGCGCTCGGGTATCAGCAGCGAAATCACCAGTCGTGATTTCCTCCACCAACCCGCCCGGGTAAGCGTACCCATCGATCCCGGCCGGCGGGGTGAAGTAGCCGTGGCGCTGCGCGGCGGAGAGCGATTCGTCGCCGCCGTCGCCCGCCGGCCGGACGACCGGTTTCGCACGGGGGATCGCGTCATCGTCGTGGGATTTCAAGCCGGCGTGGCCGTCGTCACCACGCGGGAAGAGTTCGCTTTCGTAACCGGTCAATCGACGGAGCAGAACACATGAACTGGGTCACATTGGCACAATCCGATGCGGCGGGAGCTGCGATCCTCATTGGTTTCGGCCTGTTGGTCGTGGTCGTCGCGTTCATCTCGCTGGTGGCCAAGTTCACGGTCGTGGGGAACCCCAGCGAGGTGCTGGTTATCAGCGGACGGCGCTCGGCCGACCAACTCGGCTACCGCACGCTCATCGGCGGGCGAACGATCGTCATCCCCATTATCGAAAAAGTCGATCGCGTCAGCTTGCGGAACATGCAGGTGGCGCTGGAAGTCAAGGCGCAGTCCGGCGGCGGGAAGATGATCCCCATCACCGTAACCGGCGTTGCCAACGTCAAGGTCTCTTCCGAGCCGGAGATTCGCGGAAACGCGATCGAGCGCTTCCTGGGGCAACACCAGGAGGTCATGGAGCGTGTCGCCCGCGAAACGCTGGAAGGCGGCCTGCGGGCCGTCATCGGCAAGATCACGCCCGAGGAAATCGTCGAAGACCGCGACAAGTTCGTGGCCACGGTGATGAACGAGGTCAACGACGACTTCCGCAAGCTGGGCATGGTCATCGACAGCGTGAACATCCAGAACGTCCACGACGACGATCAGTACCTGGAGTCCATCGCTCGCAAGGCCTCGGCCGATGTTCGCGCCAGCGCCCGCCAGTTCGAGGCTCAGCGCAAGGCCGATGCCGACGTGAAAGAGGCCGAGGCTGAGTCCCAGGCACGCAAGGCGCGCGCGGAACGCGACGCCGAAGCTCGCTCGGCCGAAGCCGCGGGACATCAGAAAGCCGAGTCCGCCCGGCTCGGCGCGGAAAAGGCCATCGCCGAAGCCAACAACGCCCTGCGCATCCGCCAGGCCGAGCTCGCCCGCGAGGCGGCCATCAAGGAAGCCGAAGCTCAGGAGGCCGCCGCCCAAGCGGAAGAGGCCCGGCTGTTGGCCACGCAGGTGAAACAGGCCAACGCCGACCGCGACACGGCCAAGGCCCAGGCCGAGGGCGCCGCTTCGACCATCCTCGAAGAGGGCAAGGCTCGCGCTCAGGCCATCGAGCAGATCGGCGCGGCCATTCAGCGTCACCCCGATGCTCTCAAGGTGCTCCTTGTCGAGATGATGCCGGGCGTCGTGCAGGAATTGACCAAGACCATCGCCAACGTCGACCTCAGCGCCGTCACCGTGATCGACGGCGGCGACGGGCGGGCGATCAGCGGCGCCGCCCTCGGCCGGGCAAGAATGCTCGCGGAATCACTGGCGACGCTCGAGTCGGTGCTCGGCGTCGACCTGCGGGCCCTGACGCGCAACGTCGCGGAGAACTTGGTGCAGAAGTCCGACGGCAAGCCTCAACCCGCCGCCACGGTTATGACGACACAAGGTGCCGCCAAGCCGCATTAGTTCGCTGCGCCCGCGTTCAGCTTCGGGCCCACGCGACCCAAGGGGCCCGTCAGTTCTTCCGCATGATATAAAACACATAGCCGAACGTGTCACCGAAGCGGTGGCAGATGTCGATCTCGCGCTCGTGGTCCTTGAGCACTTGCGCGAGGTCGGCGTCGCGTGCGGCCTTGGGTCGAAACCGGGCAATGCGTCGTTCGATCGGTGTCAGGTACTCGTCCCACCAGGCGGCGCGGGGCAGCACAAAATGATCGATCAGGTCGAATCCCGCCGCGACGGCGCGAGTTTCGTTGCCGGCAATACCGGTCATGGGCGGATATTCCACATTCCAGAAGGTCCGACACGCCGAGGGAGGATCGTCCACGAGCCACGTGGCCTCGCTCGCAACGACGATGCCGCCGTCCCGGAGCATCGGCCGCCAGAGTCGCAGGCCTTCCCCAAAGCCGACGTTGTAGATTGCTCCCTCGCACCAGATCAGGTCGATGCTCCCGGGCGGCTGGTCGAGCTCCTCCATCCTTCCGAGGCGCGTTTCCACCAGGTCGGCAAGACCCGCGTCGAAGGCAGCCCGGCGAAGCTGGCCGAGGAAGGGCTCGTGAATGTCGACGGCGACGATCTTGCGGCGCAGTTCGCGTGCGAGCACAAGGGTCTGCTTGCCCGGCCCGCACCCGACGTCGAACACACACAAGTCGAATGCGGGTTCCCGGCTTTCGGTTCCGAGCCGCGATCTGCCTGCCGCTGCCCGCGCACGATTCAGCGCTTCGAGCGTGGCCAAGTCGCTGCCCGGTCCCTCGCGGGGGAGATCGCGGTGCAGTTCAAAGAAGGCTTGCCAGTTCACGGAGCGAATCCCGGTTTGTCACGGCCGCCCGTAGGCCGATCCCGAAGAAGCCTTGGCATGCTTCCGGATGAGCACGCTGGCAGCAGTAAGCAGCAGCAGCACCGACGCAACCAAGCCCCAATCGCCCAATGCCGGGACTTCGAACAAACAGGGGACGAACGACGGCGGATCGCCTGCGCCGCCCCACATGTCGACGAAGCGGCTCCAATCATCGCAGTCGATGTCTCCATCCCCATCAACGTCGCCCGGCGTACATTCCGGTGGGAGCGGGTCTCCCTCCGGTCCGGTGAAGCAGTCTCCGAAAGCGACAAAGTCCTCCTCGTCGACGACACCGTCTCCATCAAAGTTGAACGGGATGTCCGCGGGAATGTCGACCGTGAAAATTCCGCGTCCGTGCGTTACCGCAAGCAGCGTATGCGAGTGATGCATGAACAGCAGGTCATCGACGCTGGCGTTGGCCGGACCTTCGTTCTGGGTGGACCAGGTTGCCCCGCCGTCGGCCGAGGCAAAGACGCCCACTTCCGTACCCGCATACAGCCAATCCGATCGGTTGGGATGGCGGGCGAGTCCATTGATCGGCGCGTCGGGCAGTCCCGTCGGACCGTCTCCCGTGATGTCCGCCCACGTGACGCCGTGGTCTTCCGTTTTCCAGAGGTTGTCTTCGGAAAACCCTCCGAAGCTGACGTAGACCACGTCGGGATCATCCGGGTCGATCAGGATCCGCTCGACGTACCGATTGGGCAGGGGGTTGGCACTGCCGTTGTTATCGACGGCCGACCATGTTGGGGTGCCGGCCGTTCCGTTCGCCGTTCGATGGACCTCGCCGTTGTTCTGGCCGATCCAGATGACGTTCGAGGATCCCGGTGCCACGGCGATGGCGCTGATGTAGTCCGAACCGGGCCCGCGAATGGACTGCCACGCGGGCGTGGATGCCTTGACGTTATTGCTCCTCCAGAGGCTTGCGCCGCCGGCCAGCATCGTGTTCGCGTTGTTGGGGTCGAGGACAAAGGGGGCGACGAAGTTCGCGCTGGCACCGGCGTCGGCGATGCCACTGTAAATGTACTGTGCCGAGAGCCCGCCGTCGGTCGAACGGTGGATTCTCAAATTGACATATTCGCCGTAGCAGTAATTCGCGTTCGTTGCGTCGATGGCGCAGAACCCGCCGTCTCCCCCGAATGTCAAATGGGCTTGGTCGTTGCCGGCGGCAAGCCGCAATGTTCCGTTGTCCTGGGTTCCGCCCAGGATTCGCCCGCTTGGTCCGTCGCCGGCGGCGGCGTAGAACTGCACCGTGCGGTAGGATGCGTCGAGCTTCGCCCAGCCGGACGTGGTCGAGGCGGTGTAGATGTCTTCCGTACGCCAGACGCCTCCATCCGTGCCGACGTACACCGCCTTGTTGTTGATGCCGTCGAACCCCGGGTCGCCCGTGATGACGTGATTGTCCACGTGCGGCTGCTGGCTCATGATGTACCCGGCGCTGATCTGCGTCAGGTGCGCGCCGCCGTCCGTGCTCTTGTAGAAGTTGTATCCGCCGGTCACCAGGAAATCGGGATTCGTAGGATCGACCCACAACGGGTTGGCATACCAGCTCACGCCGCTGCTCTGCGACGCAACGGTGCGAAGTTCGTAGCTCTGTCCGCCATCGATCGATCGCCAGATCTTACCACCGTCTGCCGCGGCGGACGCGTAGACGATATCCGGCTGGCTCGGCGCATAGGCGAGCTCAATGCGAGAGTAGAATCCGTATACGCGGCTGAGTCCGCCGGCGCACGTGTTCCATGAGAGCCCTCCGTCGGTCGAATAGACCGCGCGGTGAAACTAGTCTCCCACATCCCAGTCGTAGTCGAGGATATGGCCCACCGCGTTGTTCCCGTTGGTGGGGTCGTAGGCCACGTAGTACGAACCCTGGGCCGGAAGCGGATTCGTCCACGTCCGGCCGCGATCGGTACTTCGTCGAATGCCGCCGTAGAGTGTGGCCGCGAGCAACGTGTCGGGGACATCCGGAGAAACCGCGATCCGGTTGACGTTTTCCCAATTGGCCGTGCTGAGCAATGGAAACCAATTGACCCCGCCGTCCGTTGATCGGTACACGCCGGCACCGCCCAATGCGTCCCCGTTAAAGAACCCCTCACCGGTTCCGGCGTAGAGCAAGTCCGGATCCAGCGGGCTGATGGCCATCGAGCAGATGGCCAGATTCGGGAGCCAGTCATTCACCGGAGCCCAGGTCGCTCCGCGGTCAACACTCTGCCAGATGCCCCCGCTGACCGCCCCGGCCCAGAGCGTGTTTGGATCAAGGGGATGAATAACAAGCGAACGTGTCCGCCCGCCGACGTTGTTGGGGCCGCGCTCCATCCACTTGTCGGGATCGATGCCGGCCAGCGTCTTGTCGGGTTGCGCCAGCCAGAAATCCGCGTTGGCCTCTCGCTGCGCAAGGGCAATACGCAACGCGTCCTTGGCAATCTCCCCATTCTCGTCCCTCCAGCGCAGGCGGCGCCAACGCATGGCCTCATCTGGATGAGTGGCGCGTTCAGGCTTGCCGACGGACGGGCCTCGAACCGGGTCGGGGGCCGGCGCCGGTTGAACGGAAGCGCGGTTCGGAGAGGTGGTGTCCGGAACAAGGAAATCGGGCGCGGGGGCGATGATCGCCGCTGCGATGACAACCAGCCCGATCGCCGCAAACAAAAGTTGTGTGTGTCTCTGCACCATCGCCTCCCAGTCACTTCCCGGCGGCTACCCGGGCTGGGTTTTCCATCTTAACCGACCCGAAATCGAACACAAAGCAATGAAAGGCGCGGCAAGGGCGGCTTCAATTCATACGTTATTGTCGTGGCTCTGAAAGCCGGCAAAAATGCTCGCGGAATCACTGGCAACGCTCGAGTCGGTGCTCGGCGTGGACCTGCGGGCCCTGACACGTAGCATTGCGGAGAACCTCGTGCAGAAGTCCGGCAGCAATCCTCAACCCGCCGCCACGGTCATGACTTCGCAGGGAATCGCCAAGCCGCACTGATCTGCTGCAGCCGCGCGGACTGGAATCGGCGGCTCAGGAGATGGTCCGCACCGCGGAACCTGGCCCGAGTATGCCCACGCTTCGTTGCGAACCGTGGGCATAGCACCCGGCACTAAGCTGGAGCTGACCGGTGGAGTCTGTATACCGCAATGCCGGCTCCGACGATGAGTAGGGCCATGGCGGCGAGCCCCCATTCAGAGTTGGCTGGAACGTCCCCACAAGATCGAACAACCGCATCGTCTACCTTGATCGTGGCCACAAATTCGCCTGTCACGAGTGTCTCGATGTCCGTGCGGTTGTCCGGTGTTTGTCCCTCTGGTATTTCAAGCGGCGCCTTGTGGAGACCGTATTGGAGTGCGTCAGAGAAGTACAAGACACCACGGGTTGAGTCGATCGCAAGGGCGTATGGATTCGTGAACCCGGTACCGGGACGAATCAGATCCTCAACATTCGAACCATCAAAGTCAGCCCGCTGGAGTTTCCCCTGCTGCGTAGTGCCAACACCCTGATCAGTCCAATACAGCTTTCCGCGGTGAATATCCAGAGCCACGTCGCGCTCTGCGACAAGGCCTGTTACCAGCAACGCGATTCCCATACCGTCGAAGTTGACGCGCCTAACCTCGCCGGCGTGCGTGAAATACAATTGCCCTGCGCAGACATCGAGGTCAATCCACCCGGGGCCCGAACCCTCAACGAAGTCGAGGACAAGCTCTACTTGAGACCCATCGAGATTAGCCCGTTGTATGTCACCACCGCCGTCAGACCAGTACATCTTCCCGCCGATGAGGTCAAGTGCGATGTCATGGAGATTGCCAGGCAGGCCGCTTACGAGAGTTTCCGCGGTACTCCCATCAAGGTAAGCTCGCTTAATGTCACCTCCATCCGTCCAGTAAACGTAGCCACCATCAACATCAACAGCAACTCCGGAGCCCGTATCGATGGATGCGATCACGTCTTCGATATTCGATCCATCGAAATCGGCCCGGCGGACGGCGTGACCGTTGCTCCAATAGACTTTGCCAGCGCTTGCCTCATGCCAACCTCCAACAACCACAAATGTGACCGCGATGAAGCGAAGTATCCCGTTGGTTGGTGTCATTGCCCGCTCCTTCACCGGGAATTTCAGCGGATTCGACCTGCAACCATGGCCCTTTCCGTCGATACAGCAAGGCGAAGCAGTCTGCATTCTATGGCGAGTCGATTTCGGCAAAGCTCTCTTACCAGCATCGTCACCAGGCCCACGGTGCCTCGCAAATTACAACCTCTTCGGCCCCGCCTTGCGGACGTCTTCCGCGCAACCGTCGGAGAAGAGCTTGAAGTTCTCCAGGTAGCGGGCGGCCAGGGCGTCGTACTTCTTCCAGTACTCGTCCTTGTTGCCCCAGGTATTGGAGGGGTCGAGCACGTCGGCCGGGACTTCCGGGCAGCTCTTGGGAACTTCGAAGCCGAAGAGTTTGTCCTTGCGGAACTCGGCCTCCTTGAGCTTGCCGTCCAGGGCGGCGTTGAGCAGGGCGCGGGTGTGGTGAATGCTCATGCGCTTGCCCACGCCGAAGGGGCCGCCGGACCAGCCGGTGTTGACCAGCCAGCAGGCCGCGCCGTGGCGGCTCATCTTCTCCTGGAGCAGGCGAGCGTACTCAAAGGGGTGGTGGACCATGAACGGAGCACCGAAGCAGGCGCTGAAGGTGATCTGCGGCTCGGTGCCCAGCCCGATCTCCGTGCCCGCGATCTTCGAGGTGTAGCCGCTGATAAAGTGGTACATGGCCTGCTGTGGGTTCAGCCGGGCAATGGGCGGCAGCACGCCGGAAGCATCGCAGGTCAGGAAGATCACATTCTTCGGGTGCGAGCGGGCCATGCGATCCGGAATGGTGTTCTCGATGAACTCCAGGGGATACGAACAGCGCGTGTTCTCGGTGAGGCGATCCTCGTCCAGATCGATGCAGCGCGAGGTCGGATCGTAGGCCACGTTCTCCAGGATCGTGCCGAAGCGGCGCGTTGTGGCGTAGATCTGCGGCTCGTGTTGTGGAGAGAGGCGGATCACCTTCGCATAGCAGCCGCCCTCGAAGTTGAACACACCGTTGTCGCTCCAGCCGTGCTCGTCGTCGCCGATGAGGGCGCGGTGGGGGTCGGCCGAGAGCGTGGTTTTGCCCGTTCCGGAAAGGCCGAAGAACAGGGCGACGTCGCCGTCCCGGCCGACGTTGGCCGAGCAGTGCATGGCCATGACGCCCTTGAGCGGCAGCAGAAAGTTCATCACGGTGAAAATGGTCTTCTTGATCTCGCCGCCGTAGCTGGTGTCGGTGATCAGCGCCATGCGCTGGGCGAAGTTAAGTACGATGCCGGTCTCGCCGCGCGTGCCGTCGATCGTGGGATCGCACTTGAAGCTGGGGACGGCGATGACCGTGAATTCGGGCACGTGCTTCTTGCAGGCCTCGATGCTGTCGAGGGGGATGAACATGTTGCGGGCGAAGTGGCTCTGCCAGGCCGTGTCCGTGATGATGCGGATGGGCATGCGGTACTCGGGGTCGGCCCCGACGTAGCAGTCCTGAACGAACAGCTCCTCGCCCTGGAGAAAAGCCTGCAAGCGTTGCAGGAGGGCGTTGAACTTGTCCGTGCTGAAGGGGCGGTTGTAGTTACCCCACCAGATTTTTTCTTCCGTCGAGGCCTCGTGGACAATGTACTTGTCCGCCGCGGCGCGTGCCGTGTGCTTGCCGGTGTGCACCACGAAGGCGCCGCCGTGGGTAAGATGTCCCTCGCCACGGAACACCGCCTCCTCCACCAGGGAGGACGTGGGCAGGTTCCAGAACACCTGGTCCAGATGAGCGAGCCCGTGGTTCTTCAGGCCGAAGTCACTGGCCAGATCCCTGGCTTGCTTTGCCGCAGGCGTAGCGAATTCGAGGTATTTCGGCATGGGAGCACTCTGCGATTATTTCAGGTTAACGACTTCGATGGCAATCGCCCAGTAACCCACTGAGCAGTTCTGCTTTCTCATTCCGCATTCCGCATTCACAATTCAACATTCACTCCCTACATCCAGTCGCGTACGAGCTTGCGGTTACCGATGTAGAGCTCGTTCGGCGCGTTGGGATCCAGCGCCCACTTCATCCGCTCGATGCCCTCGGTGATGTCCTTGATCGCCCCGCAGGTGGAAAGCCGCAGGTGGCCGTCCAATCCGAATTCGATCCCCGGCACGGTAAGCACGCGGACCTTGTCCACGAGCATCTGGGCGAGCTTGGATGAGTTCTTGTCGTAGTAGCTGAAATCCGCGAAGCAATAGAAGGTTCCGTCAGGCGTATGACAGCGCACGCCTTCAAAGGACTTGAGCAGGCTCACCAGGACGTTGCGGTTGTTCTCCAGCGTCAGGCGGAGACTTTCCACGCTGGACTGTACGCCGTTGAGCGCCGCCGCCGCGGCGTGCTGGAGCAGAACCGAAGGTCCTGACGTCTGGTGGCCCTGGATGTTGGTCATCGTCTCGATGAGTTTCTTGTTGGCGACCGCCCAGCCGATGCGGAAACCGGTCATGGCGTACTGCTTGGATACCCCGTTGATGACCACGAGCTTGGAACTCTCGCCCAGGTCCTTGGCGTAGTTGTAGCAGTTGAGCGGCTTGCGCCCGTCGAAGAGCAGGCGCTGGTAGATGTCGTCCATGATGAGGTACAGCCCGCGCTTCTCGCAGAACTGGACGATGTCGCTGATGAACGACTCGGAATAGGCCGCGCCCGTCGGGTTGTTCGGGCTATTGATGATGACGGCTTTCGTGTAGCTGCCGACCTTCTGCTCGATGTCGCGCAGCGTGGGATAGAAGCTGCCGTCTTCGGGAATGACCGGAACGGGGACCGCGCCGCAAAGCTTCACCATTTCCGGATAGCTCACCCAGTAGGGACAGGGGAAGACGACTTCGTCCTGCGGGTTCAGAATGGCCTGAAGGCAGACCATGATCGCCTGCTTCGCCCCGCCGGAAGCCATGACATGCTCCGGCGCGACCTTCCGGGCGTAGCATTCTTCCGTGTTGCGGATGATCGCCTTTTTCAGCGCGGGTATACCGTCGGCCGGTGTGTAGCGGATTTCACCTGTGCCGAGCAGGGCCGCGGCCGCGACGATCGCGTCCATCGGCGGTTTGCTCTTGGGTTCGCCGCCGCCTAGGTGAATGACCGGTTCGCCCTTTTCGCGTAGCAGCGCGGCCGTCTCGTTGAGCTTGAGCGTTGCCGACTGCCCGATGGAACGTGCGATCTGGCTGAGACTCATCGTGGTTCTCGTCAGGGGTTGCTTCAGGTTACGTTGCGCCCGTTAAACAACGCAGGCCCGCGGCCGGCGGAAACTTGCCCGATGCGCCCATGGGCGCTCATCTGCGCGGGCGGCCGAACGCGGGCGAGACCATCAGCGGAAAGCCTGCAAGGCTCATGCCACGCGGGTGACGGGAGGGCGGAGTTGCCGACAGGGGCTCCCGGGAGCCGTCAGGACGCCAGGAACTGCTCGAGGCGGTTGAGGCCTTCGTCGATGTGGGCCAAGGTTGCCCCGAAAGACAGGCGAATGTGGTCGTCCATGCCGAATGCCAGCCCCGGCACGACGGCCACGCGGGCGCGCTCCAGCAGCAGGTCGGCGAATTCCACGGAACCCGAAACCCCCAGATTCGCGTATGTCGCGCCAACATTGGGAAAGCAGAAGAATGCACCCGTGGGCTTGGGGCACCAGACGCCGCGCATCGACGCCAGGCGCGGATACATGTAGTTGCCCCGCGCCTCGAACTCCCGCCGCATTTCCTCCACGACGGTCTGATCGCCGGCAAGGGCCTCGGCCAGGGCGTACTGGTTGAACGTGCAGGCCCCGCTGGTGGTCTGCGACTGGAGCTTGTCCATCGCCTTGATGATCTCGGCCGGCCCGGCGGCGTACCCGAGCCGCCAGCCGGTCATGGCATAGGTCTTGGACGGAGCGTTCACCGTGATCGTCCGGGCGAACGCGGGTTCGCTCACGGCCGCGAAGCTCAACGCCTGTTGGCCGTGGTAAAGGAGCTGGTCGTAGATCTCGTCGGAGAGCACGAGGAGGTCGCGTTCGGCGAGCACGTTGGCCAGTGCCCGGGTTTCGTCGGGGTTGTAGGTCACGCCGCTGGGGTTGCACGGGGAGTTCATGATGACCATGCGGGTTCGCGGCGTGAGGACGGCGGCCAGCTCGTCCGGCGTGAGTTTGTAGTCGTTTTCGCGCCGGCCGGTGACGAAAACCGGAACGCCGCCCGCGAGTCGGACCATCTCCGGATAGCTGACCCAGTAGGGGACGGGGATGACGACCTCGTCGCCGGGATCGATGACGGCGTGGATGGCCTGGAAGACAGCCATTTTCCCGCCGGGGGTGATGATGACCTGCTCCGGGGTGTAGTTCAGCCCGGCGTCGCGAGCGAGCTTGGTACAGACGGCCTCCTTGGCGAACTTCAGCCCGGATGCGGGCTTGGAGTAGCCCGTGGCGCCTTCCAGCAGGGCGGCGATAGCGGCCTGCTTGATGTGGTCCGGGGTGTGGAATTCCGGCTCGCCGGCGCCGAAGGTAATGACATCGATGCCCTCGGCCTTCATCCGCGAGGCCTTGGCCGAGACCGCCAGCGTGGCGGATTCCTCCAGGTTCAACGTACGTGCGGAAAGCTTCATTGGCTTAGTTCTCCGGTCCCTAAGCGAAGAATCGGCAAAACGTATTGATCGGCCAAATGCCCGCCCGGCTCGAACGGAGGCTATCTTCGAGGGAGCAGGGGACAGGGGCAAGTCAGGTGCATCGGCCCGGGGTGAGAGGCATTGCTCTTGCGGGGGACATGAAGCTCCTTTCGCTTGGTTGATTCGAAGTGGACGGGATCGTCGCTCCTTCGGGATCGATCGCGCCCGCAGCCGGCGAACGGGCGGTGGACGTGCGTCTCCTCCACAAGTAATAACGCGCAAGGGCGCTCAGTCGGGAGTGCGAAAAAAGTGAGCGCCCCGTTATGTGGCGCATTCCTAAGTTGAACGTTCAACTTAAAATGTAAGCAATAGTGACGCTTTATCCGTGTTGCTTTTTCGATTGGGAGGCCAAGCGGAGCCTGGTTGTATCAAGGTGGGGCGCCTGCAGGAAGGGCGTGGTCGAGCTGACAGATATAGGGTTTGGCGGGAGCCACTTGCGGACACTCGGACGTCAACGCTTTCGCGCGATGAATTATCAAGGAATTGCAAGTTGCAGAAAACTGAAATCAAGTAAATCGGTGTCGCCGTCGAGATCGACGTCTGAGCACGTGCAAGTCGCACCTTTCGTCATGCCTGGTCCGGCCAGGCAATTGGCTACGAGGGCGAAGTCGCTCAGGTTAATTGAGGCGCTGCCGTCGCAGTCTCCGCGGGATGGCGTTTCGTAGGCACCCATATCGACGACAGGCGGGGGAGAACCACCGGTGTCGGGTGTGATGAGGTCGTCAGTGAAGCGTGGCATCCCGGCGAGGTCCAGCGGGAGAGGTTCAGTTGTGTCGCCATCGCCATCGAGATCAGCAACATCGGCCGGTACGGCGGAGTTGTCTCCGGCATCGATGCAGGGCGAACCGGGAATCAGGCGCAAGTCGCCGAGGTCGTCGTCGCTTGTTCCCCATAAACCATCGTGACCCACGCCCGGTGGCTTCAAGAAGAGTGTTTCCGCCGAGATGTTTCCGTCGATTCCGGTCTGGTCGGAGAGCCCAGAGTAATCATACCACATATTGCGACCAATGGAGTTATTTCGGAAAAGAGGCGCAGAATCAGGAACCTGTCGGTAGATTCCCGAGTAGTTGAATGCAAACACGGAATTCGCGATTGTCGGTGACGAATTGTGAAAGGAGATGGCTCCACCCCGCAGCAGGTACGAGTTATTGGCCACGACGGTGCAGTTGGCCATCTCTGCGTCAGCGAGGTCGAAGTAGAGACCCCCGCCTTCGATCTTGGCACGATTGCTGCTAATCGTGCTGTTCGAAATTCCTGGAGAGGCTGCGGAAACGTACACGCCGCCGCCGTTCGTTTCCGCAGTGTTGCCGTGAATGATTGTGCTTACAATCTGAGGCGTTGAGGATGTAACGTAGATCCCACCCCCTTTATCAGCCGTATTGTCGCGAATGCTGCAGTTTTTTAGTCGCACAGCAGGCCCCCCCAAACAAATGCCACCGCCCAATTGACCAGCGGTGTTACCCGAGATAGTGCAAGAAACGAAGCCGATAGGCGATTGCGAGACCGAAACACCAGCGCAGTTATCAGCAGAATTGTTGGAGAAGATGCTGTTCACGACGTCTGAGTAGGATCTGTACAGAGAAATTCCGCCAGCGCTCTCGGCGTGATTGGAAGTGACCGTCATGTTCGCTACGGCCGGAGAGGCCGACCAAATCCGCATGCCGCCTCCCCAAGTCGCATGGCCATGCGTCAGCGTGAAGCCATCGATCCGGCTTGTGTGATGGCCAATTTCGGCAACGACCACCGAACCAAGGTCGTCGCCATCGAGGGTCGTGATATTGGCCTTCCAGTCACGCTCGGTGCGTGCTGTTTCCGAGCCGTTAAAGCCGCCATAGAGATACACATAAGGCGGAAGATTAACGCGCTCATGATAAGTGCCGCCCTGCACCCAGACTTCGCCGCAGGTTGCGGCGGCTGCGTCAATGCCGGCTTGTACAGTGCGCTTGGCGGCACTCCACGAGGAGCCGTCGTATGCATCGTCGCCGTCAGGGCTGACGCGCACGACCAGGGTCGGGCCGGCCGGCCAGACTTCGCGGTCCCATTCGTCGGCGCCAATATCCACCTTTCCACCTTCCGGAAGAACGCGAGGTTGTCCGTCGATGTCGTGGTCGCCGATCGCGAACGCGTTGTCGCCGGCGTGTTTGCAGGGCGAATCAAACTGGAGATGCACGTTTCCGCAACCAAGGTCGCCGAACTTGGGATCAACTGAGATGTTGTCGTCCATTCCCGTGGGGTCAGGGATCGCGCCGGAGAAGGAGGCCTCGCCAAAGAAGCAGTTGGAACGAAAAACCGGCGATCCGGGCCTGTCGGGGTCCATGTAGATGCCCGTCAAGTTGTGGGCAACGATCGTATTTGTAACCGTTGGAGAGGACCGGTCCGCGAGGTAGATGCCAGCACCAACCTGCGCCGTGTTGCTCGCAATCGTGTTGTTTGCAAGTGTCGGGGATGAGCCATCCAAATACATTCCGCCGCCGTTCATGCCAGCGGAGTTCTCCAGTATGACGCTGTTGGCGAGCTGGGGAGACGCACTGTCTAAGAATATTCCGCCACCATCGTACCGGGCATAGTTGTGCCGGGTCGTAAAGCCCAATAGCGTGGGATTACAGTCATAAACGTACAACCCGGCCCCATCGTTGGATGCAGTATTCCTCGTAATCATGAAGTTGGACAACGTGGTATCGCAGTCGGAAAGGTAGAGACCGCCACCGCCGCCAGCGTGGTTGTACGCAAGCGTGATATCCGAAGCGACAAGGTCGGCGGAAAAGACCATGATTCCACCGCCGCGGTCACTCGAGTTACGCAGGACTTCGACGCTTTCGAGGACAGGCGCGCCGTCAGTGATATAGATGCCACCGCCGAGAACGTACGCAAAGTTGTCCGAGATTGTGCACTTCGTAATCCTGAGGAAGGCATTGTTGAGATACATCCCGCCGCCGACCAGCGCGCCACCGTTGCGAACAGTGAAGCCCTCGAATGTAGCGTCTTCTGGTGTCAAATCGTCGAAGGTGACGACGGTGCCCGCTTGATTGCCATCGATGACCGTCGCGGCGACGATGACCGGATCATCGGGCTTAATACTGCGCAGAGTAATGGACTTCGCGGGAAAGAGGATATTCTCGACGTACGCACCTGCCGGAGAGCCGGTCGACGGGAGCACGATGATCGTGTCACCATCCACTGCGGCGTCGAGCGCTTCCTGTATGGTGGCAAAATCCCAGGTTCCGTTCCAGTCGACGATGATGGTTCGACCGGTGATCGAGGAACGGAGTTGCTCGACGATGAACGGATCGATAGGGTCAAACGTCCGCGTGTCGGCTGCCAGGGCGGGAAGGGCGAAGGTTAGGATACTGAGGGCACATGGGACCACATGGAATAGGGGGCACGGGGGCATGGGGAATCCTCTGGTCTTGGGTAGCCGGGTGGCGATCCCGGACAGTCGAACAGGGACACTCCCCTATTTTAACAGTCGAAGTGGACTGAACGCAATGCCAGAAGTCAATAGATTGGGATTGTCTTTTGGGCTTCGTCCATCTCTTGCTTCTACCCCTCCGCCGCCAGAGTTTCGTCGAGGATGCGCAGGCCTACGTCGATCTGGGCGTCGTTGATGCACAGTGGCGGGGCGAAGCGGATGGCCGTCTCGCCGCAGCCGAGCAGGACCAGGCCGCGGTTGAATGCGCCTTGGAGAATCTTGGCGCGGAGTTTGGGATCGAACTTGCCGGTGCGGGTGTTCACCACATCGACACCGATCATCAGTCCCAGTCCGCGCACGTTGGCAATGGACTTGCGTTTCTCGGCGATGGCTTTCAGGCCGTTCATCAGTTGCGGGCCGCGCTGGACGGCGTTGGCCATGAACTCCTTCTCGATGAGTTCCAGCGTGGCGACGGCGGCCGCGCAGCAGACGGGGTTTCCGCCGAAGGTGCTGCCCTGGGCTCCGGGCGGCCAGGCCATGATCTTATCGCTGGTGATGACGGCACCGATGGGCATTCCGCTGGCCATGCCCTTGGCCATAAGGACGACGTCGGGGACGACGTCGAAGTGCTGAAAGGCGAACCACTTGCCGGTCCGGCCGGCGCCGGACTGAATCTCGTCGCAGACGAGAAGTATGCCGTGCTTGTCGCAGAGCTCGCGGAGGCGGGCGAGGAATCCCGGCGGGGCGACGTGGTAGCCGCCTTCGCCCTGAAGCGCTTCGACGAAGATTGCGGCGACTTCCTCGGGGTTCATCTTGTATTTGAAGAGGACGTTCTCGATGGCGTCGACATCGCCGTAGGCGACGTGGTCGGTCATGGGGACGAGGGGGCCGAAGAACTCCTTCTGACGGGCCTTGGAGCAGGTGAGCGACAGGGCGCCCATGGTCCGGCCGTGGAACGCGCCGTGGAAGGCGATGATGTACTTGCGGCGTGTATTGTGTCGGGTGAGCTTGATGGTTGCCTCGACCGCCTCGGCTCCGCTGTTGGTGAGCAGCACGCGCTTTTTGTGTGAGCCGGGGGTGATGGCGGCGAGCTTCTCCATGAGCTCGACCATGACGGGGTAGTAGAAGTCGCTGCCGCAGATATGGATGAGGGAGCGGGCCTGGCGCTCGATGGCCTCAACGACTTTGGGGTGGCAGTGGCCGGTGGAGCAGACGGCGATTCCCGCGGCGAAGTCGAGGAAGCGGTTGCCGTCGGTGTCCTCGATGACCGATCCTGAGGCGCGCTTGACCACGAGCGGATAGTCCCGTGTGTTGGAAGGGGAGCTCACGGTCTGGTCCCGGCGGACGAATTCACCGGCGGTCGGTCCGGGCAGGGCGGATTCGATCGCGGGCGCGGGGCCGATCCAGTGGGCTGACGACTTGTCTTTTTCCGGCATGTGGTCGGGCTTAACGCTCAGCATAGGCAATCTCCTGTTGGACCGGCGAATCCACCCATCTTATCGACAGAATGGCTGGAATGCGATGTTTGTCGAAGTCCGTCCCGGGTATCCATCGAAACGGTGAGGAACGTCCTGCAACCGTCGTGCCGCGACGAATCGCGGGGTCGTCAGACCTTGGCGTTGGGGGTCCGAGCGGCTTGTGTGCCGTCGGGGAGGTCAACGAGTTCGTAATCACCGAAGATGTTCGGGGCTTCTTTCTGGAGGATGCGCACGACCTCGGCCGCGAGGGTGCGGATTTCCGTCTCGGCGTGCTCGTTGCAGCGCAGCTCGATGAAGTGCCGCCAGGCGCGGGCGTTGGCGGTGACGAAGATCTTGGTCTCGGTCGCGTTGGGGAGCACGGATCTTGCGGCCTGGCGGGCCATTTTGCGGCGGAGGGTGCGGTCTTCCACGTCCGAGAACTTCTCGTGTAAGCCGTTAACCAGCTTGACGTAGGCTTCCTGGGCCCGTTCGACGGCGGTAAGCCAGGTCTGGTGGAGCTCGGGGTCTCCGGCGATGCAGGCGGGCTCGACGAACTCGGCGACGGATTCGTCGACGTAGCGCTGGGACAATTGGGAGTAGGCGAAACCGGCCCGGTGGCGGACAAGTTCGTGGGTGAGCGATCTCGAAACACCGGTGAAGATGAAGCTCCAGTTGCTGTGCTCGAGCACGCTGCCGTGGCGGACCTCGCGGATGTGGTCGAGGTAGGCCGAGTTCCCGCCGGGGCGAGGCTTGGCGAAGCTCATGTAGCAGAGTCGGCCGGCGACTTCGGGCAGGAGTTGTCCGGCGCGATCGGTGTCCGTGGACCAGTCGGAGACCTCGTGAGCATCGAGGAAGCTCTTGAGTTCCGTGTCGTTCAGGGAGGGTCGGCCGACGAGGTAGGCGGTGGGGCGACGATGGATCTTCATGGCGGCGGCCTCCTGAACGTTTTCCGTGATTGCGTGACTCCGGTCCTGACGAAGTCGGGGAGGCGATTCTAGCGGAGGGGACGATCGGCGTCATGCGAGCTTCGTTGCAAGGGAGGGCGCGCGTCGATAGCCTTGGGCGGATGCCTGCCGAATCGAACAGCCCGCCGGATTCAACGTCGAAGTACCCGACCTCGCCGAATCGTCCGCTGCCCGGTACGGCGCCGAAGGTGATGATCATCGGGCTGGACGGGGCGACGTTCGACGTGCTGGGCCCGTTGATCGAGGAGGGGCGCTTGCCTCGTCTGGCGGAGTTGGTCCGGACGGGAGCATCGGGGATTCTGGAGTCCACGACGCCGCCGATTACGCCGGCCGCGTGGACGACGTTTCTGACCGGGAAGCAGCCGGGGTTGCACGGCATTCTCGACTTCGAGCGTTACGATCCGCCGACTCACCGTCTGATCTTCAACAGCACGATTTCGCTGGGGCATGTCCGGCACCTTTGGGCGATTCTCAGCGAGGCAGGATTCCGTGTCGGAAGCGTGAACGTTCCGATGACGTACCCGCCGATGCCGGTGAACGGCTTCGTGGTGAGCGGATTCGAGACGCCCGGTCCGGACAGTCCGTTTGCCTACCCGGCCGAGATTCGCGAGGACATTCTCTCCCGTTGGCCTGATCCCACGCTTCGAGCCAAGTGGCGGCGGAGCACGCTGGGCGGCGACGATCAGTTCAGGACCAACCTGGATTACATCAGCCGGAGCTTCGATCAAGGGGCGGAGATGTCCTTCTACCTGGGGGACCGATTTGGCTGGGACGTGTTGATGGTGGTGCTCAAGCTGGTGGACAACCTTCAGCACAAGACGTGGAAGTACATCGATCCGCGCTGGGCGGATGGGAAGCCGCAACGGCGCGACGCGGTGAAGGCCTGCTTCGGACGGATGGACGAGGCGGTGGGGCGGTTGCTCGACTACGCCGCGGAGCACGATGCGGCCGTGATGATCGTCTCCGATCATGGTCACGGGAGCCTGGAGGGAAAGGTCCAGCCCAACCTGCTTCTGGAACGATGGGGCTATCTGCGATTGCGCGGCGGAGGGGCGCAGGAAGTGACGCGCGTGCGTTCGCTGGCGGATCGGCTGCTGCGGCGACGCCGGAAATTCGAAGCGCATGACGATCTGGCGAGGGACCTGGCGGTGGACTTCACGCAGACTCAAGCATGCGTGATGCACGCGGGCATGGCCGGTTTCTTGTACATCAATCTGGAGGGTCGACAGCCGACGGGGGTCGTTCCACCTTCGGAGTACGAATCGCTGCGTGAAGAGTTGTGTGAACGGTTCCTGGGCCGTGATTGCGAAGCGGTCGATCCGCAAGGGCGCCGCATCAAGCTGTTCCGCGCCGTGCACAAGCCCGAGGATCTCTACGGTTGCAGCCGGGAGGAGCAGCCGTGGATGCCGGATTTGATGTTGACGCCGCACGAGTCGCTGGCCGTGGTGCGGAAGATTCGAGGTCGGGCGCCGGTCCGGTGGCTACCGTATCGAAAGCTGGAGGGTACGCATCGGTCGGAAGGTGTTCTTATCGCCGGCGGACCGGGCGTCCGTCATGCGAAGGGCGTTCGTGCCCATCTTGCGGATTGCGCGCCGACGATTCTCACGATGCTCGGGCAGCGCGTTCCGAGTGATATGCAGGGTCGCGTGCTGACGGAACTGTTCAGCGAGGCCCCGGTTGTGGAGAAGGAGGCGGCGTCGTCCGCGGCGAGGGTTCCCGTGGCCAAAGCCGTGTTCAATGAGGAGGAGCTTCGCCAGGTGACGGAGCGCCTGACGGACCTGGGCTACCTTCAGTAGCTTCATCCTTTTTCAGCATCGCACTCTCCGGGCGGGGCACATCCCGCTGAATCCAGTATTGCTCGGCGAGTCTGTCCCAGAAGCCGAGGCTTTTTACGGCAAGCTTGTCGATTCTCCGGCCTTGGAAATAGACGGTGGGCGTTGCGCCGAGCTGGAGCCTAGCTCCCAATTCGATGTCTGCACGGATCCGCTGCTTGACTTCCTCCGAGTTGGCGGCGGCCACAAAGGCCTCGGGATCCGCGCCAACGGCCTTGGCAACGTGCTCGGCAGTCATGGTTCCCGCCGCGAGTTCATCCTGATGTTCGTAGATGTAGTCGTGGGCCTTCCAGAATGCGGGGAGGCCAACCACGACGCGGGCCGCTTCGGCCCACCTTGAGCCCTCGCAGGCGTGCGGATGCATATTGTTCTGGACGTACGGGTTGCAGGACTTGTCGAGCGGGTAATGGCGGTAAACGACGGCGAGGTGGCCACCGAAAAGCGGTTGGACCTGCTCATCGAGGAACTTGCCGGCCCTGCGACAGCTCGAACATTGGAAATCGCTGAAGATCATCGCCGGGACCAGATACTCGACTTGCTCGGCATGGATTCGAATCGCATCGTCGGGGCGGATGGGGAGTTCCTGCTTGGGGGATTGCATCCAAAGAAACACGAGCGCATTGCCGTCGGCGATCACGCGATTGAGCTCGGCCATGCACCCATCGAAATTGATTTTGTGAACGGTCGCCGACTGGGCTCGGACGGCGCTCTTGAAGATGTAGACCTGGGCATAGAATACGGCGATCATCAGGGCTACGGTGACCAGGGCCAACTGGTGGGTTGGATAGGGTGCCATTGCGGGACGACGATCCGGCTTCGCTGACGATGCGCCGTCCTCTCCCGCTGCGGTCCGGCGGGGCCAGACGGCAAACACCCCGAGGGCGATCAGCAGGTTCATTCCGTGCGTAATGGCGCACCAGGGACACCATTCGTTCAGCTTCGTGAACATGACCCACATGTAGTAGGCCGAGCCGAGCAGCCCGAGCGATACCAGTCCCACGGGCAACAGGTGGTAATACCATCGTCGATGCGAGACAGGCCCGACGGCGATGAGCCAACAAGCCAGTACGGAGTAGTAGGCCAGGCCAAGGAACGCGACCGGGATTGAATTGGTGACGGGTTCACCGGGTCTCTGAGGCGGGAACACGCTGTACGGGCTGCGCAGCACGGCGTCGCAGTTCATGCGGCTGTTGGGCTGATCCGTACAAAGTGCCGCGAACCAGGGCGCTCCCTCGTGCCCGCTGACGTGTTTGACGAGCAGTTCAAACGAGATCCAGGCGGCAATGAGCGCAAGGAAAGCCGCGATGATGGAAAAGGTCCGGCGCATCAGTTCTTCTCTTCTTGTTCCGTACAAACTCCAATTTGCGGCGGCGTGCGCCTCAGCCGTTGGGACGGCGGGCGGCCGCGCGAGACCGGAGGGCATGATACGAGGCACGGGCCTCGTCGGCGATAGCCGCCGGATTCATCGATTTTCCGGCGGAACTTCCGGACCGCAGGCGCACAAGCGCGTCACAAGGCCATCATGGGGTCGCGTCTGGATTCGAAACGGTTTGACGCAAGGCGCCAAGTGAGCGTTCGATGTGTTCGCCGGCGTGCGCCGAGGAAACAGACGCGGGACTGCGGGGGCTGCAAGGCCAGAACATGCCGGCGGCAAGTGCGGCCCTTCGAAACCGAACCCATGCCGCTTGCGTCTCGCCATCGGAGGAGCCTTCCGGGGAATGAACCTGAAGGAGGCTGTCGATCCGGCTGACCACAAGCGGGATCTTCGAATCCTCGAGAATCTGACGGAGTCCGGTTTCCAATGACGCACTGACTTGTTCAAGGTTCTTGAAGAAGTCGGGTTCGGCGACAGCCTGGAGTACGACGCCGGCGGCCGCACAGGACAGGAGGCTGGGCCATTCGTTCTCGGGACATTCGCCGAAGGGCACCGATTGTACGATGTCGCGTCGTCCGCCGACGACGCCCATGGGCAACCCTCCGGCAAGCGACGGGCCCAGGACGGTCAGATCGGGACGAAAGCCGAGATGCGAGGAGGCACCACCAATGCCCGCCCGAACGCCGGTCTTCGTTTCATCGAGGATGACGAGCGTCCCGGTCTTATCGCATTCGGCGCGAAGTTCAGCGAGGAAAGCCGCGTCGACGAAAGCCAGGCCTTTCGACGTGGTGATCGGATCGACGAAGACGGCGGCGAATTCATCGGTATTCGCGAGCCGGTTGATTACGGCTTCCAAGCCGGCCGGGGCAAGTTCCACGCCTGTGTCACCAAGTTTCAGCTTCTCGAAATGCGCCGACCCGCCGACCACAACGACGCGGTCACGCTTGGTGAACGCCTTCACGGCTTGGACGGCGTGCCGGCAGGCGGAACGGGCGGTCGTTGAAAATGCCAGCGTGTCAATCGATGCGAATCGGCTGGCAATCAGTTCCGCGAGCCGGATATGGGCTTCCGTCATGGAAGGCAAGCGGACGCCTCGGGCGACGGCCTTATCCACGGCGACAACGAGGCGCTCGTCGGCGTGCCCCAGGATCAGATCACCGCCGCAGCCGTCGAAGTCGACGTATTCACGACCATCGACATCGGTGACGGTTGCGCCTGCGCCGCGGGCGAGAACCGGTTCCTGAACACCCCCCGTGGACGACTCCGCGGTGCGGTTGGCGAGGACGTTCGCGCTGCGGATCAGGGCACGCGATTTGGAGTCAGCCTGCTTTTCCTTCGTGGGCGTGGGCATGGTACGATCGTAAGTCGCGCGGCCGGCTCTGTCGATCCGATACGCCGAAATGGTGCGAAGTCGCCGTTTCGGAGGCGGCTGAGGCGGTTTTTCGGTTCGGCGGCTCGCGGGCATCCTTGTCAGGTCCATCGGGCGTCCGTATCCTTCAAGTCGATGGCAAAGCTTCAGCGGATCACGATCAGCCAGTTGCGAGCGCGGAAGCGCGAGGGTCGGCGCTTCGCGATGCTGACCTGCTACGACCACGCCACGGCCAAGCTCATGGAAGAGGCCGGGGTGGAGTCGCTGCTGGTCGGAGATACGTACGCCGAGGTGTGCCTCGGCCACCCGACTACGCTTCCGGCAGAGCTGGACCACATGGTTACGATTGCCGAGGCCGTTCGCCGGGGCGCGCCGTCTGCCTATCTTGTCGGGGACATGCCTTTCCTGAGTTATCAGGTGAGCATTGAAGATGCGGTTCGCAACGCGGGGAAATTCATGGCCCGTGCGGGGTGCGACTGCGTCAAACTGGAGGTCGATCGTCGCCACTTGCGGACGGTGGAAGCGTTGTCGGGTGCGTCGATTCCGGTGATGGCCCATCTGGGACTTCGTCCGCAGTCCATCCAATCGCTTGGCGGATACCGCGTTCAGGGGCGCGAGGCGGAGGACGCGGCGCGTATCGCTGAGGACGCCAAGATGATGGAGTCGGCCGGGGCAGTCGCCCTACTGCTTGAGGCGGTGCCGGTCGAACTTGCGAAGATCATTTCCGAGGGAACCGTACTACCGGTGGTCGGGATTGCATCCGGTCCGTACTGCGACGCCCAGGTGATGGTCTTGCACGATATGCTCGGTTACGGCGAGGGGCACCCCCCGCGTTCGGTGAAGGTTTATGCGCAGCTGCATCAGGTTCTGGTGGACGCATTCCGGTCGTATGCGGGCGAGGTTCGTGACGGAATTTTCCCGACCGTGGAATCCGGCGTGCATATGGATCCTCAGGAACTGGAGCGCTTTCAGTCGCTTTTGGACAGCAGCGACGCATTCAGCGATTGACAAGAGCGGCTGGGAGAATAGCTTTCGCCTTGTCGGCGAGTGAACTTATGCTTGTGCGAATGCAGTTGGCGCGCATCGTCATCGTTGACTCGGAAGAGGAAAAGATGTCGATGATCGTGCTCCGCGAGGTGGACGGGGAGCGCGCATTTCCCATCCTGATCGGGGTTCACGAGGCCTACGCCATCGACCGGCGCAGTCGTGGTGCCGTGCCCCCGCGTCCCATGACGCATGATCTGATCGAGAACCTTGTTGATGAAATGGACTGTCAACTCGAGCATGTCGTCATTCACGAGTTGCGGGACTCCACGTTTTATGCCAAGCTGGTCATCCGCCGTGATGGTGAACTGCTGGAGGTCGACTCTCGGCCGTCCGACGCCATTGCGGTCGGCGTGGGCACGGACGCTCCGATCTACGTCGACGAGTCGGTTCTTCGCGAAGTATGCTGAACTTCAACTGGTGGTACGTGGGGCATGAAGGTCGAACAGCCAACCCAGCTACGTCGCCAGACCCCGGAAGAGCCCGCGACACTGATCGGCGAAGGATCGCCCAAGCATCCCATCTCTCCGCTTGCCGCGGAAGCGCTTTCACTGCTCCCTCGAAGGTCTGACTGCGCGGTAGCGCGCTGCCCGGTCACTATCGACATTTTTGGCGGCGCTGCCGATTTCGCAGGCTCACTGGTTCTGCTGACTCCTCTGGCGGACCATGCCTGCGTGGCCGGGGAGTGTCATGACGGCGGCACGCTGACGGTGCGTTCCGCGGCGCGGAACGGTGGCGAGCGTTTGAGCATCGATCTGCGGATGGAGTCGTTGTTTCCCGGCGGGGCGGTCGTGGATGCCGTCCGGGGGCGGGCGCTGGTCGGCGAGCACGCCGACGCGGTGCTCACGGCGATGATCGGCGCGGTGGTCGAAGGCGTTCGCAGCGGGATTGTCGCGCCGGTTCCAGGCGGGCTGATCCTGGGGGCCGCGGAGTCGGATCGAGGCGGGCCATGCGGAGGCCGGCTGGCCGCAGTTGCCGGCGCCACGATTTTGGCGATGTCGCGCATCCAAGGTGGCGTGGGGTCGCGCGAGGAAATCGCCGCGGCATGCCATCGGGTCGTTACCGACTGGTTGGCCTTTCCCATCGGGAGTTCGTCGGCGGGCGCTGTGCTGTGCGGAAAGAGCGGGTCGGTCGTGGCGTTGCGCGGCGAGCCGTGCAAGCCGGTCGATACCATTCCGCTTCCTGACGGACTTTCCGTCGTCGGAGTTCAGGGCGGCGCCTTCGACAGCGACTGGTCGGCGCGCTGCATGCAAGTGCGGGCGGCCAGCGTCATGGGGCGCGTGCTGATCGATCGCATTGTCACGCACGAAGATGGTGAACCCCTGGGGAGTAACGGGGCACTGAGCCGGGTCAGCGTTGGCGATTACGTGGCGCGATTCCGTGACCGCCTTCCCACGAAGCTTCGTGGGCGAGATTATCTGGACAAATTTGGCCCGCTTGACGATGTTCTCGCGGTGATTGCGGAGAATACGGTGTACAAGGTCCGTTCGCGGACCGAGCACCACATCTATGAGCATGCCCGCGCCGTCGAGTTTGCCGAGGGTATGCGTTCTCCACGTGACGGCGATCGCGGCCTCTGGACAAAGAAATTGGCGGAACTATGTGCGGCATCGCACTGGAGCTACGGCCAGCGATGCGCCCTGGGTTCCGTGGAGACGGACCTCTTGGTGCGGCTGCTCCGCGAATCGCGTTTGCGTCAGGTAGTCCATGGGGCCAAGGTCAGCGGGCAAGGCTGCGGCGGACTGGTATGCGTTCTGATGAAAGACGATGCGGATTCGAAGGAGGCCGCCAGGTCGGTGCTGGGAGCCTACGAAGAACGTAGCGGCAGACGGGCGCGGTGGATTCCCGCGGCGCCGGCCGGAAGCGCTGCCGTCGGGGCGGAGCTGATTCGGAGCTGAGCCGTCCTCCGGCCATCATTCATCGAGCTGGGCGAGAAAATCACCGAGTTCCATTTCGGCGTGCGAGTCTCCGACGTTCCGGGCGGCATGCAAGCCGGATTCGAGTACCGCGCGGGCATCCGCCGTTCGGCCCAATTCGGACAGAAGCTGGGCTTTCTGGAAGTACGCGGCTACGTAGTTTCGATCCAGCTCGATGACGCGGTCGAACTGGTGAAGGGCCGTGTCGGTTTCCCCATTCTTGAGCAGTTCCATGGCCAGGGCGAAGTTCAGAAAGACGTCCCCCGGTTCGGCCTGGAGCATTTTCTCGAGTTGATCACGTCTGGGCATCAGAATTTCCGAATCAAGAGAAGGAACCGCAACGTCGCAATGCCCGTCCAAAGCAACGGCGGTCAGCGGCCGCACTGTAGGAGGGGGCGGGCGGCGTGGTCAATGGGCGAATTTGATCGCCCAAATAACGCCGCATAGAATTGGGGCACTCGAGTACGTGATCGCCCAATGCACTGCATTCCCGCAGGGCGACGTGGAGTATCTTCCTTGAGCGAACAACCGACCTCTCCGAAGGAGACGATGGAGAAGCTGCTGGGCGGCATGGGCCAGCTCGGTGCTTCCGATCTTCACGTCAAAGTCCGCTACGCGCCTTATTACCGCATCGCCGGGCACCTGCGCAAGGTGGACATGGCGCCGCTGCCGGATACCCGCTTCGTCGAGGAGATGTTTCTCGAACTGGTACCCGAATCCCGTCGGGAGGAATTTGCCGCCGGTGACCTGGACTTTTCCACGCGCGGCCCGACAGGGGATCGTTTCCGGATCAATGTCTACCGCTCGATGGGCGAGCTGCATGCAGCGGTGCGCCGTGTGCAGAGCAACATTCCCTCGTTTGAAGACCTGCACCTGCCCAAGGTCTATTACGACACGATCACGAAGTGCTTCGAGGGGCTGATCCTGGTCAGCGGCGTGACCGGCTCGGGCAAGAGCAGCACGCTTGCGGCCATGCTCGAGTACATCAATCAGCATCGGGCGATGCACGTGATTACGGTGGAAGACCCGATCGAGTATGCCTTCACGCCGCGAAAGTCCATCATCGCCCAGCGCGAAATCGGCATTGACGTGCCCAACTACGAGGAAGCGATGCGCTTTGTCGTGCGGCAGGATCCGGACTGCATTCTGATCGGCGAGCTGCGAGACAAGAACACCATGCGCGCGGCGCTCCAGGCTGCGGAAACGGGACACCTCGTGCTGGGCTCGTTGCACGTTTCCGATGTGCAGCAGACGTTCGCCCGCATCCTGGAGTTCTTTCCCCGTGAAGAGCACCACTTCATCCGGTCTTCACTGGCCAACAGTCTCAAGGCGATCTTCTGCCAGCGCCTCCTTCCGGGTATCGACAAGGGAACGCGATTCCCGGCGACCGAGGTGCTGTTGAGCAACCCCATCGTGAAAGACAAGATCGTTCGTGAGGAAGACGGAGACCTGCCCGCCATCATCGCCCAGAGCGTGGACGACGGCATGCACAATTTCACGCTGTCGCTATGTGAACTCGTGGAAAAAGAGCTCGTCCATTACGACACGGCGATGGACTATGCCCCGAGCAGGGAATCGCTGGCTTCCGCAGTGAAGGGTATCAAGGCCGCCCACACCAGCCTGATTGGAAAGGTGCGTTCGCGGTCGACCTAGGCCGCTCTTATCCTCCGGTAAGCAAAGCCGACCAAAGCCAGCCCAGGTACGAGGAGTAACATCGTTGCGGGCTCCGGCACGACGGTCCGCGCACCCACCGGGCCGACCGCCGCCGGAGAGTTGCCGGCAGGGGCCGTTCGAGAGGTCAGCGAAGACGCCGCCGCGGCCGCCTCGGAGAGTTGGTTCGCCGCTCTATCGCTGAGGCTCTGAAAAACGGACGAGAGCGTCTGCCTTCCGGAGAGCGCTTCGAAGGGATTGGCGATTCCTGCCGCCTCGAAGAAGGGATCGGTCAGCACGCCGAGGACATCGAAGTAGATATTGCCCCGCGCGCGGATCGGACCCAGGTCAAAATCGCTCATGCTTCCCGCGTCCGTGAGTATGCCTTGCGCGGCCGTGTCCTGCCGAGACGACCAGGTCAGGTCGAGATCGTAGTAGCCGAGCTGGTTGATCGAAAAGTTGGCGTCGATCAGCAGGGATCCGGTGGTTGCGGAAGCCTGCGCGCCAACGTCGTTCGTGATGAGGTAGTCGATTGGCGAGGCAGGGAGCTGGCCATTGAGTGCGGTGCGGAAGGAGACGTCCAGGGTGCGGAGCCCGCGCGTGCCCGTGTTGACTTGAAGCGAGACAGGACCCTCGAGTGTGAATTTTCCGATGCCGTAGCTGATCGTGTTGCCCTGGAACTGGTTGTTGATCAGGAAATCGTACCCGCCACTCAGGCGATTGTGGCGGCCCGCGAGGCTGTAGTTGAAATAGCGAAGAACGCCGGCGGTTTCTCGAACCGCGCCGGCACGCGCGGGCGCGGTCGACCAGACGATTACCGCAAGTGCCGTGAGCCCGATGAATCTGTGAAATTTCATATCCAGTTGCTCCCGTGCCTCGGTTACCAGTGTATCGGCTGAGGCGCGTCCATCGCAAGAATGGCGCGGCTAAAGATCTGGGGAGACTCCAAGGTCGCGGTCCGGCGGCAGGATCGCACTCTGGAAACCAAAACGGGGCCGCGTCACACAATTAGCGATACTGCGTTATCGGACAAGCGGCTCCCGGGGGGAGCGATGAGCAGCGTTGTCGATTCTCCGGTTCCTGAAGGGATGTCGAAGCTTGTCGCGAGGTGTCGCCCGCATCGAGGCAGCTGAGCGCATGATCGTCACGCTCCTGTCACATTCGCGGGATGTGCCGACAGTTCGTGTTAGAGTAAGTCGTCTTCAAGATCGTGCTGATTTGCCGGAGTGTTTAACGAAACACCTGCGTATCACGTGATGTGTGAAGGGTTGACTCTTCTACCATCGGAGGGTGGTCTATGCATGAACTGCGCAGGCTGCCGAAGGGGCGCCGCAGCGTAGGGCAGTCGCCGTGACTTACGAAGGAGTCGAAGGTTCATGATCACCGCGCAAGTGGATGTGAAGCAGATCGGCGCTCAGGTGGCGGAGCGCAGCCAGCCGTTTCGGTTGCTCCTCGAACAGATGCATCGCGTGATCGTCGGTCAGGATCAGCTATTGCACCGCATGTTCGTTGGGTTGCTATCCAATGGTCATCTACTGATCGAGGGTGTGCCGGGCCTGGCGAAAACGACCGCAGTGGCGTGCCTGGCGCGCGGAATCCGGACGAGCTTCCAGCGATTGCAGTTCACTCCGGACCTTCTTCCGGCGGACCTGATCGGCACGATGATCTATCGCCCGAACGTGGGCGACTTCGTGGTGCAGAAGGGGCCGATCTTCGCGAATCTGATCCTCGCGGACGAGATCAACCGCGCTCCGGCGAAAGTGCAGTCGGCGCTGCTGGAGGCCATGCAGGAACGGCAGGTTACGATTGGGAAAGAGACGTTCACGCTCGACGAGCCTTTCCTGGTCCTGGCGACACAAAACCCCATCGAGCAGGAAGGAACGTATCCGCTTCCGGAGGCGCAGGTTGACCGCTTCATGATGAAGGTCGTGGTGAATTATCCGAACCGCGACGAAGAGCGGATGATTCTGGACCGCATGGCCACGACGGCGCCGGACCTGGACATCGAGCCGGTCATGGCCCCCTCCGACATCGCCGACGCCCGCGCCGTGGTGGACGAGATTTACATTGATGACAAGATCAAGGACTACGTGGTCGATCTCGTGCATGCGACGCGCGACCCGAAGTCATTCGGGCTTTCCATCAAGGATTGGATCCAGTTCGGGGCGTCGCCGCGGGCGACGCTGGCGCTGACGCTCGGTGCCAAGGCGACGGCGTTCCTGTCCGGTCGCGGGTACGTGACCCCGCAGGACGTCAAGACCGTGGCCATGGATGTCCTTCGCCACCGGGTCATTCTGACCTACGAGGCCGAAGCCGAAGAGAAGTCCTCGGACGACGTGGTCCGCACCATCCTGGAAAATGTTCCCGTCCCATGATTCCGCGCGAAGTTCTCAAGAAGGTGCGCCAGATTCAGATCCGCACCTCGCGGACGGTGAATGATGTATTGGCGGGGCGGTATCACTCGGCATTTCGAGGCCGGGGGATGGAGTTCGAGGAGGTCAGCCCATACCAGTACGGTGACGACGTGCGCCTCATCGACTGGAACGTCTCGGCGCGCTACGGCGAACCGTTCATCAAGAAATTCCGTGAAGAACGGGAGTTGACGGTCATGCTCGTGGTCGACGCGAGTCCCTCGGGACTTTTCGGCAGCGGGCGGCAATTCAAACTCGATGTGGCGGCGGAGCTGGGAGCCGTGCTGGCGTTCTCGGCCATTCGCAGCAACGACAAGGTGGGCCTGATCCTCTTTACCGACCGCGTTGAGCAGTACGTACCGGCGAAGAAGGGCACACGCCATGTGCTCCGCATCATCCGCGAGCTGCTCTATCACAAACCCCAGGGCCGTGGGACGGATATTGCCGAAGCGATGGCGTTTCTGAACAGGGTGACGGTACGGAAGTCGGTGTGCTTCCTGATCAGCGACTTCCTGGCAGGCGGATATGAGCAGACGTTGCGCGTCGCTGCCCGGCGCCATGATCTCATTCCATTGGTCATGAGCGATCCGCGGGAGTGGGAGCTTCCGAACGTCGGGCTGATTGAATTGGAGGATCCGGAGTCCGGGGAAGTCCTGCTGGCCGATACGTCGAGCCGGCGCGTTCGCGCTCGATTCGCGGAGCGCATGAGACGGCTCAGTGCTGCACGGGACACGATGTTTCGACGCATGGACACAACGGCCATTCCTATTCGTACGGATCAGCCTTATGTCGAACCACTCGTTCGGTTCTTCCGCGATCGAGAGCGACGCCGGTAGAGGTGGTGTGCAATGATGGTGCGGCCGCAACCACGTCAAATCAGCCGGCGCCCCAAGCCGAATTCAGGGCGTCTACCTGCCGATTGGCGGTTACGCATGGTCCTCGCGGCATGTTTCGCGGGTTCGCTGGCAATCATTGGTGGATGCGGTGGAAAGCAGCCGGCGGCTGAGAACGAATCGAAGCCGCTGGAACTCGCGGCGAAATCAACGGACGGCGCCGTGGAACTCCGCCTGACGGTTTCACCGGCCGAGCTGACGGCGGGACAGTCGGCAACCGTAACGGTCGAAGCTGTGGCCGACGCGCGGTATGTCGTGACGCTATCTGACTACGCCGTTGCGCTGGGGCAGAGCGAGCACGCCTACGATTGGCGGGTTACACGGCAGGAGCGGCAATCCAGTCTGCCGGTCGGAGAGGACCGGCTTGCGTGGCGACAAACGTACCAGATCGAATTCCTGCTGCCCGGCGAATACGAATTGCCCGCGGCCACGCTGTACTATGCGCCTCCGATCGGCAAGGGCGAGGAAGGTGAGTTGCAGACGCTGAAGACGGGGGCGGCCGATGTCACCGTGGTTGATGCCGGCGGCACGGCAACCGCCGAGGCTGAACTCCGCAAGATCCTCGTGCTCGACCCCGTGGAGCTACCCCCGCGATGGAGCCGGTGGTGGTGGCTTGGGCCGTTGCTGGCGATCGGTGCCGTTGCGATCAGCGGAGCGCTTATTTTCCTGCTCTCGCGATGGCTTCCGGCGCTGCGGCGGTGGCTGGAGGGCATGCGAACGCGCGTGACCGGCGTGGCCGCGCCCGCCGAGCCGGCTCCACCCGCGCACGTCTGGGCACGTCAGAGGCTGGCTGAGTTGCTCGCCCGCGATTACCTCACGCGCGAGATGTTCCGCGAATTTCACTACGAGCTCAGCGATATCGTCCGCGGGTATATCGAACGGCGGTTCCACGTCAGCGCTCCGGAAATGACCACGGAGGAGTTCCTTGCCGCGGCCGCAATGGACGGCCGCTTCGGAATGGAGCTTTCCGACGAGTTGGGACGGTTTCTCGAAGCGTGCGATCTGGTGAAATATGCCGCCTATCGCCCGGGTCGGGCGCAGGCCGAGGCACTGGTCTCTGCAGCGAATGAGTTTGTTGATCGTACAACGGCAGTCCAGCCAATTGCAGAAGGAAACGGCCGCGCTCCACACCGTGATATCGCGGCGGCGCGATGAGGCCAAAGACCGGATATGTGGTCGAGGGTGATTGAGTTTCTTCAGGATCGCTTCGCACCGGGACCGTTGTTCGCCTGGTTGTGCGTGGGGTTCCTCGTGGCTATCCCGCTGATCTGGCTGCGCGCCCGGTGGTTGCGTACGCGGGCGACGATGCGATACAGCGGAACGCCCTTCCTGCGCACGATTGGATCGACCTGGATCACCCGTCTGCGAAGCCTGCCGCTGCTCTTGAGGACTTTGGCAATCGTCGCATTGGTTGTCGCTCTCGCCCGCCCTCAGGCAGGAGGAGAGTATCGTGCCACGCGCGAGGGCATCGCGATCCAGATGGTGCTTGATGTGTCGGGCAGCATGGCTACGGAGGACTTCGTCATCGACCAGCGTCGCGTGCGGCGGCTCGACGCGGTCAAACGCGTATTCGAAGATTTTGTCCTGGGTCGAGGGCCTCTGCCCGGGCGCGAGAATGATCTCATCGGCATGACCACCTTCGCGATGTACGCCGACACGCGATGCCCGCTCACGCTCGACCACGGCAGCCTCATCGACTTGCTGCATGCCACGGAGATTCCCGGATGGGTGAACGGGCGACAGGTTCGGGACGACCCCGAGGCGGAGAACACGGCGCTGGGCGATGCAATTGTCAAGGCGACCGACGATCTCCGCCGTGCAGGAGAGCTGGCCGCCGCCGGCGTACCCGGCGCGGAACCGGCCAAGAGCCGCATCATGATTCTCCTGACGGACGGTCAGGACAACCCGGCCAAGCAATTCGCGGAGACATCGCCCGATCCGGTGGAGGCGGCGCGGGTCGCCGCGACGTTGGGCATTCGGATTTACACCATCGGGGCAGCGGGCAACGCTCCGCAGCGGCGCGGCCTGTTCATGCGTGCCGCCGAGGTTGACGAGGTAACGCTGCAACGAATCGCCGATGCGACGGGCGGCAAGTATTTCCGTGCCACCGATACGGAGTCGCTGGTGACCATCTACGACGAAATCGATCGGCTGGAACGCGTCCAGACCGGGGAGCGTGTGTACCAGGACGACGTATTCGCCGCGAACGTCGCCATGTTGACCGGGTTATCGCTGTTGCTGCTTGAATTGCTCCTGAGCCAAACGCGCTTTCGAAGACTGCCATGAAACGGACGGGACTCTATCCTTTTTGGACCTGGGTTTTCTGGGCGCTCGGGTTGCCGCTGCTGCTGATGGCGCTGGCCATTGTGGTCGTTGCGTCGACAGACCTGGGGAATGTGCCGTTCGATCATCCCGGTCTGTGGTGGCTGGGTGGCGCCGTTCCGCTTGGTTCTCTGCTCGTTCTTTTCGGGGTGTATCGGCGCGCCCGGGCCCTGAGGCGCTTCAGCCAGGCCGAGTTGGCGGAACTGCTTGCGGCACGGGTCAGCCCCGGACGCCAGGCCGTGCGGGCGGGTCTGTTTCTCACGGCCTTGCTGCTGTTGGTTGCGGCGATACTGGGGCCGCGTTGGGGAGAGTCCGTTGAGAAGCGCCAGGTACACGGGGTCGATATTGTTGTGGCGCTCGATCTGTCCCGCTCCATGCTCGCAGAAGATCTGAGTCCGAATCGCCTCGAATATGCACGACAGGCGATTCGTCAGCAATTGACGGAGCGTCCGATCTTTCGAAGGGCGAATCGACTGGCCCTGGTGGTCTTTGCCGGTACGGCGTCGCTGCGGATTCCGCTGACGACCGATCACCTGGCGTTTCGGGAGAAGCTCGAACAGGTTCGCTACGGGGACGTGCCTCGAGGTGGGACTGATATTACCACGGCGATCACGGCCGCGCAAGACCTGTTCCGTGCTTCGCCGCCGGAGGCGACGCGCGCCATTCTGCTGTTCACCGATGGAGAGGATCACGAGGGCGATGCGGTTGCCGCCGCCAAGGCCGCGTACGACGACGACGGCATTCGGGTATTCACCGTGGGTATTGGCGATCCGGCATCCGTCTCGGGGGCGCAAGTGCCGGCGCAGCCGGGAGCATCGTCCAAGCCCCTGTTGTACGACGGCCAGATCGTGTTCTCGAAACTCGACGTGGACGGTCTGCGCAGAATTGCTTCGGCGGGCGGGGGGGACTACGCACCCGTACAGGGGCTTTACCGACTGGTCAGCGAGATCGCCAACCTCTGGACCGCGCAACTTTCCACGGAGGAGCGCCGCATCCATCTCCCGCGGTACCAGTATTTCCTGTCAGCAGCCATGTTGCTCCTGGTGATCGAGGCGTTCATGGCCGACCATCGCCGGGGTCGTGCGCCTTTGCCCCGACGATCCTGGATGCAGGAGGGTACGGCATGACCCTTCGAATGGCTTTGATCAGCTTGATTCTGCCGGCTCTTGGAGCGGGCGCGGCGGTCGCTCAGCCGGGGCCTGCCGCCTCGCCGGGCAGCGTGTCGGTGCCATCGGGTCCTGAAGCAACGGGTTCAACAACTTCCGGCGGCGTTGGCGCACTGCCGCCCCCCGATGAACTGACTGCTCGGGAGGCCGTTCGCCAAGGCAACCAGTTGCTCAAGAAGGGCGAGGCCCCTCAGGCGCTCGAATACTACGATCGTGCCGGGGAATTGGAGCCAGATGCTCCGCAGGTGCCTTTCGTGAAAGGGCTGGGATATTACGCTGAGGGCGATTACGAAGACGCCAGGCAGCAATTTGAAACGGCCGCGGCGGGCAGCGACGCGGACGTGGCCCTCGATGCGCTGTACAGTCTGGGCACGACCTATCATGCAGAAGCCCTGGCGCCACAGGTCGACCCCAAGGCGGCGGTGGAGAAGCTAGAGGAGGCGATGCGGCGTTATCGCGCGGTTTTGAAGGATCGGCCGGACTTTGAGCCGGCGCGGGACGCGGATCGCAAGGCCGCGCAGCTCCGCCGGATGATCCGCGAACAGCTCCTTGAACAACCGCAGCAACAGCAGCAGAATTCCGATTCGCAGGAATCGGAGTCGCAGGAACAGCAGCAGCAGCAATCGGCGCAAAGCGATCAATCGCAAGAGAAGAAGCAGAAGGAGCAAGAGCAAGAACAGGGGCAGTCATCCGAGCAGGAGGAGCAGTCCGAGCAACAGCAGCAGTCGCAGCCCCAGGACTCCCAAGAGCAAAGTGAATCTCAGCAGCAGTCCGCATCGCGGGAGGAGCAGCAGGAAGAGCCCTCGCCGGAGTCGCAGCAGCAGTCAGAAGAATCGAGCGCGCAGCAGGATATGCCGCGGGAGTCGCAGGCCGCGAAGGCAACGGAGCAGGAGAAGTCGGAACAGGCTACCCGAGAGCAGGCGGAGCGACGGCTTCGTGAGATGATGCAGGCGCAGCGGGAGCGCCAGGAGCGCCGCCGACAGCCGCCGTCGCAGGTCCCGATTAGTCCGGTGGAGAAAGACTGGTGATCGGTCGCTGGTCGAGAGTTTTCGCGATTTGCGTCCTGACGGCGTTGGCGGGGGCGGCGACCGTTCGCGCACAGGAGGCGGGGGTTGAACTCCGTCTGGGCGCCACGACACTCGAGCCGGGCGAGGCCGTGGATGTGCAACTCATCTGCCGCAACACCGGGCAGCCCGATGCCGCCCCGAAAGCCAATGTCCCAGACGGACTACGCCTGGAATTGACCAATCCCACGCCTTCCGTGTTTCAGTCGATGAGCTTCGTGAACGGGCGACAGACATCGACAGTCACGTATACCTATGCGATGCGGCTGACGGCGCTGAAGGAGGGCACGTACGAGCTTGGTCCGGTGGAGGTCCAGGCCGGGGGCGCTTCTTACCAGTCGGATCGGGTACGCGTGGTGGTCCAGGCGTCGGAAAGCGATCCGGGAATGCGCGGTGATCGCTTCATGTTTGCGGACATTACGATCCACCCCAGGACTGTTTACATCTCCCAGACGGTGACAGCGTCCCTGACCATCGGCATGCGCAAGGTGGAAATCGGCGGGCGCACCTACCCGCTGGATCTGATTCGCAACGTGCTTTCCTTGCGCGAATCGCAGCTTGGTGTTTTCGCGGATGGCAGCTACACGAAATCGGAGACACGAATCCGCGATTCCCAAGGGCAACTCCGCCTCTACGAGATATTCCGGATTCGCAAGGAGATCACGGCCGACCGGGTCGGGGAGCTTCAGGTCGGACCGGTATTCCTCAAGGCCGACTATCCGACACAACTGTCGCGAGACTGGTTCGGGCGACTGGAAGTCGCTTCCAGTCAGCGTGAGACAGCCCGGGCCGATGCCGTGACCGTCACGGTGCTTGCGCCGCCGGATGAAGGGCGTCCGGATTCGTTCAACGGCGCCATCGGCGTGTACACGATGCAGGTCGACGCGAAGCCGACCCATGTGGAACTGGGCCAGCCCGTGACCCTCACGATCACAATCCAAGGGAACCCTCTGGAATCCGTTGCCGGTCCCGATCTGGCATCGCAGCCTGAACTCGCCAGCCGGTTCGACTTCACCGGCGACGAGCTCATCGGAGACATCGAATCCGGTCAGAAGGTCTTTCGCCGGGCGGTTTTTCCGAGGCAGGTGGGAGAGCAGACAATCCCGTCGATAACCTGGTCGTTCTTCAACCCGGATGCTCAAACCTACACGGTCCTGCAAAGCGATCCGATCCCGATTACGGTGGATCCTTCGACGGCATCGTCCGCAACAGCGCTTGCCCCGATGACCGTCCCCGCATCGCGGGATTCCGGATCGACGGAACTCAAGCCGCTCTCCGGCGGCATCGCTCCCAACTACGTCGATCCGGAAGAGCTTCTCGAAAGTAATGACGTCGCATGGACGCCCGTCTGGACGGGGAGCGTGATCATCCCGCCCGCGTTATGGATGGGTCTGGCGCTCGTCGTGAGAAGGCGTCGGCGCCTCGAAGCGGATGCGGGACTGGCCCGGCGGAAGCGAGCGCGGCGTGCGGCGATGCGCCGCATGCAGGCGGCTTTGCACAACGGCCATGCCGGTGAGCAACTCCAGAGACTGGCGGGTGCGCTGACCGGATTCGTGACCGATCGCCTGGATCTTCCGCCGGGCGAGGTTACGCCTGGAGATGTGCGCTGCGCGATGGTCGAACATGGCGTCGATCTGCAGCTGGTTGACGAAGTCAGTGGGTTTCTTGAGCTGTGCGACGCGGCGCGTTACGCGCCCGGACAGACCTCCACCAGTCCTTCCGACGCCGCCAAACGGGTTCGGACCTGGGTGGATCGAATCGAGCGAGCTACGGCATGATGCACGTTGGAACAATCGGGGACGTTCCGCGGAAGCTGGTTGCCGGGCTTCTGGTGAGCCTGCTTTGGGGTGGGTTCTCCTGCGCCGAACCCCAGCCGCTCGCGACCGCCTCGACGGATCTTCAAGCCATGCTCAACCGGGCCGTCACCGCGTTCGAACAAGCACAGGCAGAGCAGGATGACAACCCGGAGCGCGCTCGCCAGCTCTTCCGCTCCGCAGCGCAGGCATTCGAGGCCATCGTCGCTGCCGGGGTTCATAACGGGCGAATCGAATACAATCTCGGGAACGCCTATTTTCAGGCAGGGGACATCGGCCGGGCGATTCTCCATTACCGCCGTGCGCAGGAATACCGCCCTCGCGATCCGCTGATTATGGAGAATCTCCGCGAGGCGCAATCCCGCAGCCTGACCACGATCCGGCCCTCCTCGCGTTCAGCGATGCTGCACAGCATCTTCTTCTGGCACTACCAGACGAGCGCCGGCGAGCGCCTGATGGCGGGGGCGTTCTGCTGGGTCGGCCTCTGGTTCCTGCTGGCATTGCGCGTACTGGTGCCGTGGCGATGGACCGTGGTGGCGGCCGGGATCCTCGGATTCGTTTGCCTGGTAAGTCTGGGATCGGCCGCCGCGACACGCTGGGAAAATCGGCATGCCCCGGCAGGGGTCGTGCTCGATCACGACGTGACCGTATACAAGGGCCCAGGGAAGACCTACCAGCGCCAGTTTGAGCAGCCATTGCAGCCAGGTGTGGAGTTCACCGTGCGTGAGCGCCGTGCCGGCTGGTGGAACGTCGAGCTTGCGGACGGTAATCGTGGCTGGATCGAGTCCGAGCAGGCGGCCCTGGTCACGCCGGAGCAGGATACGGCCTCTCTTGCAATGAGCTCCCCGACGCCACTGCCTCGCCCCGAGCGGGAATAATGCCCCATCTGGTATGTTCTAAGGGTGGTATTCAGTAGAATCGCGATTGAGCGAGCAGCCTGCGGGAGCGTGAGCAGGGCGGTAATCACAGGTCGAGGGGGCGGGCATGACGGGACGGGTCGGCAAGGCGATCGCGATTCTCAGCCTGATTCTCCTGCCGCTGGCGGGCTCCCTCTGGTACCGAAGCCACACGCCCACCTGGTCGCGCTCGGATGTCACGCCGTACAAGTCGATGTGGGTCTACCTCAACAACGGCATCTGCACGATCGAGATTCTGGACATGCCCACGTCGATCGCGGGCAAGAGCGAGTTCGCTGCGCCACTGACACGCGATCCACGGCCGATCAAGGCCAGCATCCTGATGACGTCGCGGCGTCATGGGCCCTATCGAACGACATGGATCGTGTTCCCGCTCTGGCTCGTTACCGCGACGCTGGCGCTGTTGGGCTCGGTGCCGCTGGCCTACGGTCCCGTGCTGCGATTCATCCGCGTTCGGCGGGGATGCTGCATCGAATGTGGCTACAACCTGTACGGCAACCGCAGCGGACGTTGCTCGGAATGCGGAACACCGTTCGCCCGCCCGGGACGCCGGAGCGTGCGCCGCGCGGTCCACTGACGCCTCAGGCAGGGGTCCGCACGACCCGCAACTTGACGCCCGATCGTGCCATCCTATCCTTGCGCCCGACTGGAAGCGCCATCGTTCTGCGTTCATGGTTGAGAGGTAGTCATGAAAGATCTGCTGAAAAAACTGGGCATCGAGGATATCAATTCCGGCGGCTTCTGTGGCGAGTGGTGCGGAAGCGGCGATCGACTTGAGGTCGCTTCCCCGATTGACGGGTCAATTCTCGGGGGCGTTCGGCAATGCACGGCGGCCGATTTTGAGCGCATCGTCTCCCGGGCACATGAGGCCTTCTTGAAGTGGCGGACTGTCCCGGCCCCGGTTCGCGGTGAAACCATCCGCCGACTGGGAAACGCTCTTCGGGATGTCAAGAAGGAACTCGGCGCGTTGGTCACGTTGGAGATGGGCAAGATCCGGGCTGAGGGCGAAGGCGAAGTCCAGGAGATGATTGACATTTGCGATTTTGCCGTGGGGCTGTCGCGGCAGCTCTACGGGCTCACCATGCAATCCGAACGGCCTCTCCACCGCATGTTTGAGCAATGGCATCCGCTCGGCGTGGTGGGCGTGATCAGCGCATTCAATTTCCCCGTGGCGGTCTGGTCGTGGAACACGGCGCTGGCCGCGGTATGCGGCGATTCGGTCATCTGGAAACCGTCCTCGCAGACCCCTCTCACGGCCATCGCTTGTACGAAGATCGCGGAAAGCGTGTGCCGGGATACCGGTGCCGACCCGGCTTTGTTCTCGCTCACCATCGGTCCGGGCCGGTCGGTCGGAGAAATGCTTCTCAACGATCGCCGCATCCCGCTCGTCTCGGCCACGGGCAGTTGCAGCATGGGATATCGGGTCGGCGAGGTGGTCGGAAAGCGCCTCGGCCGGACGATTCTCGAACTTGGCGGCAACAACGCCATCATCGTCTCTTCCAAGGCCGACATGGACATGGCTGTGCGGGCGATTCTCTTCGGTGCCGTCGGAACCGCGGGGCAGCGCTGTACATCAACACGGCGTATCATTGTTCATGAGTCCGTGCGGGACGATCTGGTGAATCGCCTGGTCGCCGCCTACAAGCAGGTGCCGATCGGAAATCCGCTCGACGAAGGCACGCTGATGGGGCCGCTCATCAACAAGAAGGCGGTCGACGACATGATGAATGCTCTCGTTCGGCTCAAAGAAGAGGGCGGCGAGGTGCTCTACGGCGGCGAGGAACTCTCCGGCGACAAGTATCCCGGCGGATGCTACGTCACGCCCTGCATCGCCGCGGCAAAGAACGAGTTCAAGATCGTGCAGGAGGAGACTTTCGCCCCAATTCTGTACATCATTCCCTACCGCGACATTAACGAAGCCGTCGCATTGCACAACGGCGTTCCGCAGGGCTTAAGCTCGGCGATCTTCACCCGCGATCTGCTGGAGGCGGAGCGTTTCCTCAGCGCGGCCGGCAGCGACTGCGGCATCGCCAACGTCAACATCGGCACAAGCGGCGCGGAAATCGGCGGGGCGTTCGGCGGCGAAAAGGAAACGGGCGGCGGACGCGAGAGCGGCTCCGATTCCTGGAAGGCCTACATGCGCCGCCAGACAAACACGATCAATTACTCCGCAGAGCTGCCCCTGGCGCAGGGCATCAAGTTTGGAGATTGAGCCAGCGATGCGAGCCGGGGGCTTCGACCGGCGCGGACTCTCGAGCCCCGGTGCAGCGAACAGAGAGGATTCAAAAGGCATGAGTTCCTCGGGCGAGATCATCCAAGGCGACTGCATCAAGGGAATGGCCGACCTCGAAGAGGGTAGCGTCGATCTCGTCTTTGCCGATCCGCCGTTCAACATCGGGTACAAGTACGACGTCTACGACGATCGCCGCGCGGCCGAGGAATACCTCGACTGGTCGCGGCAGTGGATCGAAGGTGTCAAGCGCGTACTCAAGCCCAATGGCACGTTCTGGCTGGCCATCGGCGACGAATTCGCAGCCGAGCTCAAGGTGCTTTGCACCCGCGACTTGGGCCTTCATTGCCGAAGCTGGGTCGTGTGGTTCTATACCTTCGGCGTGCACTGCAAGACCAAGTTCACCCGCAGCCACGCCCACCTGTTTCACTTCGTGAAGGATCGCAAGAAGTTCACCTTCAACGCCAAGGACGTGCGCGTGCCGTCGGCGCGGGAGCTGGTTTACGGCGACAAGCGGGCCGTGGAGGGCGGCCGCAGCCCCGACGACACCTGGATGATGGCCCCGGTGCTCCCGCCGGAGGTGCCCACCAAGGATGGCTTTGTGCTCCGCCCGCAGGACATCCCCGAGCGCTTCCCGCCGGAAAGCGACACCTGGTACTTTTCCCGGGTGGCAGGCACGTTTAACGAGCGCCGCGGCTGGCACGGCTGCCAGATGCCCGAGCAGCTCCTCGGCCGGATCATCCGGGCGTGCTCGAACGAGGGGGATCTGGTGCTCGATCCGTTTGTGGGAAGTGGTACGACGTTGGCGGTTGCCAAGAAGCTCAACCGGAGGTACGCCGGATTCGAAATATCGCAGTCGTACGCCAAGCTGGCTCGAGCCCGGCTTGCTCAAATCAAGCCCGGCGATGCCCTGAAGGGGCCGGCCAATCCCGTGGAAAGCGCCCCAAAAACCAAGAACGGGCGGCGACTCAAACGCGTCGGATAGTTACCGTCGCGATAACCTGACGACAACTTCTGGCAAACAGGATGCTGGTGGGCGAGAGGGATGCCGGCTTAAGATTGCGGCGGTAGATCATCATGCGTCTTCTCTCCGTCGAAACCTTCAAGCTCGGGCTGCACAACCTGCGGCTGCACAAGCTGCGCTCGTTTCTTACCTCGTTGGGCATCATTTTCGGTGTGGCCGCGGTGATCTGCATGTTGTCGATCAGCGAGGGGGCGTCGGCCGACGAACTCCGCATGCTCGAGCTGCTCGGTACGAAGAACATCATTGTCAACTCGGTCAAGCCGCCGCAGACCCGCGAGGTTGCCCAGGGCAACACCAACCTCGTCGAATATGGGATTACCACGGCCGATCTGGACATCATCGAGGCAACGGTTCCCCACGTGGCTGCCGTCGTGCCTCTCAAGACCGTTTCGTACCGCGTCCGTCGCGGAGAGCGGCAGGCCCCGATCGACGTCGTGGGCACCACGCCGGAGTTTTTCGGCACCATCAACGTCTCGGTGAACCGCGGACGGGCGATTACCGACGAGGACATGCTCGAGAAGAAGAATGTCTGTGTCATCGGGGAAGAGATCGCCCGAGAGCTTTTCCCCTTCAGCGATCCTCTGGGCGAGACGATCCTGGCCGATCAGTTTCCGTCGGCCGTGCCGTTCGTCGTCGTGGGCGTGTTGAATTCAGTCCTCACCGCGGGAACTCCCGCCAAGGGCGTGGAGGATCGCAACCTCAACCGGGATGTCCTTGTTCCGCTCACGACCGCCCGCGCCCAGTTCAGCGACACGACTCGGCGGGTCGGTTCCGGTTCCCGCGAATTCATCAAGATGCAGTTTTCCGGTGTGTATGTGGCGGCGGACAAGATCGAACATGTATTGCCCGTTTCGCGGATGGTCCAGCGCGTATTCGAACATGCCCACGACAAAGCCGACTACGAGATCAAGGTTCCCCTGGAACGTCTGGAGCAGGCCAAGCGGAAGAAACGGAACAATCAGATCGTCCTCGGGTTCATCGCCGGGATCTCCCTGCTGGTGGGTGGCATCGGCATCATGAACATCATGCTGGCCACAGTGACGGAGCGGACGCGCGAGATTGGGATCCGCCGGGCGCTGGGCGCCAAGCAACGCGACATTACGGTCCAGTTCCTCGTGGAGACGGTCGTACTGTCCACCGGGGGCGGATTGCTGGGCGTTGCGTTGGGCGTGGGCGGCTCACACATCGTCTCCGGCATTGCCGGCTGGCAGACGATCGTCAGTGGGTGGTCGGTGGCGGTAAGCTTCAGCCTTTCGGTGCTGGTGGGAATTTTGTTCGGCATGTATCCGGCAATGTCGGCCGCGCGCCTCGATCCGATCGAAGCGCTTCGCCATGAGTAATTCCGCCCGGTTTTCCCCAATCTACTTCGATTGCCTGGTCCGACCGGACACTTGGTGTGATAAAGTCAATCTTGGCTTGAGCAGAACGCAGAATGCTCAATTCTGCGTTGTCCGGCGCGGTCAAGAGCGGTTCAGTTGTTCATCGGGCCGGTTTGTGGTATACTTCGTTTGCAGTTGGTTCCCCCGCCCAAGTTGAATCCCCTGTAACAGGCTGGTTTCGCAGCCGAGCGAACGGTCCGGCGCTGGACGATTCGTCCTGCGTTGTAAGAAGTTGTGCGCCCGATGCGCCACCGGACAGTGACGCGCATCGTATTATTACGGGTCGATGCCGTTGGAGACGCGCATTCGACCGGGCGTCTGCGTCAAAGAAACGAACAGGAAGGAGGGAAATCATGGGCACGGCAACTAAAGAAATCGCGGTGATGAACGCACCGGCGACCCTGCCCAACGTACAGCCGCCATCGGAAGCGGTCATCCGATCCCTCTCGGACGACGATCAGGTTCTGCTGACGAAGATCCTGACCGAGCCTGCGGAATTCGTGGACCATCCCGATTTCCACAAGCCCGGCAGCGAGCAGCGTCTGTTCGGCGGTCCGGCGAAGTTCTTTGATCGCACGTCGACGCGGTTCGTTGAGTACGAGGACGAGATTGTCGACTCGTTGAAGACGGGCGAGCGTGTGCCGGCCTTGCCGCAGCAGGCCGAGCAGCATCTGTTCATGCGTTTCAACTATGCGAGGATGAAGCTGACGGAGATCCTCCTGGATAACGCGGGGCAGACCTTGTCACGATCCGCACTGCGTCTGGCTTTGGCGTGGGGACGGCGGGTCATTTCCGCCCGGGGAGCGATTGTCCGACAGAACATGCCGCTGGTGCTGGCGATGGCCAAGCGCACGCGACTGGCCAATATCGATTTCAACGAGCTGGTCAGCGAAGGCAACATGGCCCTGCTCCGCAGCGTCGAGAAGTTCGACTGCTCTCGGGGGTTCAAGTTCAGCACGTATTCGTGTCGGGCGATCCTAAAGAGCTTTTCGCGGGTCGCCATCCGGGCCAGTCGTTACCGGGGCACGTTTCCGACGGAATTCGACCCGGCCATGGAGCGCAGCGATTTCGTCGATCGCCGTCGCGACGATGTCGAGGTCGATTGTGTCGACGAGCTCAAAGAAATCCTGATCAGCAATCTCGCCGGCCTGAGTGAAGTGGAGCGCACGGTCATCGACGAGCGCTTCGCGATCGGTCGGGCGGACAATGGTCTGTCGCGAACGCCGAAAACGCTGGAGCAGGTGGGTAACATCATCGGCGTCACCAAGGAACGCGTCCGGCAGATTCAGAACAACGCCCTGAAGAAAATCCGCCACGCGCTCGAGGACCGTTATCTGGCGGCCTAGCCGGCCTGCGGTCCCCGGTAGCGTGGTGACAGGTGGAAGGGGAGCGACTTCATTGTCGCTCCCTTTTTTTCTGACCTGAGGGTTCGCCATTGGCGAGCCGCCGCTCCAGCGCTTCAAGTCGACGCAACTGCTCCACGAACGGACGGCGAAGCGGCGTTACCCAGGCTTCCGCGATGGACATGTCGACGGCCCTTTCGGCCAGCACCGATCCGCCGGAGGGGGCCAGGACGCGGCGAATACGTCGCAGGCACCGCGCGTGCATGATGCTCAGAATCGCGAGGTAAACGCCGGCAACGACCCCGAACCCCGCCAGCAAATGAGTGGCGCTCAGAGCGGAGACGACGCGATACAGGCCTCGTGTCGTGTGCCACGCACCCTCCTCGCCGGCGATTTCCAGAAGCCCCGCCGCGACCGGCTGAATGATCGGAAACCACAGCAGGATGAAGAGGAGCCCCAGTCTGCCGAAGAGGTTCCCTCGCTTCCGGCGAGAACCGACCTGTTCGAGGAGCTCTTCTTCCAATGTCGTCGCCGATCGATCCAGTGCGTCCACGAGGCTGCCGGCCAATGACTCTGCCTGGGGGATCTCGTCGCCCAAACCGAGCCGTTCGATGACGGCGTTATGCTCGGCCAGGACCCCGCTTCGCAGCATGTCGGCTCGCATTCGGATTCTTGTTACGACCGTCTCGTCGTTTTGCAGGGACTGGGTCGTGGACGGACCTGAGGACGGAGCCAGTTGCCGCCCGACGGTGCGCGAGAGCCACCCGAGCGGCCAATACACCAGGCGGAGCAGCGGCCAGCGATCGACCTGTTGCTCCAGAAGTTCGTCGGCCAGTTGTGTATCGCGGCGAAATCGCGATGCCGTCCGGACCACGAGGGATTCGTACAGGTCGCCCGCCAAGGATTGCTCCACGGCGCTCTGCCAGTACTGCCCATCCGTCGCCGCGCGAAGCCGCTCCAGCGTTTCGTCCACGTCGAAGTGGCGCCTCATGCGATCGCACCAGACCGCGTGTTCCTGGCTACGGTTGCTCTCCTTGAGTTGGCGCACGCGAAGCTCGTCAAGGGGGGAAAGAACGGCGCTGCGGAGCCGGTCAAGGTTCGCCTCGGCGCGAGCGGCGATCCCCTCGACCATGGCGCGATCACCGTTGAATTTCTCCCACGTCGGATCACCCCACCGCTGGGCGATGCGCCCCGCAAAGCAGCGGGCATCGGGGCAGACGGCGGCCACAAGGAAGAGCCGTTCGTCGGGGACGGGCTCCACGACGTTCTGGAGCGTCTCCCGGAACCATTGTCGCTGCGATTCCCAGAAGGCGGCGGCGGAATCGCGTGCTGTCGGGTTCGTGGAGGCTGCTGCGGGAAAGGCGTCCGCCAGGAGCTCGTCGGTCTTGTTTAGTACGTGCAGCACATTGGCGGGGTCTTTGACAGAATCCCGGAACATGCTCACCCAGGCGCGATCGCCGATCTTTCGCGGCGTCTGTACCCAGATGACCCGGTCGAGCGCGGGGACGATTCGTCGAACCACGGTGAGGTGATCCAGGAAGTCGCTGTCGAAGTCGGGAAGGTCAACCAGGACCAGATCGCGGATTTCGTCGGCGGTGTGTGGTGCTACCTCAAGATCGCTCGCGATGCCCGAAAGGCGATTTCGAACCGCCACCTCACGCTCCCGGTGCACGTATGCCAGCGGCCGGTGGGTTCCTCGGCCGACCTCCTGGCGATCGACCGCGATGCGTTCCCGGGCTAGTGCGTTGATCAGCGTGGACTTGCCGACATCCTTTCCCCCCATCACCCCACATATGACGAGTTCATCCTGGAGATTGCGATCGGCGCCAAGTTCCAGCGATAATGGCTCTGTCTTGAATAGGCGCGCGAACTCCCGGTTCAGCCCTGCCAAGGGAGATTGCGATAGTGACGGGAGCGTTCCGCTAGTCATGCCCCGAAGCTCCGATGCGCTGTACCGATTCGAGCGCGGCGTGGAGGGGGTCGCCTTCCGCCAGGACCATTGACTCAGCCAATACAAGAACCTGGTCTTTTCGATCGGCGATTTCGGCGGCAATCAAGCGCTGAATGGCCTCGGCCGCCGTACGAACGGCGTTCAACTCGGTGCTGCCGACAAGCTTCTCCTGGACGACGGAAGCGAGCCGTCCCAACGGCCGGCCCAAGAGAAAGCCCGCGCCACTGGCGGCGGCCAGGTGTCCCAGCGCTCCCGCGACAGCCCCCTTGGCCGCGGCGAGGGAAAGGACGGCAAGCGGTCCAGGCACGGCAATCAGGACGGCTGCCAGCCCGATCGCGCCCACGCCCAGTGCGCCCTGGAGATTGGCTCCGACATTGCTGCATTCCTTGTCGACTTTCTGCGTCCAAGTGGCGACGGCGCGATCGAATTCGGTGGCGGCTTCGCGGAGACGATCGGCATGGTCTCCGGCACTCTCAAATTCAAGTGGAGGCGGCTCCGTGCCGCTCCATCGGCGGATTTCGCTCCAGAACGATGAGGACGCGTGGACGCGGCGCAATTCTGTTTCGACCCTTCGAAGCACTTCGCCGGCGTGATTCGCGGCGAGTTCGGCCCGGGAACGATGGGACGGTTGAGGCGGGCGATCGGGCCCACGCGTTGTAGTCCAGAGGGAGCCAATTCCGGGCAGTGCGGCAAGCGCCGAACGCAGCCTGCGACCCTGATCGCCGAGCCAGGCCGACGCCTGGCGGACGCGCAAGACACGTGCAACGACATCGAATTGCGTGCGTTCCTCGGGCGTCAGGAGGGCCGTCAGTGTGTCCCATTGCGAGGGCGTTGTTCGGGCGACGGCTCCTTCCACCGCCTCTCGCATCTGTGTCAGACGATGTCGGCGCTCGTCATTCTGGTTGAGCACGTGCTCCGCGGCGCGGGCAATCTGCGTGAGCAGGGAACTCCGGCGGGAGTCGAGAGATCCCCTCAGCCAAGTACGGACGCCATCGAGCACATCGGGGGGAAATCGGCAGAAACCGCGCCCCCGGCGAAACTCCAGAACCACCATGTCGTCGGCCCCAAGTCTTTCGGCCCGTTCGCGGAGGGCGTTGGTATCCTCCGCCCCCATCGATTCCTCTCGGGAGCGGTTGAACAGAACCAGACGTCGCTGGCCGAATTGTGCGGATGCATCACGAAGCGGACCGAATGCCTGGCGATCGAACCAGCGTTCATGGTCGATGACGACCAGCAACTGGTCGAACCAAGGAAGCAGGCTCAGCGTAAGGTCGCCTTCCCGGCGGGCCGCGTCTGACGTGAAATCAGGCGTATCCAGCAGGAGTACCCCTCTGAGATCGCTCACGCTGTGGCGGACAACAGTGACTGTGTCCGGACTCCCCGCAACGTCCCCGTCCAGCCCGGCCGTAGCTTGCCCAAGCTCCGGAAACAGCCGACGTTCGGTGAGCAAATGAGTCAGCTGCTCGAGATCGTCGTCGTGCACAGCGAGGATCAGGCCGAATGTCGTGTGCCCACGCGCCGCAATTCGGCTCGCGAGGTGGCCGTCGAGCAGGTTGTTGAAAATCGTGCTCTTGCCCGATGACGCGCCGCCCACCAGCGCCACGACACGCGGAAGCGCCGTCGAGGAGTCCTCCAGCAGGATCCGGTGAACGGCCTGCACGATGGGCTCAGGCCAATCGAATCGCCGCTCGGTGCGGAGTGTCCCACCAGCCGAAGAGAGCAAACGAAGCTCGTCCCCGGGAAGAGGATGGAGACGCGAGGTTGTGTCGGTTCGTTTCACTTTTCCTTCCGAGGGCAATGCAGGCGGTTCGTTTCAGCCCCGCCGCGGCTCGGGCATCAGGGTCGCGGCGTTACTTTAGCCTCATCTTCTTCGGACTTCTCGGGTTGATGCCATGCCGCGAGCCTGTCGATAATCGAAACGTCGATTTCCGCAAGATCCACGCAAGTTGATGGTGCGGGAGGACACGACTAAAATCCGGCGGGAAACGCGCCGGGAAGCAATTTTATCGGGGCTGCAGCCGTTTTGTCGCGTAGGTCGGGTCTGGCGGGACGGGCGCGCTGATCAGGGCGGGCATTTTCTGCCGCAGTTCCTGCCGGGTTGCCGGCCCCATAAACCTCGGTTGAAGGGGCGAATTATACGATGAACGGGGTGGGACCCGCGAGGTCCCGGTTGATCAAGGACCCCGAGGGAGAATCGACGCTATGTTTGAACGTTTCACCGACCGGGCTCGCAAGGTGATGGCGCTGGCGAATCAGGAAGCGCAGCGCTTCAACCACGAGTATATCGGGACGGAACACATCCTCCTCGGCTTGGTCAAGGAGGGATCGGGCGTCGGGGCCAACGTGCTCAAGAACCTCGACGTCGACCTCCGTAAAGTCCGCCTCGAAGTGGAGAAGCTCGTCAAGAGCGGTCCCGAGACCGTAACCATGGGCAAGCTTCCGCAGACGCCGCGGGCCAAGAAGGTTATCGAGTACGCCATCGAGGAAGCGCGAAACCTGAATCACAACTACGTCGGCACGGAACACCTGCTCCTGGGCCTTCTGCGGGAAACAGACGGCGTTGCGGCGCAGGTGCTCATGAATCTCAATCTCCGTCTGGAGGATGTGCGCGAGGAGGTGCTCAATCTGCTCGGCGCCAGCGAAGAGGCGGAAGAGGCCGGAGCCGTGCCCGGCGGCGAAACCAAGAAAACCAAGAGCAAGACCCCGGCGCTGGACTCCTTCGGACGCGATCTCACGGAAATCGCCCGCCAGGGCAAGCTCGATCCGGTCATCGGCCGAGCCAAGGAGATCGAGCGAATCATCCAGATTCTCTGCCGTCGCCAGAAGAACAACCCCGTTCTACTCGGTGAGGCCGGCGTGGGTAAGACGGCCATCGTCGAGGGACTGGCGTCTCGAATTGTCGCCGGTGATGTCCCCGAGCTTCTCGCCGAATATCGCATCGTCGTCCTGGACCTGGCCATGATGGTGGCCGGGACGAAGTACCGCGGGCAATTCGAGGAGCGGATCAAGGCGGTGATGAACGAGGTTCGCCGAGCGGGCAATGTCATCCTTTTCATCGACGAGCTGCACACGCTGGTCGGCGCCGGTGGAGCGGAGGGGGCGATCGATGCCTCCAACGTGCTCAAGCCTGCCCTATCTCGCGGTGAAATCCAGTGCATCGGTGCGACGACGCTGGACGAGTACCGGAAGTACATTGAAAAGGACAGCGCCCTGGAGCGCCGCTTCCAGCAGATCATTGTCGAGCCGCCCAGCAAGGGTGAAACCGTCGAGATTCTCAAGGGCCTGCGAGACCGCTACGAGGCGCACCATCGCGTTCAGATTACCGATACCGCCATCGACTCGGCCGTCGAGCTCTCCAACCGGTACATCACGCGTGTTCAGCCGGACAAGGCCATCGACGTGATGGACGAAGCCGGTGCCCGCGTGCGCCTCAAGACCATGACCAAACCGCCGGACTTGACCGACCTCGAGCGCGAAGTGGACAAGCTCTCGGCGGAGAAGGACGAGGCAGTCAAGAACGCCGACTATGAACGGGCGGCGCAGATTCGCGACCAGATCGATTCCATCAAGCTCAAGAAGCGGACGCTCCAGCGCGAGTGGCGCGACCGCAGCAAGGAAATTGAGGGCGTCGTGGACGACGAGGTCATCGCCGAAGTGGTGAGCTCCATGACGGGCATTCCGCTCAAGCGATTGGGCCGCGATGAGGCCGACCGATTGCTGAGCCTCGAAACCGAACTCCACAAGCGCATTGTGAGCCAGCAGGAGGCTGTCGCGGCCGTCTCGCGCGCCGTGCGGCGTAGCCGCAGTGGGCTCAAGGACCCCAACCGGCCGATGGGCAGCTTCATTTTCGTCGGTCCGTCGGGCGTCGGTAAGACGTACCTGGCTAAATGCCTGGCCGAGTTCATGTTCGGCGATCCGGATGCGTTGTTCGTCATCGACATGTCGGAGTACATGGAGAAGCACAACGTCTCCCGCCTGATCGGTGCGCCGCCGGGGTATGTCGGGTACGAAGAGGGCGGGCAGCTCACGGAACGTATCCGCCGCCGTCCATACTCGGTGATCCTGCTCGACGAGATCGAGAAGGCTCACCCGGACGTTTTCAACATGCTGCTTCAGATCATGGAGGAGGGCCGATTGACGGATTCGTTCGGCCGGCACGTGGACTTCAAGAACACCATCCTGATTATGACCAGCAACGTGGGCGCGCACCGCATCACGCACCAGGAGGAGTTCGGCTTTCAGAAGCGGACTGAGGAGATTTCGTACGGCAAGATGAAGGAAACTCTTAAGACAGAGCTCGACAACTACTTCCGTCCGGAGTTCCTCAATCGCCTGGACGAGGTCATCGTGTTCCACAAGCTAAATCACGAAGACATGGTCCATATTCTCGATCTGGAACTGGACAAGCTGGCCAAGCGTCTGGCCGAGCAGAATGTGTCGCTGGAGGTCACGCCGGAGGCGAAGGACCACCTGATCGACATCGGCACGGACGAGAAGTTCGGTGCCCGACCGCTCCGCCGCGCGATCGAGCACCACCTGGAGGACGCCCTGTCCGAGGCCATGCTCCGCGGTGAATTCGCCGGCAAGAACCGTGTGTTGGTTACACTCCAGCCGCCGAGCGAGGAAGGGCAAAAACCGACGCTCAAGCTGGAGGGAATTGCCGCGGATACGTCGCAGGGCGAGCCCGTCGGCGCCGGTCACGGTGAAGGTACGTAGGTCGGCCCCCCAGCTCAGGGGAGCATGGGGAATCGAGTTCCCGAAGGACGACTTTTTGCCTGCCCAGGGGGCCCGCATTTCGGGCCCCCTTTTTTCAGCGCTGTTTGAACAAGTCCCGGGCGGCGGCTCGACAACTATCCACAGAACAATCGAGGGCTTTCGATGGCAGGCGCATTGGCAACGACGCTCTGGAACATTAACAATCTGCCGCCTTGACCGTCATAGGTAATTCCCCCATTGCTGGAGGGGCGGACAGGAACAATGCAGTCGCACGCGCTGTAGTTGTTTCAACGCTGATACGCGGCTACAATCGGGCAGTCCATCCGTTACGCGTCCATTCCCTGGGGATGCGTCCGTGATACATGGCTTTCACAAAGAGCGGGTCACCGGTGCAGGCTGTCAAAAAAGCGGCCCGGTCTTCCGCGCGAATAGGGCGGGATTTCTGCCTCTGCGATTCTGCAATTGCATCCTCCAGTCCGGCAGTCATCACAGCGTCACCGCAATGATCCTGGGAGCAGTCCTGACTTCCGGGATCTTTCCCGCGCCCGCCTTGGCGCGCGTCGAGGTCAATGTCGACCGCGTGGGCTGGCCGCTGATGCGCCTGGGCGACGCCGTCCGGACCGGCACCTGGACGCCGGTCGTCGTCACGGTGTCCCTTCTCGACCAACCGACATTCGACGGTACCCTCCGCGTGCGCCAATTGGATGCCGACGGCGACGCGGCATATGACGCCGTCGAGGTCCACCTGCGCAACGAATCGGGCAGTGCCCAGCGGTATGAGCTGTATATGTTCGCCCAGCCACGACGAGGCGAGGCACGCTTCAGCGTGGAACTCTATGACCAGGACGGCAAGGCGGAGCAGTTCGTCTCGCAGGGTGTTCTGACCATGCGTGCGACACCCGCCCAGCAACCCGCAATCGTGGACGACAATGATGTGGTCGTCCTGTCCGTCTCGCGCGAGGCCATCGGCCGGGTCCGCGATTTCGTTGACCCGGACAAGAGTCGGTTTTTCGATCAGGCGCCATTCATCGGGCACGTCAGCCCGCAGGAAATGCCGGATCTGTGGATCGGTCTGGAAGCCGTGGACTGCATCGTCTGGGACGATGCCAGGCCGGAGGACCTCTCCGACCGGCAGTTGCTGGCGCTGATCGAATGGATCCGGCAGGGGGGCACGCTGTTGATCGCAGCGTCGCGCACGGCCGGTTCGCTCGTGCTGAGTGACCGGCTTGCCGAGATCCTTCCGGCGGATATCGGCGACGTCGTGGTCGTGGATAATTTGCCGGACGTGCGACTCCAACTCGTCGGAGCACCGCGGCTCGGTGAGCAAGCCGTCGATCCGGGCGAGTGGTACAACAACCCGTTTCCCAGACCGATTCCGGTTGTGCGATGTACCGTGCGCAGCGGGGCGTTCGTGGTTGCCGCCGAGTCAGGTTCGGCGGCGCTCGAGGGGCAACGACTTGTTCAATCGGATGTACTCACGGAGCGAGAGCTCGGCCGCGGGCGAATTGTGCTCAGTGCGGTGGCCCTGAGCGATCTCTTTTCCGGCGAGGGCGAGCCCATCGACTTCTTCGCCCGGATATTCCAATTTCGAGAACTGGGGAGCAGTGACGAAGTTCACCCGGCGACCGCTTCGCTCTTTGATCGTGTGGCCGGATACGTCTCCTTCGCCACCCGGGCGAGCGCGTACCTGTTGCTGGCGGGCATGGCGTCGGCGGCCTACGTCCTGGCCGCAACATTCGGATCCTGGACGCTACTTCTGCGCCGCGGCTGGCAGCGGCACAGCTGGACGGTCTTTGCCATGGTTGCCGTGGCGGCAAGCGTGCTGGCCATTGTCGTGGTCAACGGGATGCGCGGTTTCGGCGAGCGATTGCACCAAGTGACCGTCGTAGATGCGAATGCGGATGGCGGACGCGCTTTTGCCACCGTCCTGTTTGGGCTGAAGACCAGCACGGATAAACGCGTGGACGTGTGGCTTCCCTCGGACGTGCTGGGTGCCCGCGAGCCGGAACGGACGGATTGTTTTCTGAGGCCCATGCCCGCAACGGGAGATCCGCTGGCGACGCTTTCGCGCTTCGCCGACCCGGACGAGTACCGGGTGCTTCCGGCATCGGCTTCCATGGAAGATGTACGTATTCGCGCTACGCTCAAACAGTTTGAAGGGCGATGGACCGGATTCCTGCCCGGAAAGGTGGGGGGAAACGTTACGATCCAGCGCGGACAGATCACGCCAGACAGCTACATCGTCAATCAACTCGGTGTCGACTTGTCGCAGTGTCTCCTGCTCCAGGCGCGCGTCCCGCCGAACAGGACCCGCGCCATCCGGGATACGATGATCCAGGTCTTCGAGATTGGTGACCTGCCCTCGGGGCCGCAGCAGGTCTCACTCAGCGAACGCGCGTACCGGCCCAAACCAACCGAAACGCTCCGCGCCTTCCTGCGCCGCTCCATGTTGCACGATTACCACGCCGAATGGAGTCGTAGCTTCACGGGACTGCTGGGCGGGATGGGCTCTGCGGCGCGGGGTGCCCGGCCATTCCTGGTCGGCGAAGAACGCAAGGCGCTGCTGCTGCTTTCTACCGTCGGTGAGTTTGACCCGGTGCATTTCAAGGGCGCGCTGGATTGGGGCGGTACGGCGACCATTTCGCGGGACCGTCTGCGCTGGCTCGATCTTTCGGATCGGCTGGATGTCGACTCGGTTTACCTGATTGGATTCGCCGACGATCCGGGTCCGGCGCGGCTCTTCATGCGCGAAGGCCGGCGTCCGTATCGCCCGGTCGGGCCCGACCCGCGGAAGACGCTCACGGCCTATCGCATTCGCATTCCCGTCAACAATCTGGGTACCGGCCCCTTGCCTGAGGAGGACAAGTCGGACGAAGATGTCGACTCGCTCATTGATCGTCTAAGCGGAAAACCGGCGGAATCGAAACCGTGATCGTACAGACCATCAATCTGACCAAACGCTACGGTAAGCTCACCGCACTGGACAATCTGCACCTGCAGATCGAGGACGGGGAGTGTTTTGGCTATATCGGGCCCAACGGTGCGGGCAAGACGACCACGATCAAGATTCTGGCGACGCTGCTCCAGCCGACCTGGGGCGAGGCCCGCATCTGCGGTCATGTGATCGGATATGAATCCCGAAAGATCCGCCCGCTGATCGGTTATGTGCCGGACTTCTTCGGTGCCTACGAGGACATGGTCGTCCAGGAATACCTCGAGTTCTTCGCCAGCGCGTACAACATCATCGGCAAGCAGCGGACCCAGGTGGTCAACGATGTACTCGAACTGACCGACCTCGTGTACAAGCGGGACGCGCTGGTCGATTCACTTTCCCGCGGAATGCAGCAGCGCCTCAGCATCGCCCGCGTGCTCCTTCATGATCCGAAGGTGCTGCTGCTGGACGAGCCTGCCAGCGGACTGGATCCCCGCGCGCGAATCGAGATTCGGGAACTCCTTAAAGAACTCCGCCGCATGGGCAAGACGATCATCATCAGCTCTCACATTCTTCACGAATTGGCGGAGCTATGCACGACCGTCGGCATCATCGAACAGGGGAAGCTGCTGTTCCACGGAACGCTGGAGGAAATCATCCATCGCGCAAGGACGGCGACCAAGGTGCACGTCCGCGTGACCGAGCAGCAGGACCTCGCGGCACAATTGCTGCAGAAGACAAGGGGGATCAAGTCGGTCGAGCAGCTCAATGGCCAAATACTTGTCGAACTCGAGCGACAAACGCATGACTTCACGCCCCTGATCAAGCTGCTGGTCCAGAACAATTTCCGGGTGCGGGAAATCAAGGAGGAGGAGGTCAATCTCGAGACAGCCTTCATGCGGTTGACCAAGGGCATGGTGCAATGAACATGTGGAACGGATGGGAGAGGGAAGCTTCAAATTGATTGGCTTCCCCATGTGACCGTCGATCGCGCGGCGGCAAGAGTCTGCCTGATTTACGGATTGAAGTTGAATTTTCGCAATCCGCAATGAACGCCGTTTTCCATCGTCTCTCGGTCTGGTTGTGGCATCTGCTGCCCGCGAATCCCATTCTGGTGCGCGTGGTACACGGTGCATCGCGTCGCCCACGACATCTCTGGCTGCGAGCGGCCTATCTGGCAGCCTTGCTCGTGGTGGTCTTGTTCTCACTGGTCTCGTCGATGAGTGGTCGAACCGGGTCACTGAGTGAACTGGCGAAGGGTGCTTCGCGTACGTTCGAATTCGCATCCATGGCGCAACTGGCGCTGATGTGCTTTCTTGCCCCGGTATTCACCGCGGCGGCAATTACGCAGGAACGGGACGCCCAGACATACAATATCCTGCTGTCCACGCCGCTTACGAACGGACAAATCGTGCTGGGCTCATTGATGAGCCGTCTTTTCTTCGTGATCGTGCTGCTGCTCGCCGGGCTTCCGATTTTTCTCATCACCATGGTTTACGGTGGCGTTACGACCTCGCAGGTGATCGAGAGCTTTGCATTGTCCGGCGCGACCGCCATTCTCACCGGATCCCTGGCGATCTTCGTGGCCATGATGCGCGTCGGCACGCGGAGTACGATTTTCTCATTCTACCTGCTCATTGCGCTCTATCTCGTCAGCGTGTATCTGCTGGGGTACTACTGGCAGCCCTCATGGATGGAGGAGTCGGCGGCGAATCTGGATGGGCGGCGGATGAGTTGGCTAACGCCGCTGCACCCGTTTCTCGCCTTGGACGTTTCGCTCAACCGCGTCTACGCTCCGCCGCTCGCCCATTTGGGCGATTACCCCCGATGGGCAACATGGGCTCTGGCGTTCCCTGCGGCGGCCTATGTGACCTGGACGCTCATGGCGGCGTCACTGCTCTATTTCGCAAGCCTGTACTTCGTTCGTCGTGGAGCGAAGGTGGGAGAGATGACCCTGATGAATCGGATCTTGGGCCGGTTCACACGGGTCGCGGGAGACGGCGAACGGAAGCGCGCCCCGCGTTCGGTATGGTCCAATCCGGTGGCGTGGCGGGAGGCGCGAACCCGGGCGGGCGGGGGGGCGGTGCTCCGCTGGGCCATCATTCTCGGCGGTATCGGCGGGTCGCTGATGCTTTTTGTGATGTACGTCAACGGCAGTCTCACGGCCGATGAGGTGCGCGGTTGGCTCGCCAAACTCATGGTCAGCCAGTTCGCCATCGCGCTTATCATTGCCACGAACACCGCGGCGACTTCCATGACCAAGGAGCGCGAATCGAAGACGATGGACATTCTGCTGACCACGCCGGTGACGAGTCGCTATATCCTGTGGGGCAAGCTTCGCGGGCTGGTGAGCTTCGCCGCACCGTTGCTTCTGGGGCCCGTTGTTGTGGTGATGCTGTTCGGAGTCTACGGGCTGTTCCAATCCGAATCAGCGACCTCCAGCCCCGCCGCCTGGATTGAGGTCGCGCCCCTCATGGCCGCCATGATGGTGATCTATACCGCCTGTGCTTGCGTGATCGGCCTGCGCATTTCGCTGGTCAGCCGCAAGAATGTCACGGCGGTGATGTACAGTGTCGGCGCCATCGTGCTCCTGTGCGGTGCCTCGTGGGCACTCGGGAACCAGATCGTCCGCAACTCCGGCGGCGAATTCGGCGCCTTTCTCGCCCCGTTCACTCCTTTTACTTCACTCTGGTACGTGACCGATCCTTCGGGCTTGTTTGATTCAGCAAGTGAGCTTGCCAAGCGCGCCCATGCGGCGCGGACCGCGGCCGTCATCGGGAGCGCTATCGCCTTCGGGCTATACGCATTCGTTGTCTGGAGCGTCTACAGCGGCCTGGTGCGCAACTTCGACATGATCGTGCGGAGGCAGTCGGGGACGTAGGAAACCGCGTCGAAGTGGCCCCTTCGTGCCTGTCCGGCGCCTCCCCGGTCGATGTGGGTAAGCTAGGACTTTACCCGAACTGCCAGTAGCGTCTGATCGTCGGCGGGTTGGGCGTCGCCGGTAAATCCGATCAGCTTGTTGGTCACGCAGTCGATGATGTGCTGGGCGTTGGGTACGTCCTCACGGACACAGCTCAGGAGGCGGTCCCGGCCGTACATTTCGCGCCGGTCGTTCATCGCTTCAGTGATCCCGTCGGTATAGAGAAGCATGGTGTCGCCATGCTGCAAAGTTGTATCGCGCTGGACGTACTCGTGGTCGGCGTCAACGCCAAGCGGCAGCGCTTGGGCTTCATCAAGCTCGCGGACCCGGATCCGGCGATCGACGACCAACGGGGGGTTGTGCCCCGCGGAGGCGTAGGTGAGACCACGATCGCCGGATCGGTAAATGCCGTAGAACGCGGTGACGAACGCGCCGTCGTCTCCCATGCCGTGGGCCATGAGCTGTCCGTTGACATGCCGGAGCATGTCAGCCGGAGTCCGGTCGGACATGCAGGACGAATGGAGGATCGTTCGAATCATTGACATGACCACCGCAGCCGGCGTCCCATGACCGCTGACGTCGGCGATGAGCAAGCCCCATCGGTTGCCGCCGAGATTGAAAAAGTCGTAGTAGTCGCCTCCCGCTCGGGCGGCGGTCACGTACGAGACGGCCATCTCCAAACCCGGTATTCGTGGAAGCACGGGCGGAAGCAATGCCCGTTGGATTCGGCCCACCTGCTTGAGTTCGCGATCGAGCGCGGTGTAGGCGTCCTGCAGTTTTCTCGAAAGAATGAGCGAGCTGGTGGCCCGGCCGAAAAGATTGGCTTGGAGCAGCGCATCCGCCAAGCGAAGATCATCGAAATGGGCGGGGTCCGGTGACGTCCGCACCACCATGTTGAGCGCCTCACCGCGCTCGTAAATGGGAAGGGCCACCGCGGCGCGCGCATCCCCGACGTAGGCATAGGCCGGGTCATCGGGAGGGACGCAGATGTCGCGCAAGCGTTCGGGCCTGGCGTTTTCGAGGAAATGGCCCAGGAGACCGCCACAAAGGAGCGGCAATCGGTCCGGTTGCAGCCAGGGGTTGATATCCTCGTTCCAACGCGTGCTGCGCGTGATGCGGTAGTAGGGGGGTTGAACATCGCGACGGCTGATGGCCACCATGTCGCCGCCGGGGTAGAGTTCCGCGGCCGCGCGCCGAAAAACCCCCACCAGTTGCTGCGGGTCCTCTTGGAGGCTCATTTCCCGGACCATATCGGTCAATGCGGCAAGCTTCTCTTGGTCCGAACGGCCGTTTCCTGCATCGATGCCGAACGGAGGCGGTCCCGAGTCCTTCGATGAGCCGATCCTTGGGAGGTTTCCCATGCCCGGAGCGTAGAGAACCAGAGCGGGAATGTCGAGAGACGGAGGCGTCCGGTCGATCCGGCTGGGGCCTTCGTTGACCGGATTGTACAACACGAAGTATGATCCTTGCGGGTCGACTGAACGGTTATGCGCCATTCCATACGCTCGAACACTCCGAACGCCGCGTCCGCGGGCCACCGTGACCCGCGTCCGGCCGCGACCAACGCCGGCACGCCCGATGTGCGCGACCAGGAACGAGCGATCCTCGTCGGCATACTGCTCCCGGACACCAAGGCCGATCTGCGGGACCCGCTTGGCGAGCTCAAGGCACTTGCGGAATCCGCGGGTGTCGCGATCGCCGGACAGACCATCCAGAAGCGAACGGCCTACGCAGCCGGACACGCGATCGGCAAGGGGAAAATCGAGGAAGTCGCGGAGTTAATCCAGGCCGTTGGGGCAAATTTGGTCATTTTCGACAATGACCTTCTTCCCCGCCAGATTCGGAATCTGGAGGAAGCCTGGCGCGTCAAGGTCATCGATCGTACGGAACTGATCCTGGACATTTTTGCCACCCATGCTCGATCCCGGCAGGCACAATTGCAGGTCGAACTTGCCCAACTTGAATACACGGCGCCGCGGCTGCGGGGCATGTGGCAGCACCTGGAGCGGGTGGCCGGCGCCGGCGGAGGAACGGCGGCCGGGGCGGTGGGCGGTGTGGGTACACGTGGTCCGGGTGAGCGGCAGATCGAGATCGACCGCCGGCTCGTGCGTAAGCGCATCTCTCATCTGCGGGAACAGCTCGCGGAGATCGATCAGCGCAAGATCAGGGAGGTGCGTGCCCGTCGGGATCAGTACACCGTTTCCGTCGTTGGATATACGAACGCGGGTAAGAGCACGTTGATGAATCGCCTGACGCCGGCCGGGGTCTATGCCGCCGATCGGCTATTCGCGACACTCGACACCAAGACCGCCAAGTGGGATCTCGGCGACGGTCGGTCCGCGCTGCTCAGCGACACGGTCGGTTTTATTCGAGATCTGCCGCCGACGCTGGTGGCGTCATTCAGAGCGACGCTCGAGGAGGCTATCCACGCCGATCTTCTGCTTCATGTCGTTGACATTTCGTCGCCGGTGGCTTTTGCGCAGATGCAAGCCGTTGACGAGGTACTCAAGAGCATCGGCTGCGACACCATCCCGCAGATTACCTTGCTGAACAAGGTTGATTGTATGGACGACGCGTCGATGGCGGAGCTCCTTGCCCGCCATCGTCGCGAATGCTGCCTGCGCATCTCGGCCTTGACCGGGCAAGGAATGGACGAACTTCGGCAAGAAGTCCTTCAGCGGATGCAGGGGCGCGAGCTAACGGCGGTCGTGCAGATGCCCTACAGCACGTCCGGCAAGCTGCTGGCTGAATTGCAGCGCTACGGCGAGGTTGGGGAGCGTCGCTATCTTGAAGACATGGTAGAGGTCGATCTTCGCATCAATCGCGATCAGTTTGCGCAGCTTCGGGCCCGCTACCATGATCTTGTCGCCAAGGAGGTTCGCGCTGAAGGGCAGGTTGGTGATCGAGCCGCTTCGCAAGAATGCGATGGGCCTAATCCTCCGGATGGATCGGCATCGCCGTGAGGCGCTGCGTGTCCATTGCGATTCCTGTGTTGGTTATGGGTGCTGTCCTGATTGGTTCAGCGCAGCCGGCCCGGCCGGCGGGGTTGCAGCAACAATCGAAAGATGTCGAAGCAGCCGATTCAAATCAACAAGCCGATACCATAACGACCTCCGTCGATCTCTCCCTGGAAGTTGGGGGACGCGCCTCCGGACTTGTCGTCGATTTCAATGACGAGGCCATTGTGTTCGTATCGGACGGCACGCCCCAAGTGCTCGCGTGGGATGAGATCGACCCCGGTTCCGCATTCGTTGCCATGCGCGATTTGCTTGCCATGCGTCGTGGCGGGGCAGACCGACTTCAGGCTGATGACTTCATTCATCTCGGCAAATTCTGCCTGAATAACGGCCGAACGGATTTGGCCACTCGGTCGTTCCGCCAAGCGTCGGATTTGGATCCCGGCGTGGAACCCCACGTTCGAGCGTTACTCGACGCGTACCGGGATGAGCGCGAAAACGCAGGGTCTCGTGCATCCCCGATCCCCGTGCCGGCCCTGGATGAACCGGAATCCGGCGAGCCTTCGATCGCCGCAGACGGCGAGGGCGAGGCGCCGGGTCGTTTCCCCGAGATCGAGTTCGCCGATAAGGATCAGCATTCGCGGGCGATCTCGCCTGAAGATCGGCGACGGATACTCACCGCCTACCGTAAGTTTGGTGAGAGCGTCCAGAAGGCGCTTGGCAGGGATGTTCGACTCGTCGAGACGGAGCACTTCCTGATCTGGACCGATTGGGAGCCCCCCAGCCATCCGCGCCTGGCTTCATGGTGCGAGGCGATGTACGCGGCGCTTTGTGCGCAGTTGGATTTCGACCCGCACGAGAATGTTTTCCCGGCCAAATGCCCGGTTTTCTGCTGGCGGTCGCGCGTGATGCTGAAGCGCTTCGCGCGGCTGTTCGATGACTACGATGCCGGTGATGCCCTGGGATATACGCGCTCCATTCCTGGCAAGGGACACGTTCATGTGGTCATCGCTCGCCAGGGGCAGACGCAGCGAGCCTATGACCGGTTTGCATGGACGCTGGTGCACGAGGGCACGCACGCGTTCATGCACCACTATCATTCCGACCGGCTGATTCCCCATTGGATCAACGAAGGTCTGGCCGAGTTGATTGCACAGCGGGTACTCGGCCGACGATGTCCTGCCGCCGCCAAGGCCGACCTGCTGGCGCGACAATACGCCCGTTACGACTGGTCACTTGGGGGTATGCTGAAGAATGCCGGTCCGATTGAGGTCCATCAATATCCTCTTGTCCACAGTGTCGTTGCGTTTCTGGAGTCACGGGGACGACGATCCCTGAGCGATCTTGTCCGAGCGCTCAAAGAAGGCCGAACTATCGCCGAATCGCTTGCGGAAAGCTATTCTGGATGGACGATTGGCGACCTGGAATCCGCGTGGCGCTCGGCAGTTCGCGACGGCTGGGCGGTCCCGCGAGAATGATGCAGTCCCGCTCCCGTTAGGTCCGATGACAGGATGCAGATGGGTCGGCACGGGCTTTGCCGATAGCGATTGCCTGTTGGAATTGGAAATCGCCCATGGCGCCGCGAACACGACAGCGCATATTCAACGTCCTTCGAATCACCCTTTGCGCAGCGGCCCTGTGGATCGTGGTACAGGGCGTAACGCTGAATGACCGCGTCCACCTGGTCGGCGGAGGGGAGCAGGCGGGAATCGTGCTGGACGATTCCGGGCCGATCAGGGTGCGCGTCGCTCCCGAAGAAGTTGTCGCTATTCCGCTGGAAGACGTTGCCAGGGACGAGCAGGGCGATCTGCGCATTACTTACGGGCTTCGCACCGCCGTGCGCGACATGAACGGCTGGCTGTTCCTCCTGGCGGTAGGAATTTACTTCCCGATCATTTTCCTTCAGGCGTGGCGATTCCAGTGGGTGCTGCGGGCGCAGGATATAGGCCTGCGTTACTGGCAGGCCGTGAAGCTCTCCATCGCGGGAAATTTCCTCAACTTCGCCACGCCTCTGGGTTCGAACGCCGGTGACGTGTTCAAGGCGTATTTCCTCTCACTGCACACCGACCGCAAGACGGAAGCGGTAACGACGGTATTCCTGGATCGCGTGATCGGCCTGGCGACATTGCTCTCGGTGGTAGCCGTCATCACGCTGGTCAGCCCGTCGGACAGCCGCCTGGCCATTGTCCGGCCCTACCTGTTGTTCGCCGTTGGTTTGGGCATCGTGCTCATCTTCGCCTACTTCTCACCGCCGCTTCGCCGCTGGGTCGTGCCCCGCCGATGGATCCAGCGCTTGCCGGCGTATGACCACCTCCAGCGAATCGATCGCAGCGCCCATAAGCTTGCCGGTCACAAGCCGATCCTGATTGGTGCGGTGGTTCTGACAGCCATTCTGCAGGCCATGGCGGTCACGGCCTATTTCACGGTGGCGAAGTCGCTCGGTATGCGTGGGGGTCTTCCCGAGTTTCCGGAGTATTACACCTATTTCAGCACCGGCGTTCTGGTGCAGTCGCTGCCCGGCCCGCCGCAAGGGCTGGGCACCGTTGAACTCACTTTCAAGTTCTTTCTGGCGCCGTTCGGAAGTCCCGCCCAAATCGTCTGCGTTGCCTTCGCCATTCGCCTGATGGTCCTGTTGTGCGCCCTTCCCGGACTATTCGTCGCTTTGACAGGCTCTTACCGGCCCTCCCAGGCTGAGGGCGATAACACGCAGGGCGCGCCGGCAACCACCGCCGCTGCGCCAACGTCGCCGGCACAAAGCTCGAATCCCGAGTCAGCAGTGGTCGCGCGCGGTTGAACGTCCAAGTCGAATGCACCCCGTCCCATAGCTCGATTCTGGTCAAACCGGCCCGCGTCCTTCACGCGAATTGTACGCTTGGAGGGTGATCCAACGAGATCGGCGGGCCGTTGGTTCCCGGACCAGTCGCAAACTGTTCCCGCTGCTTGACACGGATCGAGCGCCGTGACCATTCATGAGCTGAAACAACACCCGGGCATTCGGTTGATTCGCGGGGCGGAGGCGGCCGCGCTCCTCCACAGCGCGGTTGAGCAGCGCGCCGTTCTCCGTACGGAGGTCACCAACGCGCGCGGCGAGGATGCCGGTGAACGACAGGACGATGTCACCAGTCCCGGTGTCTGCGTTCTCACCGCCGCCGCCATTGGCGAGGAGATCTTCGAGGCGCGTCCAGCGGAGAACGCACGCGGTGTCGTACTTCCTCCCGTGGCCGCCAGCGTTGACGTCACCCTCGTTCTGCGAGGCGCTTCCTGCGGATTCCATGCGACCGTGACAGAGGTGGACGACCAGTTCTGCTGGATTCGCCTGAGCGTTCCCAGCGTGATCTTCCTTGTTGATCGCCGTCGAAGCTCACGGCGAGCCCTACGCCGGTCGGCCCGCGTCTGTCTTTCCGCGGTGAATGGAACCTGGACCTGTGCGGGCTCGCTTCTCAATGTCAGCGCCGACGGACTGGCCTGTCGGGTGAGTCGGTTCGATGTTCCACACCACGCGGAGGGCGGCAAGGTTTTCGCTGATTTCGATCTCGAAGACCACTTCGCCTTTCGCCTCGACGCCCAGGTTGCCGCGATCACGCCGGCTGCCGACGAGAACTTCCTGGTTGTCAATCTGGCCTTTCCCGAGGGCGCCGATGCCAGCCCCGAACGGCAGCGGCTCCGGGCCGCACTGACATGCGATGCCTCACTCGGTACACCAGAGGGGAAAGCATCATGAGCAAGACGCAGAACCTGACCGATCAGCAGCGCGACAGGATCATTCTCGAGGCGGTCCGCCGTCGTCTGCACGCAGCGCTCAGTTTTCGAACCGATTCCGGCTGGAAGACGCTCAAAGGGCGATTCTGCGCTTGTGGCGAAGAGAACGAGTCCGTGAGCATCAGCCTGCTGGAGTGGCCGGAGGCGCGCGATGCACAGTTTGCGGCCGGCGACGTCAGCGTAGGCTGCGCGTTTCGGTTCGGACACAAGAAGTGCATGTTCTGCAGCTCCGTGAAAAACGCTCGTGTCGAGTCCGATCGTATGCTGATCGAACTCACATGGCCCGATCGCATTCAGCAGGTTCAGCGACGATTGTTCGAGCGGGCCGACGTGCCGCCTGGCGCGGTCATCCCGGTTCGCTTCTGGAGGGAAGTGAACGGGAGCACTGACCAGCGTCGCGTCATGCGACATGGACAACTAGAAGACCTCTCGGTGGGTGGCATGCGCGTGCAGGTCTCGGACCTGAGTGAGGTTCAGCGTGAGGCCAGCTACCAGTGCGTGTTTACTCCCCGCTCCGGCTCGCCGGCGGTCGTGCTGGACGCCATCCTCCGCCATCACGAGCCCAATGCCAACGGGCGCATCTCGCTGGGCCTGCAATTCGTCGGACTTGAGACGACACAGGAGGGTCGGCGTGTCATCGACCGCCTCGTTCAGACGGTGCAGTACTTCCAGCGGTTGCAGTCTAAGCGCGGCGTTGGGAGCGGCGTAGCCCAGGAAAGTGATTGATAGGCTCTGATGGAGGACGTTCTTCCGAAAGACGCTTCAAGTCAGGGATGCGTCGTGTCCAGCATGGACCTGAGGTACTGAATTCCTGCTGCGATCGTTGCCGTGTCCGCTCCGCCTCCTCCGTATTCAAGCAAGAGCGGACCGGAATAGCCGGAATGTCGCAGTTTACTGACGATCCGCGGTATATTTGCGTCACCCGTACCCGGCATCGCCGGCTTGCCGAAAATCTCTCCCGGCTCACTTGATCGCAATCCATCCTTGATATGAACGAGCCCGATCCGCCCTTTTAATGGTCTCAGCGCCGACACCGGTTCATCCGTTCCATAGACGACGAAGTTGGCCGGGTCGAAGTTCACGCCGATATTCGGCCGGTCCAGCTCATCGATAAACGAACGTAACGTCTCCGCCGGCTCGCGGCCGGTCTCAAGAAGCAATGATAATCCCCGATCGGCCAATATGTCCGCCACAAAGCGCCCGCGTTCCACCAAAGTCGACCATGCCTTGCTTGCGCGGTCCTTCGGAACAGTGCCGATGTGTACGGCCATAGTGGGTGCGCCGATTTCCGCGGTGATTTCGGCTACCCGGCGCGTGGTCGCCAAGCGACTTTCCCAGTGCGCGTCCGGCAAGTATCCGCCGGTCTCGGCGATTCGCTCAATGGAAGCGTAGTCTTCGTTCTCGAATGCGGCGAACGTGGCGGCAATGCGAAGGCCGAGGGACTCCGCGGCGCCGCGGATCTCGGACGCATCCGCGGACTGAGCGGCATGCTCGGTGAAAAAGCCCACTTGGACGACGCCGGCCCCGAGCTCTCGTGCAGCAACGTGCATCGCTCGAATCGCATCGTGACGATCAATTGACCACGTGACGACGCCGACGTCCTCGGGGCTCATCGATCGGCTCCTTCGCTTAAGGTTTCGTACTTGTCCGCTTCCGCCGCACGGCGCCGCAGTTGGCCGCAGGCTGCGTCGATGTCCAACCCGCGGCTGCGACGTACATGTGCATTGATGCCTCGATCACGGAGCAAGGCAAGGAACCGAACGACGTCTTCCTGCGTTGGACGCAGATAGGGAAGTCCTGCTACGGGATTGTACGCAATCAGATTGACGTTGCTACGCATCTGTCTCGCGACCTGGGCAAGCTCGCGCGCATGCTGAGGCTGATCATTCAGCCCCCCGAGCAGGATATATTCGAGCGTCACTTCCCTCCCCGTGCGATCGAAATAGTATCGGCAGGAATCCACCAATGTATCGATGGCGACCCGCTCGGCCCAAGGGATGATCCTGCGCCGAAGATCGTCGTTCGGTGCATGCAGCGACAGCGCGAGCGTGACCTGCAGACCTTCGTCTGCCAGTCGCCGCATCGGTGCGGGAAGCCCCACGGTGCTGACGGTGATCTTGCGTGCCCCAATGCCCAATCCCCAGTCGGCGTTGATCGTGCGAATCGCCCGGAGGGTGGCGTCGTAGTTCGCCAGGGGCTCGCCCAGCCCCATGAACACGATGTTGGACAGGCGATCGTCGCCTTCACACTGATCGCGCACACGGACGACCTGCTCGACGATTTCACCGGCGAGGAGCTGTCGTTGGAGCCCGCCGATTCCGCTTGCGCAGAACACGCATCCTACCGGACATCCCACCTGCGTGGAGATGCACGCCGTCCGGCGTTCGGCATCGGGAATCAGCACGCATTCCGACGTGGCACCGTCCGCCCAGCGGAGCAGCAGCTTCGTCGTACCGTCAGGGGATTCCTGGCGCTGGACGATGGTCGAGGTCAGAAGAGGTAGGTCCTTCGCGAGCCGCCCGCGCAGGGCCTTGGGAAGCGTGGATAAGGACTCGTAGGTCCGATGTCCTTGGGTGTAGATGCCCTCAAGGAGTTGCTTCGCCCGAAACCGGGGCTGATTCCATTCCTCCAGCAGAGCGCGCAGTTGATCCTCGGAAAGATCAAAGAGCCCCCGCAAACCGACCTCGTGATTCGTCATGCCATCATTGTAGAGCGAATTTTGCAAGAGTGCAGGATGCGGACCCCGGGCGCGGGTCAGGGGCGGCCGGACCATCGCTCCACGAGTCCGTTCAGCGCTTCGCCCGTAGCATGAACCAGCCGCGTCAGGCGGCTCCGCCTCCAGCGCCACGGCTCGATGCGAGAAAGGGATTCCCGCGCCATGGCTTCCATACGTGTTTCGCAACGCTGCACGTTGCGGGACCATCCTGCCAGCTCGTTCGAATCGCCTTCTATGGCCATGCGCAGGGCCGTCGCCTGGCATGCGCAATTCCGGGCCGCGCCCTCTTCATGGTGCGCAAGCTGCCCGTGACGCCAGAGTTCAGCCTCCGCGCGGTCGAGTTCCTGGCAGGCATCAAAGAATCGCTCCCTTACGCGCAGGCAGTCCCAGGCGCGGACCTGGTCGGATTCGCCGGTGGCCGACCGCAGGGGCAGGCCGCGGTACGCCCAGACCAGGGATCGCGCGGAACGATGCAGGGTGCGATGAGCCGCAAGCCAGGAGGTCCACGCCGCCTCAATCGCTTCCCGACGCAGGCGCGAAGATCGAGTCCGCCGTGCGAGCGTCACCAGGCCCAGCGTGGTGAGCGCTCCGACGAGAATGCCGCCCAGCACGGCACTGAAAAACCAGGCGATGATCTCATTGGCCGGCACGCACCGCCTCCATCCCCATCCGTCGCCCTCAGTATAGCAGAAACTCGGGGATTTCCCGTGCGGCGCATATCGCCCGACTCTTTCCATCGATACGATGGCCTACCGGTCGCAAGATGCGCCTTCCGGACGAACGACAGGGGAATGGTGATGGGACCTATGGGGACACTCAGGAAGATCGGCATCGGCGGAGTGGTTATCGGATGGTGCCTGGCGGTGTTCGGCCAACCGGCGGTCGCCGACGAAAGCGGTCGGGGCGATCGAATCACCGGAAGGCCATTCGCCACCCGATCCGAGGTTATTGCTCGACGTGGCGTGGCGGCAACCAGTCAGCCGCTGGCCACACAAGTCGCCGTCGACATTCTCAAACGTGGCGGGAACGCGGTGGACGCCGCCATTGCCGCCAACGCGACGTTGGCACTGATGGAGCCTACCGGCTCCGGTCTGGGCGGCGATCTCTTCGCGATTGTCTGGGATGCCAAATCGAAGAAGCTCTACGGCCTTAACGCGAGCGGCCGAAGTCCGTATGAGTTGTCTCTCGACCATCTCCATTCACTCGGCTTGGAGCACATCCCACCGTTTGGACCGTTGCCCATGACCGTTCCGGGGTGCGTTGACGGCTGGTTTGAACTGCACGCTCGATTTGGCCGGTTGCCCATAAGCGAAATCCTGGCCCCGGCGATCGACTACGCGAAGGAGGGCTTTCCCGTTTCCGAGCTCATTGCACATTATTGGGCCCGGGGCGGACGCGTGCTGAAGGACTATCCCAACTTTGCGGAGACGTTCCTTCCTGGCGGCAAGGCACCCGACAAGGGCGATATCTTCCGCAATCCCGCTCTCACCCGCACACTCGAAATCCTTGCTCGCGACGGGCGCGACGCTTTCTATCGCGGTCCGCTGACGGACATTATGGTCCGCTTCTGCAAGCGCGAGGGTTGTTTCCTGTCGCGGCGCGATTTTGAAGATCACTCCTCCACATGGGTTGAGCCCGTATCCACCAATTATCGCGGCTATGATGTGTGGCAGCTTCCCCCGAATACGCAGGGATTGGCCGTGTTGCAGATGCTCAATATCCTGGAACGCTTCGACCTGCGTTCCATGGGGCACAACTCTGCGCGATACCTTCATCATCTCATTGAAGCGAAGAAGCTGGCCTTTGAAGACCGGGCACGCTACTACGCCGATCCGGATTTCGCCGATGTTCCCATTGTGGGCCTGATCTCCAAGGACTATGCCGCCCAGCGTGCGAAGCTGATCAAGCCGGACCATTCCAACCGCGATATCGGGCCGGGCGACCCCCGCCTCTCCACCGGTGAAACGGTCTATCTCACGGTGGCCGATGCCGACCGCAACATGGTCTCATTGATCCAAAGTAACTATCGCGGCTTCGGCTCCGGCTTAGTCCCCGATGGACTCGGATTCGTTTTTCAGGATCGCGGGGAGCTCTTCGCGCTCGAGCCGGGACACCCCAACGTCTACGCCCCGCACAAGCGCCCCTTCCACACGATCATCCCCGGCTTTGTTACCAGGAACGGCCGTCCCTGGCTCAGCTTCGGCGTGATGGGCGGCGACATGCAGCCGCAGGGACAGGTGCAGGTGCTCTGCAATCTCATCGACTTCGGCATGAACATCCAGGAAGCCGGTGACGCCGCCCGATTCCATCATCTTGGTTCATCGGAGCCCACTGGCGAGCGGATGGTTAACGGCGGCTACGTAGCTTTCGAATCGGGGATCTCGGCCGACGTCCAGCGCCAACTCGCCCGAATGGGCCACGACGTTCGCGTCGAGACCGACGGTTTCGGCGGATACCAGGCCATCTTGTACGACGCAGAGCGCGATGTTTATTTCGCGGCTTCAGAATCCCGAAAGGACGGCCAGGCGGTGGGGTATTAAACCTCCACCGACCAAGGGGGTTTCAATGAACCTGGGTGGAGTGCTGCTCGCCGGGCTACCGCCTGATGCTCCCATCTGGATCGCCGGTAAGATAAAGCACCTCGATCGGCCCGGTCTCGTCGTTGAGCGAATACATCCCCGTCCCTGTAAAGCGCGCAATTGGCATCCCGTCTACACCCGGCTCGGCTAACACGGCGCACGAGGTCAACTCGCCGTTGAAAAGGATCCCGCAGGCGTCTTCGCTATCTGAGAAAGTGACGCTCACTTCCAGTGACGTCCCGTTCAGACGGACCGTGCCGATCACCGGTACATCCAGGCAACCCGGACAGCCCGATGCATCCGCATCCACGCAAAGCCCGCCGTTGAGCAGGCGTCCGCCGTTCCCGGCAATGGCGACGAACACCTCGCCAAGATCGCCCGCTGCTGCGGCGAACGGCAGGGCAACGGGGTGCATGGAGGTGAGTGACCAGTCACCAAAGGAGTCGAGAATCGGCGGTAAAGCGTCGCACGCCTGTGGGAACGCGAAGCCGGCGGTCATCGCCGGACGATTGGTTCCCTGGTCAACAATCGTGTACTGGCCGTTGGGCAGCTCGCAGGACTCACCATCGCGGGGCGAATCCGGACCGCACTGCGCCGCGGGCGCCGTTACGGAGAAACGGCAGTCCGAGCCGGTCAGACGAGTTGAGTAGTCCGTCGAGAATGAGAACGTGGCGCCGTCGAAGGAAATCGAGGACTGCGGACGGATGGCAAAGCAACCGCTGTTGGGGAAATTCACGGCGAACTCGACCAGATCGCCCACGCCGACGACCAGAACGCCGACCGTTTCGGCCGTATCCGCCCCGGCCAATGTCCATTGTTCATCTGCTGCGAAGAACCCGGGCACGTCTTGCGGGTTGGCGATATTCGCTGCGGCAGGTCCGCGCGTTCCATCGCCGTTATCGTTGACGTTGTCATTCGCGTTCCCATTGTCGGTTTCAGCATTGTCGTTGGATGTCGGAAGGCGCACGCTGCAACCGGCGGCAAGGACGATCAGCAGCAATGCCGATGCGGCGGCGCGCAGTTTCCGCGCAGCGTAGGGAATGCTCAACATGACAGTTTTCTCCTGCTCGTGGAAATCGCCGGCGTCTGGCGTCGGCGTCGGCCCGATCGCGGCGATTGTAGCGAAAAGCGAGGCAGTTGTGGAATTGGCTTATCGCGGGGGGCCTGTCCGATAAGCAGCGCGCGGGCTTACGCTTCAGCGGTCGCGAGTGACTCCACCGTCTCGCCTTCGGGAAGCGGCTGGCTGTTGCGGCACTTCGGGTACTTGCTGCAACCCAGGAAGGGTCCCGTGCGGCCGTGCCGGATCACCATGTTGGCGCCGCATTCGCTGCACGCGACGTCCGTCGGGATGGGCTTCGGTTTGCTCGGCGCGGGCATCTCCGCCTCGGCCTTCTTCTTCGCATCCCCGCGCAAGTTGGCCGTGAATTTGCACTTTGGGTAATTCGAGCACGAATAGTACGGTCCGAAGCGACCGCTCTTGAGGGTGACCTCACGACCACAGTCTGGGCAGGTCAGCGGCTCGTCCGGCCACGTCTCAACGACGGGCTTTCCGGTGCGCGTCCAGGCGAACCCGGGCGGGGGTGGACCAAGTGCGGCGATGTCAATCTTTCCGTCCGGCTTCCGCGGGACATTATTGCCGTTCCGCCCCTTGCCGTTGCCGTTTGCGGATTCGGGAGGCGCTTCGGGAATCTCGCCTGCCTCTTCTTTGGCGCGAAGCTCTTCGAGCTTGTCCAGTGGCATGGCGTTACGACAACGCGGAAACCCCGAGCAGCTCAGGAACGGGCCCCGCTTGCTACTGCGGATGACCATCGGTCTGCCGCACTTGTCACATCGTGCGCCAGCCTCCGCCGGCTTGGGTTTTTCCACGTAGACGCCCGCCGGCAAGGGTTTGGTCGCCTTGCACTTTGGATAGGTTGAACACCCCAGAAAGGCGCGGCCTCGTGCGAACTTCACGTTCATCGGTGCGCCGCACTCCGGGCACTGCTCCTTGATGTCCTCGGGCTTCACGCGGCGCAGCGGTCGGCCGTCTTCGTCAGCGGGGATCGTCGTCGAACATTCCGGATAACCCGTGCATCCCAGGAACGGGCCAAGGCGACTCTTGCGCAGAACCATGGGCTTGCCGCAGTTCGGGCAGGGCTCCTCGGCCACGACCTCGGCGACGGGCTTGCCTTCTGCATCGACGTTCATCGACGCCTTGCACTCCGGGTAACCACTGCAGGCGAGGAACCGCCCGTTCTTGCCCAGGCGGTAGACCATTTGCCGGCCGCATTCGGGGCAGGTGTACTCGCTCGGTTCCGCCCGAGCGCGCTCCATCTCCGTTTGCGCTTTTTCCAATGCAGCCTTGAACGGCTCATAGAACTCATTGAGCACGTGGACCCAGTCGAGATGGGCTTCCTCGATCTTGTCCAGCTCTTCCTCCATGTAGGAGGTGAACTTCAGGTCCATGATCTGCGGAAAATGCTGCAGCAGTTTCTCGGTGACAACTTCACCTCGTGCCGTGGGGAATAGGCGCCGGTCGCGCAGCTCGACGTAACTGCGATCCTGTATCGTTTGGATGATCGCCGCATACGTACTGGGCCGACCGATGCCTTCGGCTTCCAGCTTCTTGACCAGCGCCGCTTCGCTGTACCGCGAGGGCGGCGACGTATATTGCTGGCGGGGGCGAACGTCAATCGCTGTCAAGGGCTGGGATTCCCGCAACTCCGGCAACATCACCGTGTCGCCCGACGGAAGCCCCATCACCTTGTAAAAGCCGTCAAATGCCAGTTGTCGGCCCGTCGCGCGGAAGATGGCTTCTCCCTTGCCTGCCGCGGCGCCGACGAGCACCGTCGTGCCGTCCCATTGGGCGGGCGTCATCTGGCAGGCGACAAACCGCCTCCAGATCAGGTCATACAGGCGGTATTGGTCACGCGTCAGGTGGTCGCGGATGCGCTCGGGGTGAATGGTCACGTCCGACGGGCGGATAGCCTCGTGCGCTTCCTGGGCGCGCTTCGAACTGCCGAAGACGTTCGGCGCATCAGGCAGATAAGCCTTCCCGTGCTCCTCCGAGATCAACTTCCGCGCCGCGCCGACCGACTCGGTGCTGAGATTCGTCGAGTCGGTTCGCATGTAGGTGATCAGACCGACCGGTCCCTCGCCGGCGCCGATGTCCACGCCCTCGTAAAGCTGCTGGGCGATGCGCATGGTTCGAGAGGGCGAAAAGCCGACCTCGCTCGAAGCGGCCTGCTGCAACGAAGCCGTGGTAAACGGGGCGTTCGGTTTCGTTGTGGTGCGTCGCTTCTGAATGTCGCGGACCGTGAACTCCGGTGCCGCCTCAGGATCCAGCGTTCCGACGATTTCGATGATCTTCAGGTCTTTGTCCGCGTAAGCTTCCCACGCCGATTCTCGTACACTCTCCACGACCACGCCGAGCGATTCCACGACTTCCCGTGCCTCGGTTGCCTTTGTCGAACGAAAGTCGGAGCCTGAGAATTTGACCAGCTCCGCTTCAAAACAATCATGCCGTTGCAGCCAGGCGTTCTTGGCCTTAACGGTCGGACCAGTGGAGGAATCGGCGCTGCCGGCCGTACTCTTGCCTCTTCCGGCTCGGTCTTCATGTCCACTGATGAAAGACTGCCATTGTGTCTGAAGTTTGTTCGCTTTGGCCTGGTCTATGCAGAACACCGCCTGAATCTGCCAGGACTCCTCCGGAACAAAGTCACGGATTTCCTTCTCGCGTTCTACGATCAAGCGGACGGCGACGGACTGGACGCGGCCGGCCGACAACCCCCGGGCGATCTTCGACTGAAGAAGCGGGCTGAGCTGATATCCGACGATTCGATCAAGCAGACGGCGCGCCTGCTGGGCGTTGACCTTGTCCATGTCGAGCTGAAGCGGTCGCTCGAACGCCGCTTTGATGGCCGATTTCGTGATCTCGTTGAAGACCACCCGCCGCGTCCTTTCCGGCTGTAGCTCCAGGGCCTGTTCGAGGTGCCAGGCAATTGCCTCACCCTCTCGATCGAGGTCGGTAGCCAGATAGACGTCATCAGCCCCGGCCGCCGCCTTGCGCAGCGAAGCCACGACCTTCTTCTTCTCCGAGAGGGTTTCGTAGGTAGGCCGGAATCCTCTTTCGAGATCCACGCCGAAATCATTGGGCGGGAGGTCGCGAACGTGGCCCATGCTGGCCATGACCTCGTAATCGGAGCCGAGGTAGCGATTGATGGTCTTGGCCTTGGCCGGAGACTCGACGATCACCAGCCTCTTGCCGGAATTTTGCTTCTTGGCGCGTGCCATTCCCAATTTCACTCCAGCAGACGGCTATTGCACGGAAAATGTAATTTAATCACTATCACTGTTCTTCTCGGCCAAAATCGCGAGGCCGCATAAGCGACTCGATTCGACGCCGCCTTTGGCCGCGTCTAACTATCGACCGTCGCCCGCCGGGCCTCCAATCGGGCGATTATAGGTACCCACTTGAAGTCCGACCCCCATGACGCTTAGCAATTGGATGCCGCGATGTCAAAGGAGGAGACTTGTCCCTGGGGTTCGGACCTGCTAGGCTTTCGCGACTCGCCGGGGAGCGCCCGGCGATTGATTCCAACGTAAATGTTTATCTGCATGGAGCTTACACTCCAATGATGAAGCTGTTGCGAAAGTATAACAAGCATCTCCTGGCCATTTTCATGACCCTGCTCATGATTGTCTTCGTGGCCGGCTCCGCGTTTGATCAGCTCGTCAGGCCGCGCTCCAACCCGCTCGTCGCGAAGTCCAGCGTCGGGGCGATATACGCCGTGGATCAACAGCAGAGTGCCGGCGCGACCAATTTGTTGACCAGCCTTGGCCTCAACTGGAAGTTCCCTGATCGGGCGGCGTCCAAGCCGCTGACAGAGTGGGAGTGGACGCTCCTGACGCGAGAGGCGGCGGAAATGGGTATGGGCGTATCCGCTGAGGCGGTGCGGGCCCGGTCCGAGGAAGAACCCGGCGTGGCTGCGGCCGTGGCGGCGGTGGCCGATCGTTTCCGCATGAAGGTCGAAGGCGTTTACGGCGCCGTCGCCAAACTCCGCTCGATTCAGTTGGCGGCCCAGGCTATCGGGGCGGCCGGAATGCCCAGCGAAGCCGAGGTTCGGTCCACGGCCCAGCAGGTTCTCGACAAGGTTCAAGTTCACGCCGTGGTCATTCCCGCGGCGGCTTTCGTGATTGAAAGCCAGGAATTCTCGCCCGAGGAGATGCGGGCACAGTGGGAAAAGTACCGCGATGTGGAACCGGGTCAGGGTCTGAACTTCGGATACTTCCAGCCCATCGCCCTGCGCGCGCAGTACATCATGATCGATCCGCAGACCATCACCGAGCAGATTCGCGTGCCGGATCTGCAACGGAAGGCAAAGCGTTATTATGAGGAGAATCGCGAGAGCGATCCCCGATTCCGTCGGCCGGTTCCACCGCAAACCGAAGAAGGCGATTCGGCCGAGAAGGAATCGCCCTACATGACCTACGAAGAGGCTCAAGCGCTGGCGGAAGATGCGGTCAAATCCGAACAGGCCAAAGAGGCGGCGGAGCGGATCGCGAACTGGCTGGTGCGGGCGGCACAGGATGCGCTCGGCGTGGTCGAGCGAAAAGACAACGGCTACCGCAAGATTCCGGCCGACATTCGTGAAGAGGATTTCTACCTCAGGCTTGTCGACAAGATTCCGGCCGAGATCTCATATCCCGAAGCGGCTGTCGTCGGGGCTACCGAGTTCTTCCAGCAGGGCAATGCGGGGGCGACGCCGATGATCGGGCGGACAACGTATCGCCCGCCGACGGGCATGTGGAAAGCCTTCGCGACCCTTGCGTTTCGGAGCGAGCCGGTCGTTCCGGAGATGCCGAAAGAGAATACAGCGGATCGCGGCGACTATATCGCCCTGAAGGAAACCTCGCCGTATTACCTCACGGACAACGCAGGGCGTCTTTTCGTTTTTCGGATCATGGACGTGAAGGAGCCGCACCCCGCAGAGTCGGTCGAGGAGGTCCGGGAGGCGATCGTACGGGATCTGCGGCTGCATGACGCGTTCATGGTAGCCAAGGAGCACGCAGAGGACCTTCTTCATCAGGCCGCTCAGGTCGGGCTGGAAGATGCGTTTGCGCAGAGCGAGTCGCTGCAGCATGCCAAGGAGACCCCCAAAGGCGGCCAGATCGGCTACTTCGTGCCTTCACCGGTCGCGCGGATGAACCGGCATGACGTCGGTATGGGGCAGCGCACGCCGATCTCAGCGGGGTGGGGGGTTGGCACGGTTCCGCCGGACGTGGTCGATCAGTGGTTCAGTCTGGAATATACGCTGGACAAGCGGGCTGTTCAGGAGCTCAAGGACCGGGCTACGGCACTTGTCGTTGAGTGGGTTGCGACCCAGAGGGCTACGTTGGCTGAATATGATGCCATGCGCGAGCAGCTCATGAATGAACTGACGCTCGGGCGGCGACAGGAACTCGTGTCTCGCTGGTTGGATCCGGATAACATTCACGCCCGACTTGACTTCCAACTCGTCAGGCGTTGATTCGCAGTGGCAGGGTCCTTGCGAGTATTCCCCCCGGCGCTGGCATTGATCGAAAGGCGCCGAAGGTGACGCATGGTGTCATCGGTTTCCCTCCCACGCGAAGGGTTCTTACATGCGCCACCCTCGGCACCGGATTCACTTTCTCCGCTCCATTGCCATGTAATCTTGGCCAATTCATATGAGATCCCAGCCTACCCTGATCTAATACGCGAAGCTCCTGGAAATCAAATTCGCGGAGACTTCGAATTATTTCCGCGCCGAAGCAGACCCAAGCGAGCTGCGGCTCTCCTTCGTAAAATAGGCGAACGACGCCTTTAGAATTTGGGAGGGCTAGGGCGACTGTAGTTCACCGCGTAGTCCGGGGGCATGACTCCGCCGCGCAGTCTGGGACACGGAATCGGCGCTCCGGACCGGAGCGACAACGGAATGACACCCGCCCAGACTGGCAGCTCCTGGTCCGCCTCGTCATCCTTGGGCGGACCCACGCGAGTCTTGGCGGATGCCTCCGTGATGGGCATCGAAACGACCATCGTCCCCGCCAATTCGCGTTCGTTCGGTGGCCGCGTCTCGGACATCCGCCCGGGAACGATATGCTCGACGAGAGCGTGAAACGCGCGGCGCTTTTCACCCGGATCGATCACTTCCGAAGCACTCGCGAAGACCATGACCGAGCGGTAGTTCATGGAATGGTGAAATGCGGAACGCGCAAGAACCAGGCCGTCGACGAGGGTCACGGTGACACAGATGGGCTCCCCCTCGGCCACCCTCCGTAGCATTCGACTGCCTGGCGAGCCGTGCATGTAAAGTCGATCGCCAATGCGGACATGGATGCTCGGGATGACAAATGGCTGACCCTCGTCAATGAAGCCTACGTGACAGACTACGGCCTCGTCGAGAATCGCGTTGATCGCGGCCCGGTCATAAATGCCCCGCGAAGGCATGCGGCGAACCGTGGCGCGGTCCGACGGTGAGATGGACTCATTCCTGCCTTGCGCTGGCTCAGTCATGATCAGCTCCTGCCCGGGTGAAATTCGAGTGGTTGCCCAAGGACGCAGTGTAGTAAGGGAAGGGTCGTTCCGTAAATCACCCCTGCGTTAAGGCCGGGTTGGGCCTCCTTCAGGAGTTGCAGCGCGACCGCCGTGGATGATTTCAACGGCGCGGGCGAGGGACGAATCGATGTTGGGCAGGATATTTGCCTGGCCGACCTTGCGGTCAAATTCGAAACGCCGCATGGCTGCCATCAGGCGGGCATGAACGCCGGACAGCAAGAGGCTTGTTCCACGCATCTGGCACTTTCGGTGAAAGTCCTCCAGGGCGTGCAGTCCGGTAGCATCAATCGTCGGAACGCGACGCATCCGCAGTATGAACACGGCCGGCGGGCGCTCCAACCCGAGCAGCGCGTCCTGCAAGCGGTCCGCAACCCCGAAGAAGAACGGACCGTTGATCTCGAATACTTCCACACCCGAAGGAACGCGGCGCAGTGCAATTGCCTGTGGGTCGTCGGATGGAGCGAGCTCGTCACCCTCATCCCGAAACTCGCTTGTGAGGTCCGAGATTTCGGACACTTCGGCCATGCGCTTCATGAAGAGCATCGACGCAAGGATCATTCCGACCCCCACGGCGATCGTCAGGTCGGACAGCACGGTGAGGCCGAACGTCGTCAGGAGCACGGCGGCGTCGCTTCGCGGAGCGCGGAGAATGCGGCGGAAATGGCCGACTTCACTCATGTTCCAGGCGACCATAAGGAGTACGGCCGCCAACGTTGCCAGAGGGATGTGACTGGCCAATGGAGCAAGGAAAAGCATGACTCCCAGGAGGACGACGGCGTGTATCATGCCGGCGACCGGCGTTTTCGCACCGCTTTTGACGTTGGCGGTGGTGCGAGCGATGGCGCCCGTGGCGGGTATCCCGCCGAACGCGACCGAGCCGATGTTCGCCAGACCTTGTGCGACGAGTTCGCAACTTGCGCGATGCCGCCCGCCGGTCATTCCGTCGGCCACGACGGCGGAGAGGAGGGACTCGATCGCCGCCAGGACGGCAATGGTGGTGGCTTCGGGAATCAGCTCGCGGATCAGGGTCGGGTCCAGCGAAGGCAATCGCGGCGTGGGCAGAGTCCGCGGGATTTCACCGAACCTTGTGCCGATGGTCTCGACGGGAAGCTGAAGTATCCAGACCGCGAATGATCCCACGATCACGGTTGCGATTCCCCACGGGATTCGGGGCACGAGACGGCGGAGCAGGATCAGGAGGGCAAGCGACCCGGCACCGACGGCAGCCGTGGTCGGGTTCCACCGGGCGATGTTTTCCGCATAGGCTTGCCACTTCGCTACGAAATCAGGCGGGACGGGCCCCATGTCCAGCCCGAGGAAATCCTTGAGTTGCGAGGACGCGATGACCACGGCGATGCCGCCGGTGAAGCCGGTTGTAACGGGGTAGGGGATAAACTTGATCATGGTGCCCAGACGGGCAAAACCCATGATCATGATGATCACCCCGGCCATGACGGTTGCCGTGGCAAGTCCGGCATAGCCGTGGCGGGTTGCTACTCCGTAAACAATGACGATGAAAGCGCCCGTGGGACCGCCGATCTGAACGCGGCTCCCGCCAAGGGCGGAGATCAGAAATCCGGCGACGACCGCCGTATAGAGTCCCATGGCCGGCGGGCTCATTCCTGCCTCAGCCGCCACGTTCTCCGGAATCGACGCGATGCCGAACGCCATGGCCAGGGGAAGAGCGATCACGCCGACAGTAATCCCGGCCAACAAGTCGCGCGTGAACGTACGAACGGAGTAGCCTTCGCGAAGGCAGATCAGCAGCTTCGGGGTGAACTGCGAGAGCATAGGGACGCTCGCCGACTCCCGCGGGAAGTCAGCAGTTTCTGTTTCAGTGACGAAAACGCGGAATTCTACGGATGGAATCCGGCGATACGCAAGTCCCCGCGGGCGCGCCCACGGCGCGGTGATTGCGCCGACCAATGCTTTCCGGCATGTCTGATCCAAAAAAGGCCCGAACGTGGAGGTGTACTCCTCTCCGGAGCGTTTTGAGCAAGAGGCGGTCAAAAGAGCAAATGAATCAGGAAGTCGACTCGCCCTCGATAGATCATCTGTCGTCCGGCGTAACGCATGACCTCGCGTATTCCGGCCCGATAGGCTGGAGCGTAGCAGTGCTTCGGGCAATGCTTGCACGTCGGCTTGGGATCAAACGGGCAATGGGTTCGTTTGACGAAGGCATGTGCCAGCAGCTTGCTGCAAGCGGGGCAGAGGCGCGACGGCCGCCCGAGAAGATCTGCGACGGCGAACGATTTCAGCTGGAAATTCCGGCGTGCACGGTGCTTGTGATGCCCGTCGCAATACAGTTCCACAAAGCGGGCCAGGCGGCGAAGATCGTGGCGAAGGATCGCATCGCGCCGTGATTTCCGGGTTCGAGAGACCACCGGAAGACCCCGGCGGGGCGTTTGTAGAATGTTGAGTGAAATCATGCTGGCCGTGCTCCGCTACTTGAGCAGCTCCGCGTTCGGGGCCATACTTGATTCTCGGGCCGGTCAGGATTGTTTGCCTTGATGTAGATCAAGCCGCGCGGGGCGTACCCCGACTGGGAAGGACTTCTGTGTCTGATTCGCGCGCCGTCTTGCGGCAATGCGGGTTGTTCGGCGGGCTCAAGCCGGCTTCACTCGAGAAAGTGGCAGGTATCGCACGGGCGGTGCGGCATCGGCGGGGGACCGTGGTCTTTCGCGAAGGGGATGAGTGTCCGGGCATCTACGTCGTGGCCGAGGGGGCGGTACGCATCTACAAGATTGCGCCCAACGGTAAGGAGCACGTTTTGCACTTCGCGCGGCCCGGCTCGACCTTTGCCGAGGTGGCGGCCATCGGGGGATTTCCATGCCCGGCGTACGCCGAGGCCGTGGAGGACAGCGCGTCGGTTCTGGTGCCGCAGGTCGGATTTCGGCAAATCATGCTGGACGACCATGCATTCTGCATCGAGATGATGACCGGAATGTCGCTTTGGGTTCATCGACTTGTCGGCCTGCTGGAAGATCTGGTCCTGCGCGATGCCACAGCTCGCGTGGCCCATTATCTACTGCAGACAGACAAACCGGAGGCCGGTTCGCGCTTCACGCTTCCGATGCGCAAGCGCGACTTGGCAAGCCATCTCAATCTGACGAGCGAGACGTTGTCGAGGACACTTCGACGACTGCTTGATTGCGGTTTGATCGATCTGCGTGAGCAGGACGTTGAAATCCTCAACAATACGGCGCTGGAGGCGGTTGCGCATGGTTTGGCTCCGGCGGAATTCGCGTGACCCAGTGGTCGGGGAATAGAGGAGATTATCGTATGACCGTGGGCCGGAGATTCTTCGGTGGTGTTGTTCTCTGCGCCGCGATTGCAGCGAATGGGCTGAGTGCGGCGAATGCCGACAGTCCGTCAAGCAGCGAAAAAAAGACCGTCAATTGGCCTCAGTTTCGCGGGCCTCACGCCAGGGGTGTGGCGAAAGGATTCGCTTTACCAACGCGCTGGAACGCGTCGGAAACGAACAATGTGCGCTGGAAGGCGCCGATTCCGGGGTTGGGACACTCATCGCCGGTCATCTGGGGTGACAAGTTGTTCGTGACGACGGCGATCAGCGCCAAGGGCGACTCGCTCAAGGTGGGCCTGTACGGGGACATTTCGCCGGTTCTGGATAAGAGCGAGCACGAGTGGAAGGTCTATTGCCTGGACAAGATGAGCGGCGAGATTAAGTGGGAGCGCACGGCACACAAGGGTGTTCCAACGTTCTATCGCCATACGAAAGCGACGCAGGCGAATTGCACCCCGGCCACCGACGGTGAGCACCTCGTCGTTTTCTTCGGCTCCGAAGGATTGTTTTGCTACGATCTCGACGGGCGGCTCTTGTGGAAGAAGGATCTGGGGGAACTGGATGCCGGTTTCTACATGGTGCCCGACGCGCAGTGGGGTTTCGGCAGCTCGCCCATCATTTGGAATGACTTGGTCATCGTGCAGTGCGACGTGCAGAAGAACTCCTTCGTCGCGGCACTTGATGTTGCCACGGGGAAGGAAGTCTGGCGTACGCCGCGGGCGGATGTGCCCACGTGGGGAACACCCACCGTGTACGAGGGGCCCGAGCGAGCCGAGCTGATTGTGAACGGCTATCGGCATATCGGCGGGTACGATCCGCGGACCGGAAAGGAACTCTGGCGGTTCGCCGGTGGGGCGGATATTCCCGTGCCGACCCCGATCGTGGCGCATGATCTTATCTTCGTCACGTCGAGCCATAGCGAACCTCGGCCCCTGTATGCCCTTCGAACGGGAATCAACGGAACGGTTACCGCACCCGAATCCGGAGAATCCAACGAGTTCATCGCCTGGTGGAAGCGCGGTTACGGTACGTATATGCAGACGCCCATCGTCGTTGGCGACCTGCTGTTCACCTGCAACGACAATGGCGTGTTTGGCGTCTTCGACGTCGCAACGGGCGAGACGTTCGAGCGGAAGCGAATTGGCGGCGGGCGAACCGGGTTTACGGCGTCGGCCGTCTCCGGAGACGGCAAACTCTACTACGCGAGCGAAGACGGCGATGTGTACGTGATCAAGGCCGACCGCTCAGCCGAGGAGCTGGCCGTGAATCCCATGGGGGAGGTCTGCATGGCCACTCCGGCCATATCGGAGGGAACGCTGTTCATTCGGACACAGAAGCACGTGTTCGCGATTTCGGAATAGGTGGTCCGGGCTTCGCCGCGCCCGAACCTCCGGGAAGGGCGGAGCAATCCTTCCCGGAGCGATCGGGCTAGCGCTTTCGGCCGTTTGACGATCCCCCATTCCAATAGGGCGGGGCGGGGAATCTTCCGCGGGAGCAGCCATAGGTCTCATCACAGAAATCGGGACATGGTGGCTGGCCCGCCTGGCAACCCCGCCGGGGATGGCAGAGTTCCCCGCCGTTGCAGAACACACCGTCGTCACAGAAGTCATGCCGCGGCCAGTGCGAACAGGATTGGGTTCGCTCGTCACAGAAATCTTCCGTGCAATCCACGCGGTCGTCGCAGTCGAACACGATTCCCGCCACGCAGCCCTCATTCATGTCGCAGCGTTCCACACCGTCGCAGAACAAACCGTTATTGCAAAAGTCGTTGTCGGGCCAGTATTCACACTCCCCGGAGTCAACGTTGCAGATATCCACGGTGCAGTCCACGCCGTCATCACATTCGAAGTCGTCGATGCATCCTCCCTGCCCAAGTGCATACACCCAGACGTCATAATGGAAGGCCTGTGTGTGGGCCCCCGAAAGTGCGAAGTCGGGGTATCCGGTGACGCCGATCTCGATCATCAGGTTCCGCGACGTGGCGCCGAGGCTGATGGCCGAGTCGCGGCGGTTGCCCAACGGATTGCTCGCGGGACCCGTCCCGCAGGTTCCATCAGTCGAGTTGTTGTTGTCCCGTGTGCTGAACAGCACGCGGCCGTCGGAGAGATGGACGCTCAGCAGGCTTTCCCCGACCAGACCCTCAATGTCGACGTCGACAACGGTGAACTCGCTGTCAAACGGGAGATTGAGTTCCAGCCAGTCGGCATCGCCCGGGACAATGTCGCCGCTGGCGATGAGCAGGCAGCCGTCCCCCGAATGCTGCACGACGGCGCCCGGCGGTGACGGCGGAAACTCCGGCGGTTCGTTCATTTGCGCGAACGCGACGCCGGTGGTCCCGAAAAATGACAGCAGGATGCAGACAGTGAGCGGGCGATGCATGGCTTCTTTCCCCCCTGACCCGGCTCGTGGGCAAGCTGGTCGCTCGCCGATAGATGTGTGGAATCCGACACGATCGCCGCTCGTGGCGGGAGCCTCAAGTCCGTCACCGGCCGCGCGTCCGGCGATGGATGAGAAGGGGGGATCGGCGGGCTCCCGAGCATCGAAAGCGTCCCAATGTGGAGGCTACGATTCAGCAGGTGTGAAAGCAAACGGATCGCGAAGCTGCCATCCGGCCAGAATTCCAGTAACCAATGACCCGATAATAGCTCCGCCTGTCCCGCGATCGCCTTGCTATCGCAGCACCCTTCCAGTCGTCACGGATAGAACTTTCCCATCATTCTCGGGAAGGGTATTGTCTCCCGAATGTGCTTGAGTCCGCAGATCCAGGCGACGGTGCGCTCCACGCCCAGGCCGAAGCCGCCGTGCGGGACGGACCCGTAACGACGCAGATCGAGATACCACTCGTAATCCTCCAGCGGCAGGTGTTCCTCCTGCATGCGCGTCACCAGGCGATCGAGATCCTCCTCTCGGGCCGATCCGCCGATAATTTCCCCGAAACCCTGTGGAGCGAGCAGGTCAAAATTTTCCACGATGCGCCCATCCTTCCGGTCCTGGCGCATGTAGAACGCCTTGCAGTCGCGGGGGTAGTGCGTAACGAACGTCGGCCGATCGTGCAGGCGCGAGATGATCGTCTCGTCGCTTCCGCCGAGGTCCGAGCCCCATTCGAAGTTCGCCGCCAGCTCCATGTGCCGGGGAATGTTCGTGATCTGCTCTTGAAGTTCGGCACGCTCCTCCCGGGCCTCGATGGCTTCGGCGGCGGCCTTGTCTTTTTTCCACTGCTTCTCGCCGCTCTTGGCCACCGCTTCGAGCTCCTGGATGGTGACGTCCAGGGCCTCCAGCCGTGCCGTCCTTTCCGCCAGGTCCTTTTCGAGCAGTTCCTTGGCTTTGGGCCCGCGGAGCAGGTCGGCGGCTTCGGAATAGGTCAGGCGACAGAAGGGCTTCCTGATGGCCTCGAGCTCCTCGATGTTGCGCCCCAGTTCAATCAGCCCCTCGCGATGTTCGCGCAGCACGCGTTCCACCAGGGAACAAACGAAGTCCTCGGCCACGGCAATCACGTCGTTGAGCGAGGCGTAGGCGATTTCAGGTTCAACCATCCAGAACTCGGTCAAGTGTCGGCGCGTCTTGCTCTTCTCGGCGCGAAACGTCGGGCCGAAGCAGTAGACCTTCCCATGCGCCATGCACGCGGATTCGAGATAGAGCTGCCCGGTTTGAGCGAGGTAGACGGGCTCACCGAAGTAGTCGACTTTGAAGAGTGTCTGGGCGCCCTCGCCCGCGGCCGGGGCGAAAATCGGTGTGTCGATCAGAACATAGCCGTTGCGATTGAAGAAACCCCTTATCTCATCAATGATCGTGGCACGAATGCGCATGATGTGCCACTGCCGCAGCGATCGGAACCAAAGGTGGCGGTGCTTCATCAAGAATTCGATGCCGTGCGGTTTGGGCGTGATGGGGTATTCGCGGGTTTCGTGGATGACCTCGAGATTGCTGAGCTTGAGTTCGTAGCCGCCCGTCGCCCGCTCGTCCCTGGCTACGGCCCCGCGAACGCGAACCGCGGACTCCTGCCCAAGGTGCCGGGCGGTATCAAATACCTCCGGGCGGTCCTCGGACTTCTCCAGCACGCACTGGCACAGGCCTGTGCCGTCACGGAGAATCACGAAGGCGATCTTTCCGCTTGATCGGATGTTGTAGAGCCAGCCGCCGAGCGTTACTTCCTCACCGACGTGGTCGGCGAGCCTGCTGATCGTGGTGGTTTTTGTTTCCATGGGGGCAAGTGTACGAATCCGGAAGGCGACCTTCAATGAGCGTCGAGACGCGGACCCCGTTGAACCGGGCCGATTCGGGTGGGTGGTCCCTCATTGTGCCCAATGGGACTCGGACTACCGGCCGGAAAGCTTCACGTTCTGCTCCGGTTGGCCTTGCCCCCGGAGTATGGCCAGCGCGGCGCGAAGCTGGTTGTCGGCCTCGGGCGAAGTTTCCGGCAGACTGGCGGTGATGACCGCCAGATTCTCCAAAGATGCCCCTTCTGAGGGTTCCTCTCCTCGCTTCCCGTCGGCGACAGGCAATTCGGCCGGAACTTCGACGTCGGGATGGATGCCCCAATCGGTCGTCTCCGGCGAAATGCCGCGATGGATGATCCTGCCGCCGGGCAGCCGGTAGTAGGCGTAGGTCAGCTTGATCGCTGCTGGCAAGCTTTCCAGATGGATAAGCCGCTGCACACACCCCTTCCCGAAGCTTCGTTCTCCCACGAGAACCGCCCGGCCATGGTCCTGGAGAGCCCCCGCGAGGACCTCGGCCGCGCTGGCCGTGGCGCCATTGATCAGCACGACGACGCTCCAGCCGAGCGCGGGTGTTTCTGTGCCGGCAGTGAAGTTCCGGATGACCTGATTTCGAGTCACGGTGGAGACGATCAGCCCCCCGTCGAGGAAGAGATCGGCGACGCCAACCGCCTGTTCGATCAGTCCACCGGGATTGAAGCGCAGATCGAGTACAAGGGACCTCACGCCCGCCTCGTCGATGATGCGCAGGGCTCGTGTAGCTTGGGCTGTCGTGTCCTCGTTGAACCGGCTGATGCGAAGGTAGGCAGCGGGAGGTTCTCCGTCGAGAAGAAAGTCATCGATGCTGTCAGCCCCAGCTCTTACGCCGCGTACGCTGAGGTTTTCGACGTCGGCGCGAACAACGTGAACCGTTACGGGATCGTGGACGTGGTTGCGTTTTACGAGCAATTCGATGGACGTGCCGGGATCTCCGAGCAGCAACTCCTCGGTATCGAAAACGGACAGGCCGGCCGTGTCGCCCCCGTCGATGCGGAGGATCGTGTCGCCGGGTCGAAGCCCGGCGCGGGCGGCGGGGCCGTTCTCATGCGGAGCGATAACGACAAGCGAACCATCTCTCGCCCCAATTTCAGCCCCGATGCCCACGAAATGGCTGCGGTTGCGACGCTCGAAAGCCTGCAGTTCGGCAGGGGATAAATACCCGCTGTAAGGGTCCAATTGGAGCATCATCCCGCGGATGGCGCCGTCAACCAGACGGGGCTCGGCGATCGGCTCGATGAAGTGCTGCCGGGCCAGAGCGTCAACCTCCACCAGGGCACGGTAGGTCTTCCAGACCACGTCCTGGCGGGCGATCTTCGGTGGCAAATGCAACAGCATGGCCACGACGAGAACAAGCACGAGCATGCGGATAATTCTGTAACTCGTGTACGTCATGCGTCCGTGCTTGGCCCTGCGGTCTGCATTGATCCGTATTCGCTCGTCGTGCCGACTTATTCCCCGCCCCATGGACGGGGACGTTCGAGCTCACATGCTGCGCCACTCTTTGTTTATCGGAGTTCCGCGGGCGGCCCCGAAGGAAGGCCCAACGATTGGACGCTGTGAATTGGACGCCTGCGGCAGGGACCGATAGGATCGTCTGTCGGGCCGGTTCTTCGTGGCACTGCGATCACAAGCGGGCGCAGCCGCCTTGCCCGGGGACAATCGATCGTTGACCGTTAGGAGCCGGGATGGGACGTACCGCCTTGCGAAAAAAATGGTACCAGGAAGGCTTGAAGTTCTCATGCACGCAGTGCGGGAACTGTTGTAGCGGCGAGCCGGGGTATGTTTGGGTCACGCGCGATGAGATTGCCCGGATCGCGGCGTTCCTGGGTCGTCCGGACGGTACGCTGGATCGCTCACAGCTTCGACGGGTGGGGCTTCGCTACAGCCTGACCGAGCGCCCGGACGGCGACTGCATCTTTCTGCGGCGCGAGGACGGCAAGTCCATGTGCTCCATCTACCCGGTCCGGCCCGTCCAATGTCGCACCTGGCCTTTCTGGAACCAGAATCTGCGAAACCCCAGCGACTGGCAGGCGGCCGGCGAGAAGTGCCCTGGCATGAACCGTGGCCGGGAATACACTTTCGTACAAATCGAATCGATCCGCCGCGGCAAGCTGCCGTCCTCGTGAAAGAGGGCCATGGAGCGAGCCGCCGTTTGAAGACCCGGGCGGTTGACGAGGATGATCGGTTGGCTAGGATGCGTGGCGTGGAATGCCCCGGCCGTCCACCGGATCAGCGGAGGCAGGGGTCGCAACGGAAGGACGATGCGCATGGTTCGTGGGAACAGGTGGTTGGCAGCGGTTTGCGTGGCTACATTCGCTGGGATGATGGCGATGGGATGTGCCAGCCGCGACAAGATGCAGGCGCCTTGGTACTACCCGCACGCCCGGATGAGCACATACACGGAAACACCCGAAGAGCATAGCTTCCGCGTCTACAGGGTCCTCCAGGCAGACAAGAAGGGCCTTGCGGAGGACATCGATCTCCTTTTCCAGACGGAGCGACCGACCCGTCTGAATCGCTGGCACGATCGATAGACCTTGCCGCACCTGATTCCGCCGCGTTTCCGAAGGCGCTGGCCTGAAGAATTGCACTTCCATACCGCATTCCGCAGCGGGTGACGCTGCGGTTGCTGGTTGATTCCCGGCCCGGCTCGGATCATCATGCCCCCTTGGCATTCTCGTTGTCGGGCATTCTTTGAAGGAGCGCTTCGTGGCTTCGAAGATCTCGTCGCATAGGATGGGGCTCGTCTGCGCCGCGCTGACCGGTGCAGTACTCTTTGGATGGGGCTGCGCCACTTCTGGTGAGCAGCGCTTTCAGCACCACGTCGACTATCTGGCGAGCGACAAGCTGGAAGGTCGGGGAATCGGTTCCCATGGCATCGAACTCGCCGCGGATTACATCGCCGATCATTTTCGTCGATATGGCCTTCGGCCCGCCGGGGATGACGGGTCCTACTTCCAGTCGTTCACGATGCCGACCGACCGGGCCATCCAGACGGAGACGAGGCTCGCTTTCTCGCCCTCGATCGACGGTTTGAATCTTCGAGAAGACTACCTTCCGTTCTCGTTTTCATCGGACGAGGAATTCTCCGGGCCGGTGGTCTTCTGCGGCTATGGAATTGTCGATCCGGACCGCGGCGTGGACGACTTCGTTCATCTCGATCTCTCCGGCAAAGTCGCTCTGATGTTGCGCGGTGAGCCGGCTTCGTGGGCGGACGAGAATGGCAATCCCACGCGGCACGCGATGTTTCGCAACAAGGTCTACAACGCCAAGGACCGCGGCGCGACAGCTGTTCTCCTCGTGAGCGCCGCGCCGGCCGAGGGAGAAACGGACGACCTCGTCCCATTCGAAAAGGAATTGGCAGATTCGTACGGGATACCGGCGTTTCACATCAAGCGCTCGGTCGCGGATGCCGTGCTAAAAGAAGGCGGATTGCCATCGCTCGACGAGCTCCAGGCGCAACTGGACGGGGGGACATTCGCATCGGCCACGCTTCGCGGCGTTCGTGCCGACGGGCAGGCCGTCTTCAAGACGGTCGAGGTGCCGACACACAACGTCGTCGGCATGCTTCCCGGAACGGGACCCCACGCGGACGAGATCGTCGTCGTCGGGGCACACTACGACCACCTGGGCATCCGCCGGCCGATGAAGCGCGTCTTCCGGGAAGGAAAGCTGGTAACGGCTTCCCTTGCTCCGCAGATTCACAATGGCGCGGATGATAACGCCTCCGGAGTCGCCGGGTTGTTGGAGATCGCGCGGATGTTCCAACGGAGTGGGGCACCGGACCGCTCTGTACTCTTCATCGCGTTCACGGCCGAAGAGACGGGCCTCCAGGGAAGCACGCATTTCATCAATCACCTGGGATTCCCACCCGACCGCATCGTCGCCATGCTCAACATGGACATGATCGGCCGGATGCCGGAAGGAACGTCCAAGGTCACCGTCTTCGGCACGAAGACGGGAAAGTGCTTCATGGAGATCCTCGAGCCCGAGGCAGAGAAGCTCGCCTTGGAAATCGGGGCGACGCCGGATGCCGGAGGGAACAGCGATCATGCCGTTTTCGTTCGGAAGGAGATCCCCTCGCTTCATTTTTTCACGGGCCATCATGCGCAATACCACGCGCCGGAGGACGACGCCGATCTCATCAATGCAGCCGGCGGCGAAAAAGTTGCTCGACTGGTGTATGCCGTGGCGCGCGATCTTGCGGATCGTCCCGACCGTCCCGAGTACGAACTCGTCAAGGCCAAGGGGGAAAGCCAGGTGGCCGGGACGCCGAGTTTCCGCGTGGTCATGGGACTCACGCCGGGGTATGTGGACGATGGCAACCCGGGTATGAAGGTCGAGGCGGTGAACCCGGAAGGACCGGCGGATCTGGCGGGCATGAAAGCCGGAGATCGCATCATTCGCATCGGCGAGAAGCCCGTGGCAAACATATATGACTACATGGCCGCGACCCGGGACAACAAGCCCGGCGACGCCGTGTCGGTCGTGGTTCTGCGCAGCGGAGAAGAAACGGCATTGTCAGTGACGCTGGCCGCGGCCAGGTAGGCTGAGTGCGGGCTCGATGCGGGTCCTTTCTGAAGCGTGATGACACAATCGTGAGTACCACGAGCATCGGCAGGATCGGGGAGTCGCTCACGATCGATTTTCGCGTTCGCTACGGCGAGTGCGACTCGATGGGCTATCTCTACCACGGCCGGTACTGGGAGTATTTCGAGGAAGCCCGGACGGAATTGCTCCGCCGGCTCGGGGTGCGCTATCGGGACCTTGAGCGCGAGGGCGTGTTCTTCGTCGTATACAAGGCTCAGATCAAGTATCTGGCCCCCATCCGATATGACGACATCGCCAGCGTACTGGTCCGCGTGTCCCGGATCACCCGGACGCGCGTGGATCACGATTACGAGGTTTACGTGGATGGTCGCCGGACGACCGAAGCCTCGTCGACCCTCGCGTGCGTGGGGCGTGACGGCCGGCCGATTACCATGCCGGAGGTGCTTTGGGTAAGCACCTGAAGAGTCCCCACGCCGGCCAGCCCCTGTCCCGAATCCGCTTCCCGCCTCGAAGGGTTCGGCCTTTTCCAGTTGCCGCAAAGATGCTAAAATAGGGCTGTTTGGGTCATTCCACCTTCGTTCAGTTTCGTCCGGCGAGCGGCGTGGTGCGGCGCGGGGTGAATGATTTGTCAGCCTTCCGGACGGGGCGCGGCGGAGCAGGTAAGCGTGTCCGACTACGGCCTTTCCCCCAGCGGATTCGGTTTGGAGCATCATGGCCTGACCGATCTCGGCGACCTGTACTGGAATCTTCCTCCGGCTGAACTCTACGAGCATGCGATTCGGCAAGGCGAAGGGGCGCTCTCCGAGAACGGAGCGCTGGTCTGTCGGACGGGCAAGCACACCGGCCGGGCCCCCACGGACAAATTCCTGGTGGAGGAGAAATCTTCCCGGCATGACATCTGGTGGGGAAAGATCAACAAGCCGATTTCTGAGGCACACTTCAAGGCCCTTCATCAGCGGGTCATGCGCCACTGCCGGGGGCGAAAGCTCTACGTGCGGGACATGTTCGCCGGCGCCGACGAGGGGACCCGTGTGCCTATCCGCGTGGTGACCGAGACGGCGTGGCACAACCTCTTTGCCTCGCAGTTGTTCATCCGACCCGTGCCCGGGTCCACCCGCCGGCATGAGCCGGAGTTCACGGTAATCAACGTACCTTCCTGTCAGGCCGTCCCTGATGAGGATGGCACGAATTCCAGCACATTCGTCGTGGTCCATCTCGAGAAGAAGCTCGTCCTGATCGGCGGGACCGCGTACGCGGGAGAGATCAAGAAGAGTATCTTCACGATCATGAATTACGTTCTGCCGAGGGCGGGCGTGCTCAGCATGCATTGTTCGGCCAATGTCGGCCGTGGCGGAGACGTGGCGCTGTTCTTCGGGCTTTCCGGAACCGGCAAGACCACGCTCTCGGCCGATCCCCATCGCCGTCTCGTTGGCGACGATGAACACGGTTGGAATGACCACGGGGTGTTCAATATCGAGGGCGGATGTTACGCCAAGTGCATCAAGCTCTCGCGCAAGCATGAACCGCAGATTTTCAGCGCGGTGCGATTCGGGACGGTGCTGGAAAACGTCGTCGTCGATCGCGACACGCGCGACATCGATTTCAACTCGGCCGAGTTTACCGAAAACACCCGCGCCGCGTATCCGCTGGATTTCATTGACAACGCGGTTATTCCCAGCACGGCCGGACACCCGCGCAACGTCGTCTTTCTGACCTGCGATGCATTCGGGGTCCTCCCGCCGATCGCCCGCCTGACGCCTGATCAGGCGATGTATCACTTCCTCGCGGGGTACACCGCCAAGGTGGCCGGGACTGAAGCCGGAATCACGGAGCCCAAGGCCACGTTTAGCGCCTGTTTCGGGTCGCCCTTTCTGCCTCTGGCGCCGGAGCGGTATGCGGTCATGCTGGGGGAGCGCCTCGCGCAACACGGTGTGCAGTGCTGGCTCGTCAATACGGGCTGGACGGGTGGCGGCCACGGTGTCGGGGAGCGAATCGACCTGCGGCATACCCGGGCGATGGTCAAGGCTGCCTTGGGCGGGAAGCTGGATGATGTTGCCTACCGGACCGATCCGGTCTTTCACGTCGCCGTTCCGCAGTCCTGTCCCGACGTGCCCGAGGAGCTGCTCACGCCGCGGAAAACCTGGAAAGACGGTTCCGCGTACGATGCTGCCGCGCGCCGACTGAGCGCCCTCTTTGCCGAAAATGTCAAGGGCTTTGAGATGGTTGCCCCCGAGGTCGAGGCCGCGGCTCCAAAAGCCTGAACCTGACGCGGGTTCAAACTCCGTTTCAATAAGAGGATCCGCCAAGGCCTGTGTGATCCGCAATCACCCGGGCCGTCGGGCACGGCAATTGCCTGCCAATTTAAGCGCGGCTACGATGCCCGTAGTCTCCCCGGTCTGGTGTGCCGGGCTGTCCGTGGTTCGGCGGATCGGCCGGTGTCCTGCGCTATCGCCTCGACGATCCGTCCCCCTCGCAAGGTAGATCGATCATGATCATCGGCATCCCCAAGGAAACCAAAACGCATGAGTACCGTGTCAGCCTGACTCCGACGGGAGCGGACGAGCTGATCCGTCGAGGGCATAGTGTGCTGGTGGAGAATCATGCGGGCTTCGGATCCGGCTTCACCAACGACGACTATCTCGCGGTAGGAGCCACGATCCTGGACACGCCTGAAGACGTCTTTCGCAAGGCGGAAATGATCATCAAGGTCAAGGAGCCGCTGGCGCCGGAGCGGGCGATGATGCGCGAGGGCCAGGTGATGTTCACCTATTTTCATTTTGCCGCCGATCGGGAACTGACCGAGGGCGTCATGAAAACCAAGTCCATCGCCATCGCATACGAGACCATAGTCGATCATGAAGGGCACTTGCCCCTCCTCACCCCCATGAGCGAAGTGGCCGGGAAGATGAGCATCCAGGAGGGGGCGAAGTATCTCGAGAAGCCGATGATGGGGCGGGGAATTCTCCTCGGCGGTGTTCCCGGTGTGCATCCCGCCGAGGTGCTGATCATCGGCGGTGGTGTCGTGGGCACCAACGCCGCGAAGATCGCCGCCGGCCTCGGCGCAAATGTGACGATCATGGACGTCAATCTTGATCGTCTTCGCTACCTTGACGATGTCATGCCCGCCAACGTTCACACCGTCTACAGCACGCGGCTTGAACTCCAGAAGTACCTCGCCCAGTCCGATCTGGTCATCGGCGCGGTATTGCTGGTCGGCGCCCGCTGTCCGATCCTGGTAACGCGGGAAATGCTCTCCCTCATGCAGCCTGGTGCGGTGGTGGTCGACGTCGGCGTCGACCAGGGGGGCTGTTTCGAGACCATCCGCCCGACGACGCACGATAATCCCACGTACATTGTCGACAATGTCGTGCACTATGGCGTGGCCAATATGCCGGGCGCGGTGGGACGTACTTCTACCTTCGCCCTTACCAATGCCACATTGCCTTACGCCATGAAGCTGGCCGGACTGGGCTACAAGGAGGCCTGCCGGCAGGATCCGGGGTTGGCCGCGGGAATCAACATGGAGCTCGGTCGAGTGACCAACAAGCCCGTTGCCGACGCTTTTGGACTGGATTACACACCGTCATCGGTTGCCCGCTGACGACCTTTCCGTTTAGATATCGGGTTTGGCTCGGCGGTTCCGCGTCGATTGCGTCATGCTGGAACCGGCCGAGGCAATCTCGGCCTGTCACGTGAGCCTGATTCGGGACCGTCCGAATGCGGTCCGCCCACTCTGCTTTCGAATCAGGCGCGTTCCACCTCCGGTGAGGATGCCGGAGAAGGAGACGCCGCATGAAAAACGTCATCATTTTCGTCCTGGTGATCACGTCGGTTGTCGGGCTGTACATCGCGGCGACCAGCAAGCTGCGCATGAACCTCCATAACCTCGTTGGCGAGACTGCGGATATCGTTCGCGGCGATTTGAGCCTGCCGGTCAATGCCACCGGCGCGATTCGCCCGGCCCTGCGCGTGGAGATCAAGTCCGAAGCCAGCGGCGAAGTCATGGAAATCGGAGCCCAGCCCGGCGAGCGCGTTCGGGAAGGCGAACGGATGATCCGGCTTCAACCCGACGATGAGCAGCGCAGCGTCGACCGCGCCGAGCGGGAACTGATCGTCGCTCAGGCCCGGCTTGCGGAAGCCAAGATTGCGCTCGATCAGGCCAGGACGGCCGACCTCGAGGCGGCCAAAGCGCGGATTCAGCAACTGGAGGCCGCCGTGCGACTGGCCAAGCACCGCTGGGACAAGTGGAGTGAGATCGAAGAGAGCCAGAGGAGCGAGGACGAACTGGTCCAGCTCGAGACCAATTTCCAGAGCCAGCAGGCGCAATTACAGGAAGCGCGAGCCGCAATGACGAGCGCCCAGCTCAACATCAAGCGTTTCGAGGAATCCGTGCGGCAGAATGAGGCGTCCGTCGAAGCGGCCCAGACCAGCCTGGCCGACGCCCAGAAGCGGCTCTCGGAGACGGATATCGATTCGCCCATCAGCGGAATCGTTGCCGATGTGTTCACGCAGATCGGTGAAGTCATCCAGGGTGGCAAGACGACGTTTACCGGCGGGACGGTCTTGGCTGTCGTCCTTGATACGGACCGGCTCGTCGTCCGGGCGGAAGTGGACGAGTCGGACATTGGACGCGTTCTGGCCATCGCCCCCGCGTGGGCCAAGCCCGGTCACGAGGGCGAATTGACCATGCCCGAAAAATTGGAGGACGCGGCTGCTTCCATGCCGGAGGATCAGCAGCCGACCATTACCGTCGAGTCCTTCCCCGATAAGGAATTCAAGGGAGTCATTGAGCGGATTTTTCCCGAACCCAAGACGCTCAACAATGTCATCACGTACCTCGTCGACGTCGTCATCACGAGTGAAAACCGCGAAATGCTCCTTCCGGGAATGCGCGCCGACGTGCGTTTCACGGCGGAGTATGTGTCGGACGTGTTGCTCTGCCCCAACGAGGCGATCCGCGAGGGTCCCGAGGGCAAGCTTGGCGTGTACATTCCCGATCCGTCGTCCAGCGAGGAAGAGCGAAAAACGAAATTCGTCGCCGTAAAGCTCGGTTTGGATAACGGTGCCTTCTCCGAAATTCGGGATGGACTCAAAGAGGGCATGAAGGTGTATACGAAGCTTCCCGCCAAGAAAGACGACAATCGCTAGGCGAATGCAAGACAAGCCGTCGGCAAACTCCATGTGCGTCATCCGCGCCCGCCAGTTGCGCAAACAGTACCGCATGGGCGAGTCGGTGGTGAACGCGCTCGATGGGGTCGATCTGGAAATTCACGCGGGAGAATTCGTCAGCATCGTCGGGGCGTCCGGCAGCGGCAAGAGCACACTGATGCACATTTTCGGCTGCCTCGACCGGCCGACGGCCGGCGTACTCGAATTTCGCGGCGAGCGGATCGACGCCATGAACGAGCGACAGCTCGCCCGCATTCGCAACCGCCACATCGGTTTCGTCTTCCAGACGTTCAACCTCATCAATCGCACCAGTGCTCTCGATAATGTCGTCGTACCGTTGGTGTACACGCGGCGGTCCTTCTCGCGAAAGGCGGCCATGGCGGCCTTGGAGCGAGTAGGACTGGCTCGCCGATCGCGCCATCGTCCCAGCGAAATGTCCGGCGGCGAATGCCAGCGCGTGGCCATCGCTCGGGCCATTGTGAACAACCCCGAGCTGATCCTCGCCGATGAGCCGACGGGCAATCTGGACACACGAACCGGCGAGCAGATCATGGATATCTTCCACGGGCTGCATGCTGCGGGGATCACCATTGTGCTCGTCACGCACGAAATGGACATCGCCGCCCAGGCCCAGCGCATGATCCGCATGCGCGACGGGAATATCATCGAGGACGTCGCCATTACCGAGGCCCAGCGCCGCATGCTCATTACCAACGAGCAGGAATTCCAGATGCGTGACCGTGCACTTCCCGAGCCGGCCGCGCCCAGGGGGCACCGCAGCCCGCTGGCCGCGGGAGAGGGATAACCGACAGGCCGAGGTACCGACCGTCTCATGTTTCACTTACGCCTCATCATGATCGCCTTGCTGAGCCTGCGGCAGAACTTCCTGCGCTCCACGCTGGCCACGCTGGGTGTGATCATCGGCGTGGGCGCGGTGGTCTCGGCCGTATCCATTTTGGAAGGCGCCAAGCAAGACGTCTTGGAGCGCTTCGAATCCCTCGGCGCCGACCAGGTGATGGTTTTCAACGGTGCACAAAGGCATGGAGGCCGGGCGGTGAATCTCCAGACGCTGCTGCCCGAGGATGCGGACCTGATTCTGGAGGAAAACCCGGACCGCGTGGTTCGCGTTTCTCCGCAATGGCAGGGCGCAGCACAGATCAAGTATTTCGAAAACAACGCAGTCGCCCAGCTCCTGGGTGCGTCGGATGCCTATTCTCCAATGAACAATTACTTCGTTCAGGATGGGCGTTTTATCACCCGCGAGGACGTTCGCGGCATGACCATGGTGTGTGTATTGGGTTTCAAGCTCAAGGGCGAGCTGTTCGGTGCCCTCCCCGCGATTGGCAAAACCGTAAAGATCAACGGGAAGAGCTTCGTCGTCGTGGGCGTCATGGAGGAGAAGGGGGTCCTCGGATTCTCCGAAGTTGATCGTCAGGCGATCATTCCGCTTTCCACGGCCATGAACCGCATGTTCGGACAGCGATATCTGACCATGATGGTTGTCCAGTGCGCGGATACGTCCATGCTCGAATCGTGCATCGAGCGGGTAAAGAAGTCACTCCGCGTGGCCCACCGCATTCGCGCCGGCGAAGATGACGATTTCACGATTTTCACGCAGGAGAATTTCAAGCAGCAGTTCGGGCAGGTTACGCAGATTTTCGCCATCGTGCTTTACAGCATTGCGGGGATTTCCATCGCCGTCGGGGCGATCGGCATCATGAACATCATGCTCGTTTCCGTGACGGAACGAACGCGGGAGATCGGCGTACGCATTGCCGTCGGCGCCCGGCGGTTTGACATCCTCCGCCAGTTCCTGGCCGAGGCGAGCATCATCAGCATGTTCGGTGGATCGCTGGGCATCGTCTGCGGCTGGGCCATCTGCAACTTCCTCGAGAAATACACCGAAGTGCTCAAGACGCGCACGGAACTGACGACCGTCCTGTTTTCACTCTGCATGGCCCTGCTCGTGGGAATCGCCAGCGGGATCTACCCGGCCATTCGTGCGGCGCGGCTCGACCCGGTCCAATCCCTCCGGTACGAGTAAGGGCGCCTCGCAGGGATCCCGCGTCGTCTAATCTGCCGTGCCGATCCAACGCAGCACCCCGACTTCCTGCAACGAAGGATCCATACGCCGCAGATATGCGCCGAGTTGTCCCGCATGATGCTGGATGTGCCGGATGTTGTACACGTGCAATTCGGCGCGGGTGAAATTACGCCGCGCGAACCCGGACGGACCCTGAAGGGTCTCCGCGGTCTCGTTGGCAATTGTCCGCCGCGCCTTGGCGCGGCACGCCTTGGCGTAGGCGGTCAATTCGCCTTTCTCGAACCGTCGACTCGGATACTCGTTCTCGAACTCCGCCCAGCCCTGCGGATGCATTTCGGTTAGCTCAAAACGTTCTTCCGACGGAGCGAGGTAAAGGTCCGCGAAACACAGCGTGTGATACGCCACCTGCCAGAATGGATAGCGCGCCACCGGACCGTCCCACAACACCGCGGGGCAGGTTTCCAGGCAATCGTGCAGCATGGCCAGGGCGGCGTCATATTGATGACCGATCACGGTCTTGAGCAGGTCGATCATATCCCATATTCCTTCCAGCGCTGCTCGACCCGTTTGACGATTTCGCTGCTCATGGCGAGTTCGTCAGGCCAGTCGCGAACACGGCCTTCTCCGGGGATCTTGCGCGTGGCGTCAATACCGATCTTCGCGCCGGATCCGTACTCCGGCGTGGCGTGGTCGAGAATATCGCACGGCCCGTCGACCACCATAATGTCCCTCCGCCAGTCGACGTTCGCGCCCATGTGAAAGAGAACGTCCTGCTCGTCGTGGACATTCACGTTGCAGTCCACAACGACAATCATCTTGGAGAACATCATCTGCCCGGCGCCCCAGATGCTGCTGATGACCTTCCGGGCCTGCATGGGGTATTCCTTGCGGATGCTCACGAACACGCAATTGTGAAACGCTCCGAACATCGGCAGGCTGTAATCCACAATGTCGGGAATAAGCATCTTGAGGAGGGGAAGGAAAACGCGCTCGGTGGCTTTCCCGAGGTAATAGTCCTCCATGGGTGGCTTGCCCACGATCGTCGTGGGATACACCGGATCGCGTCGGTGGGTGATGGCGGTCACCTCATAGGCCGGGTAACGATCCGCCAGGGAGTAGAATCCCGTGTGGTCGCCGAACGGACCCTCGATCAGCTTGCGCTTGGGATCAACCCAGCCTTCAATGACAATCTCCGCATTGGCGGGTATTTCCATGGGAATCGTCTTGCAGGGCACAAGCTCGATGCCGCCGTCGTTGAGGAAACCGGCGAAGAGAAGCTCGCTGACATCCGGCGGCAGGGGACAGGTCGCCGCATAGGGCAGCACCGGCTCGCCTCCGAACACGATGGCCAGCGGCATGCGCTCGCCGCGCCGGGCGTACTTGCGGTGATGGCGGGCGCCGTCGTGGTGCATATGCCAGTGGACCGCCGCGAGTTTCTCGGAGAACACCTGCACGCGGTACATACCCACGTTGCGTTCACCGGAATCGGGGTCCTTGGTGTAGATTCCGGCAAATGTGATGTAGCGACCGGTGCCCTCGGTTGCCTCGGCCGGCTTACCGGCGTAACCCGCGAGCCCGTCATGCGGCCAGCATTGGATGATGGGCAGGTCGAACAGGCTTGCATCGTCAGTTCGGACGACTTCCTGGCAGATCCCGCGCTTGCCGATGCGCGGACCGAAACTCGCCAGCTTGGCGAGCTGCGGCAGTTTCTTGATCTTGTCCAGCAGCGTCGTCGGCATCTCCGGCTTGACGAGTTGCTGGACGCGATCCGCAAGCTCTTCGAAATCACCCACCCCCAGCGCGAGTTTCATGCGGGCGTAACTGCCGAACACGTTGATCGCAACGGGGAACCGGGAGCCGCGAACGTTCTCGAAGACGAGGCCGTGTCCGCCATACCGGCCGTGAACCGGGTCGGTGCGCGGAGGATCCTCGTTGCCGGCCGCGGGCGACTTCGAGACACGATCGGCGATCGCGCTGATTTCGAGAGCCGGGTCGACCTCGACGGCCACGCGCCGCAACTGCCCGCGTCGCTCGAGCTCCCGCAAAAAGGATTGCAAATCGGTGAACACGATTCGGCTCCTTCCAATCTGGTGTGGAGGGAGTGTAGTGTCGCACGCCCGTTTCCGCGAGCAATTCCAGGATCACCAATGAGCGCGGTTCACCCGAGATGCCGCGCTCCACTCACTCGCTTGAATCCGGGCCGTGTCTCCGATCCCTGAGCAGTACAGGGGAAGGCAACCCAGACACCCGAATTGCACTCGTGGACACCGCAGCGAGGAGAACACTACGATCGTGCCATAGACGTTCGGAGTCGCGCGGCGATGGCCAGCAACTCGGCGCACGCCTCCGCATCGCGCGTATTGACGGGGGAAAAGGCAGGCAGTTCGGTTCCTGCCGCTTGGAGGAGTTCCTCGGCCTCGGTAAGGGCAGCCTCGCATCCCGGCGGGTTCTCATCCGATATCGCTTCCGCATGGGCCAGGAGCAACCTTCCCAGCAGCATCTCCGCCCGCGCGACCTGCTCCGAACCGGGATCGTGTTTTCGCTCGGCCGCCAGCGCTTCCCGAGCTTCGATCACCGCCTCGGCGTGCAGTTTTATGCCTGCCAGAACCGTGGCGAGATGTGCCCGCGCGACAGCCGAACATCGGTCCGGGTCAACGGAGCACATGCGGCCCAAATCGGCGGCCCGGGAAAAGTGTCCGCGGGCGTCCTGCAGACGTTTGGCCACCGCGGCATCCAGGCCGAGGCTTATCCGCGTCTCCCATTGCTCCTCGACCGTTCCGTGCGCTTCGCGAAGACGAAGGGCCTGCTCGTGCATGCGCTCGGCGTTGGTCAACCGGTCCCGGCGTCTCTGCACGCGTCCGGCGTGCTCCAGGCTGGAAGCGGCCAGCCGCAGCAGCGCGGACCTCCGAGGGACTCCCCCGTCGTTCGCGGCGATCAGGGCGAGCACCGCTGCCTGAAGAAAGTACGGCTCCGCCTCGGCCGAATGCTCGCGTTCGACAGCGATGCGACCACGGACCCAAAGCGTCCAGGCCTGGGTCTCCAGGGAATCTTCGGAAACCGCCCTCAAATGGCGCTCCGCATCGTGCAGGCGCCTCTCTTCAACCGCCTTCCGTGCAAGCTGAGCATGCTCATCATCCGGTTCGAACATCGCCGGTTGAGCGGATGCTGCGGCCGCGGTTGTGCCATCATGTTGGGCCGATGCAGTATTCAATCCCGTTTCCCCTCGCCAAGCAGCTTCTGCAACGATTCGTCGATATCCTCGCCGAACACATTGACCGCGGCAATTCGACCGTCTACATCGATCAGGAACGTGGACGGCAGGGCGTTGGCTCCGAATTTGTCCGCCGCCCCGGCCGCGCCGCCATTCTCACCGAACACCTGCGGCCAGTCGATTTTCGCCTCTTTGATATAGCGCCGCAGGGCCTGCTCATCGTGGTCCAGGCTGATTCCGATCATGACAAAATCCGACCGCGCTTTGTACTTCTCATGAAGCTTCTTGAGCGATGGGACTTCCATCAGGCATGGTCCACACCAGGTCGCCCAGAAGTCGAGCAATACGGTATTCCCGCGCAAATCCACCAGCTTGATTTCATCCCCGTCCAGCGTCTTCACCGTAATCTCCGGCGGTGCGTCACCGGGCTTCCACCGCGATCCCGGACGCATACTCGCCTCGAACGCCTTTTCGGGAACCACCAGACGGACGGGCTCCGTCGCGCCGCCGGACACGCGCACGGGCGGAACAATGGCCGGATCAAGGCCCTGGATGGCGATCTCGAACTCATCCAGCGGAGTGTCGAAGAGCACAAACCGTCCGGATGGATCGGTCAGCGCCCGAAGACCGAGCGTGTCGTGTGCGCGCCAGCGAACCGCCGCCACGGTTACGCCGGGAAGGGGAGTTCCGTCCTCTTTCTCAACGACGCCCTCCACGGTGCCCCCGGGTCGGAGCCGGAAATCGACCGAGGCCGTCTCGCCCGGTTTGATGTCCGCAACCTTCAGTTCGGGCGCAAAACCCGAAAGATAGACGGTGATCGGTGTGCTTCCGGCAGCTACCCCACTGACCTCGTACCGGCCCTCATAGTTCGTCCACGCCCGAGGCCCCTCCGATGCGCTTCCGCCGCCTGCCGTCACGCGCGCTCCGTTTCGCGGCCGACCCTCGTCATCAAGCACAATCCCCGCCACACGACCCGCCCGCGACATGGTCAATTCATGTTTTGATCGCGTTTTTTCCGGGGGGAGCTCGACCGTCAAGGAGAAACCCTCTCCGGCCACATATTCCGTGTGCGACAACCGAACGAGCAATTGCTTCGCGTCAAACGACAAACCGCGAAACGAAACGTGCCCGGTGGAATCCGTGGCGAGCGTCCGGAAGTCATCGTGCTCACGATCGAGAATCTCCACTGTGGCTGCGGCGATTGCCTCCCCCGTATCGCCCTTGATGTCGAATTCAACGATCCGCTCGGGCTTCAGCACGAATTCCAGCGGAGCCTCCGGCTCAGCCCCGACTTGAATCGTCCGCTGTTCTTTGGCGTAGCCCTCTGCTTCGACCACAACCTGAGCCCGGCCGGGGGGAAGTCGCTCGATATGGAATCGCCCCTGCTCATCCGTCCGCCCCCGCCATTCTCGGAAAAAGGCCTGCACCACAACGCTCGCGCCGGCGACCGGTTCTTCCGGGGCGGCGCTTCGAACAACGCCGCTGATTTCGTGGGCACCTTCCAGCGTGACGCCGACGAAAGGAGATGGCTTCCCCTTCTCGAGATGAAGCTCCTCCCGGTAGGGGGCATAACCCGCTTTCGTGAGTACGAGCACAAAGGCGCCCTCGAGCGGCTCGGCCGCGCGCAAGGTGAAGTCGCCCATTTCGTCGGTGGTCCCTTCCAGGACGGGCTCCTTGCCACTCTCGGAGTCCTGTGTGGGGAACAGTTGAACGGCAACATCGAGCTGGCCCTGTCCCAGGTCATCCGTCACCTGTCCCGATACGACGACGACCGCCGGGCTCTTGTCCACGTCGGCATCCGTCTTGTCGCCGTTTTCGGGCGTTGCCAGCTGACCGGGCGCAGTGGCCAGGACGGAACAGAACAGCAGTGCCGATAAAAATGCCGTACGCCATCGGGACAACGCTGACTCGCCGTGCCTGCGCGCCCGGCCGTGTGCGCCGCACAACAGCGGAATCCCTCGCCGTCGTGCTAACGCCGGTCCGCCCTGAGCGTCTTCAAGTTGGCGAGTCTGCTGTCTCACGGCGTCGTTTCAGGCTCCGTTCGGTTGTCAGGAATTGTAATGCCCAGGATGCTGAACACATAGTAACGGTCACCATCATATTAACCGGCGGTCCCCATCTTGGAGTCCAGTATAATGGTCGACACCTTCGTGCGGGAGTCAATTGCCGCAGTTGCGCGAGTGAGATAGTATTGAAATGAGTCAACTCAATCCTGACCGGGCGACACACTCGATGCTTGTGGCCATTCGCCAAGTGTCACGGGAAGCATAGTCCGGTCCGCCGAGAGGAGCAGGTCGCATGAGCCCCCTGGATCAGCGAATCCGCGCCGCCCAGCGCCGCCTGTGGTTGAGCCGCTGGCTACAGTTGATTTCGTTCTGCGTCGCGATCGGGGGTCTGACGTTCGCCGCGTTTATCGCCGTGCAGCGTGGGCTGGAATGGGCCGTCTCACCGGCACCGGTATTCGGCGTCGTGGCGGGGGCTGCGCTGATCGCTTCGCTGATCATGCTCTGGGTCCGGAGAGAATCCCGGCTGGAAGCGGCGGCGCGCCTGGACGAAGCCGCCGGTCTGCGCGAGCGCATCAGCACCGCGACATACTTCGATGGCGCCGACGACCCCTTCGCCCGGGCCGTTGTCGTCGACGCGGAGAAGGTCAGCAATGCCCTGAGCGTGCGCCGTCACCTCAGGCTGGCGGTCCCGCGCAGTTTGGGTTGGGCAGGCTGCTCGGTTCTCGTGGCGCTGCTCGCGTTTCTCCTGCCCCTGGGCTGGTTGCGATCCGAAAGCGCGGAGGCCGCCGCCGATCGGCAGGTCGAAGTGCAGGAAACGAATCTCCAGATTCGCAAGAAGATGGATGAGATTCGCAAGCTGGCCGACGAGACGCCGGCGCTGGCCGAATTCCGTGACGACCTGGAAAAGCCTGAAAAACCCGAAGCATCATCCCCCCAGACCCCTTCGGGCATCCGCCACGAGGCCGTGAAGAAAATTGATCGCATGGAGGATCTCCTCAAGCAGAAGCGGACCGAGGCGGAGCAGGAAGGCGTCCAGGGGCTGAAGAAAATGCTGCGACGGCTCAATCCGCCCAAGTCGGAGGAGGCGGCCACACAGAAGCTGGCCAAGTCCCTTCAGCAGGGTGACTTCCAGGCGGCCAAGGAGGAGCTTCAGAAGCTGCGTGAGCAGCTCGCCACGCTGAAGTCTCCCGAGCAGCGGGCTGCGGCCGAGCAGATGACCAAGCAGATCGAGGAAGTCGCCAAGCAGTTGGAGGAGCTTTCCAAGAACAAATCGCTGGAGCAGAAGCTCACCCAGGCCGGCGTCAAGGAAGAAGACCTCAAGCGCATGCTCGAGAATCTCCGCAAGGAGGACATCGATCAGCTCAAGAACCAGCTCGAAAAAGAGGGCTGGACGCAGGAACAGATCGAGCAGATGGCTCAGCAGCTCAAGGAGCAGCAGACCGCCGGGGCCATGGCCCAGAAGTTGGCGCAGGCTCTCAAGTCCGGCGCCGCAGGAGCGGGGCAATCCGGTGATGCCATGGCGGGCATGAGCCAGGCCGAGCAGATGCTCAGCGACCTGGAAATGGCCGAAATGGAAATGGCCCAGATGGAAGCGGCATTGGCCCAGCTTCAGAACGCCCGCAGTCAACTGGGATGTAAATCCTGCGGCGGAAAGGGCTGTTCACAGTGTGGCGGTTCGGATCAGGGAAAGGGCCCGGGCATGGGTCGCAAGCCCGGGCAGGGTCGCGGCGGCATCGCTCCCGAGGAAGTCACCGATGTCGGCTTCAAGATAGAAAAAGGGAAAGTCCACACCGGCCAGGGGGCAATCATCGGGCAGACGCTCGTCGAGGGTGAGCAGATTGCAGGAGAGGCAGCCGCCTCCCCCCAGGAGGTCATCGCCGCGGCGGAGCGCGATGCCAGCGACCGGATCAACCGGGACCGCATTCCCCGCCAATACCACAAAGCCATTCGGGAGTACTTCTCGACCAAGCCCGATGCGGGTCAGCCCGCGACCGCCCCCGGTCCCGCCCAGGAGCCCGATTCCCCCACGGACAATGCTGGCGGATCGAACCCATCCGGGTCACAATCCTCCGGTCCGTCCACCGCATCGCCGCCCAAGTAGGGTCGCGGCAGTATCTCGATGGAACGTGTCGTGCCACGGCCAAACAGCCTACGTCCGATCATCCACCAATTCGCCGACAGAATGTCCGCGCCGAACAGCAACGAAGGGGAGAGGCCGCGGGCGCTGGGTCGGTTGGTGATGCTGGTCACCGCGCTCGTGGTGCTTCTGCTTCCTTTCGGGTGCAGGTCACGGCATGATCGGGATCCCCGCGTTGTCGGCGTGTTTGGCGGACTGGGCATGGGTCCCGGCGATTTCAGCTATCCCCGCGCCGTCGCCGCCGACCCCGACGGGACAGTCCTGATCGTGGACAAGAGCGGCCGGATCCAACGGTTTTCCTCTGAGGGCAAGTATATCGACGGATGGCGCATGCCCGAGACCGAGGCAGGAAAACCGGTCGGCCTGACCGTCCATCCCGATCGCCGCGTCTTCGTGGCCGACACCCACTACCACCGCGTCGTCATATTCAGCCCCGAAGGCGAACAGCTCACGACCTTCGGCTCCGAAGGAGATGGCGACGGCCAGTTTCGCATGCCCACGGACGTCGCTTTCGACTCCGACGGGAACATCTTCGTCAGCGAATACGGCGGGAACGATCGCATCACCCGCTGGTCTCCCGCACTGATGTTCGATCGTGTAGTTGTTTCCGGTGAAGTCGCAGGGTTGGGGCTGAGCCGCCCCTCGGCGGTCGACTTCGACGCGGAGCAGACGCTCTGGATCGCCGACTCCTGCAATCACCGTCTTCTGCGCATCTCCCGAGATGGGAAGCTGCTCGGTGTTTTTGGCAGCATGGGTAGCGAGGCGGGGCAGATGCGCTACCCGTACGACATTGCCGTGGCGCCGGGCGGGCGGATCATGGTTTGCGAATACGGCGGCGATCGATTGCAGTGGTTCGATCAGGAGGGACACGCACAGGGTACGTGGGGCGGAAGCGGTCGTGAGCCCGGACAACTGCACGCCCCCTGGGGCGCCGCGTACGGAGCCAATGGCATGATCTACGTCGTCGATTCGCTCAATAGTCGTATTCAGATCCTCCGGCCATGATGTTGCTCGCTCTGGCCTTACCCGTTCACTTTGCCGAGCCGCAATGGCTCTGGTTGGCGCTGCTCGTTCCCGTACTCGTCTTGGCATCACTTCGAAGTCTGGCGGGGCTGGAGCCCGCCCGGCGCGCCATCGCCCTGGTCGTTCGCTGCTTTGTGGTCATCGTTCTGATCGCCGCCCTCGCTGGCATCGAGTACGTGCGCCGAACCCACGACCTGACCGTGATCTACCTGATGGACCGCTCGCACAGCGTGGAGGCGCTCGAGCGGCAAGAGGAAGACTTCATCGTCAATTCCACGGAGGACATCCCCAAAGACGACCGCGTGGGAATGATCGACTTCGCCGGGCAGGCCTTCCTCCAGCAGTTGCCCATGCGCGGCGGCTATTTCATTGGCGAAGGCCGCCTGCCGGAGATGCCTAACAACGATCGCACGGACATGGGCGCGGCGTTGCGCCTCGCCATGGCCATGTTCCCCCACGATACCGCCCGCCGCATCGTCCTCCTCAGCGACGGCAACGACAACATGGGCGATGTCATTGGCGAAGCCCGCCGCGCCGGCGCCAGTGGAATCCCCATTGACGTTGTTCCGCTACGTTACGAGCGCCCCAACGAGGTCTACTTCGAACGCCTTCTCGCCCCCACGTTCGCCGAGCCCGGGGAGCAGGTTGAGCTGCGCATGCTGCTGGGATCGTCGAAGAAGGCGGTCAGCGGAACCTTGTCCGTCTACGTCAACGGCGAACTGCTCGAATTACCGCCCGATGCATCAAGGGTGAATATCAAGCCGGGCCGCGAGCTCTTCGTGCTCAAACTGCCCGTCCAGTCCGAGTCGACCCAATCCTACGAAGTCGTTTTCCGTCCCGACGATGACAGCCTGGACGGCGTGGCGATGAACAACAGCGCCCGTGCCTTTACCTTCGTGTCCGGAAAGAGCCGCCTCCTCGTGGTCAGCATGAATCCGCAGTATGACCAGCCGCTGGTCGATGCGCTGCGCAGCGAGCACGTGCTGGTCGACGTCAAGACGCCCGAGGAACTGGGCGAGTTCCTTCTACCGGACATGATGAGCTACTCGGCGATTCTCCTGGCGAACGTCCCGGCGACCGTCTTCACCGACGACCAGCAGCAGGCCTTGGCGTCATACGTAAAGGATATGGGCAGTGGTCTGATCATGACGGGCGGCGACGAGGGTTTCGGCGCCGGCGGCTGGCTGGGCAGTCCCGTCGAAGAAGTCATGCCCGTTCAATTCGAAATCAAGCACAAGAAGGTCATTCCCCGCGGCGCCCTCGTGCTCATCATGCACAGTTGCGAAGCCGCTCGAGGAAATTACTGGGGAAAGGAGATGGCCAAGAAGAGTGTGGACACCGTCTCCACCCAGGACTACGTCGGCGTGCTAGCGTATACGTATTCGCCCGGCGGAGAGAATTGGGAAGTTCCGCTCGACTTGAACACGAATCGCGCGGCCGTCAAGGCGCGCATCGACCGCATGCAGATCGGAGACATGCCGGACTTCAACACCACCATGCGCCTCGCCTACGACGAGCTCACCAAGGGGCGCGGGCAGGACGCCGCACAGAAACACGTCATCATCTTTAGCGACGGCGACCCCCAAGCCCCAACGCCACAACTCCTCAGCCAGTATGTCGAAGCCAAGATCACCGTCAGCACAATCGGTATTGGATGGGGCGCACACGTCATGCAGACGACCATGCGCCAGATTGCCACGGCAACCGGCGGCAATTTCTACGCCCCCCGCGATCCCCGCCAACTGCCGCAGATCTTCACCAAAGAGTCCAAGGTCGTACGGCGCCCGCTGATCGTGGAAGACCCATTCTCGCCCCAGGTTCTTCAGCCGGAGAGCGCTCTCCTCGCCGGATTATCTCCGGGCAATTTCATCCCTCAGCTCGACGGCCTCGTCCTCACCTCGCGCCGGGAGAACCCCAACGTCTTCGTTCCGCTGGTCAAGTCCACGGAAGACGGCTTCGACCCGTTGCTTGCGCATTGGCAATATGAGCTGGGCAAGACGGCCGCGTTCACCAGCGGCTACTGGCCCAAGTGGGGAACCGCCTGGACCCAGTGGAGCAAATTCGCCAAGCTCTGGTCGCAGATCGTCCGCTGGACCATGCGACAGGACACCCCGGCAAACTTCGACACCTACACGCGCATTGAAGGCGACAGGGCCCACATCGTCATCGACGCCCTCGACAAGGACGCGGGTTATCTGAACAACCTCACCCTTCGTTCGCGTCTCGTCGGCCCGGACAATCGCCCCCTGGATATCCGTTTCACGCAAACCGGCCCCGGAAAATACGAGGCCGAGTTCGACGCCGCCCGCGCCGGACAATACCTGGCCAACGTCCAGCTCTACGAAGGAAACACGCCGCTCGGCACGGTTCGTACAGGCGTCTCCGTGCCGTTCTCGCCCGAATACCGCGACCTGGCCACGAATGAATCCGTCCTGCGACAGGTCGCCGAAATCACAGGAGGCCGGTGGCTGGACATGCCCGGCCGCGAGGCGAATATCTTCGCCAAGGACCGTCCGTCCACCGAAGCCCGCCGCCCCGCCTGGGAATGGGTGCTCGCCTGGCTGCTTCTGCCCGCATTCCTGCTGGACGTCGCCGTTCGGCGACTGGCCAACTGGCTGGCGCTGTCGATCGTTGTCGAGATCGTGGTGCTCGTCGTTCTTCTCTACGGTGTCGGCCTGGCCTATGGAACCCTGTGGGGAATTCTGGGCGCGATTCTTCTTGCCGAACTCATCGGCTGGACCATTCGCTTCCGGTATATTCCCGTGCTGTTCGACATTCTCACCCATGGGACCGCCGCACTGGAGAAGGCGGGCGAGCGTGGAGCCGCGGCCCTCGAGCAACTGCGCGAAACGCGGGAGCGGATCCGCCAGGAGAAGGAGCGTCAGTTGGGCGACGCCCCCAAGCGTATCGCCCAGCCGATGGAAGATGCCACAGACCGTGCCGCGCGGCGACGCTACGATGTAGGCGACGCAGGCGCCAAGAAGCCCGCAGGCGATCTCTCGAAATCACTCGGCGGCGCCGAGGGCGAATCGTCAGGCGACAAATCCGAGAAGGACGCGCCGAAGGGCGCGGAGGAAACGTCAACTTCCCGACTGCTGCGAGCCAAGCGCCGAGCACGGGGGGATACCGACAAGAAGGAGTAAGCGGAAATGGCAAGCAACATCGACCCGGCCGTCGAAAAAGCCACCATGGCCTTTCGCGAAAAGTTCGCCACCCTGCGCAGCGAGATCGGCAAGGCCATCGTCGGGCATGACGACATCATCGAAGGCGTAATGACGGCGCTCTTTGTCGGCGGCCACGTCCTTCTCGAAGGCGTCCCCGGCCTCGGCAAAACCTATCTCATCCGCACACTTGCCCAGGCCGTCGACCTCGAATTCTCCCGCATCCAGTTTACGCCCGACCTCATGCCTGCGGACATCATCGGCACCACCATCATCACCGAGGATCCCGCCACCGGCCGGCGCACCTTCGAGTTCCAGAAAGGCCCGCTCTTCTCCCAGATCGTCCTCGCCGACGAGATCAACCGCGCCACGCCCAAGACGCAATCAGCCTTGCTCGAAGCCATGCAGGAGCACTCCGTCACCGTCGGCCGCACCCGCCACGAACTCCGCGAGCCCTTCTTCGTCATGGCCACGCAGAACCCCATCGAGCAGGAGGGCACCTACCCGCTCCCCGAGGCCCAGCTCGACCGCTTTCTCTTCAAGCTCGTCGTGGAATACTCCGGCCGGGAGGAACTCCGCACGATCCTCGACCGCACCACGACCGGCCACAAGGCCGATATCCGCAAGGTCACCACCGGCGCGGAGATCATCGAAATCCAGCAGCTCGTCCGCCGCGTGGTCATGGCTCCGCACGTGCAGGACTACGCCATCCGCCTGACCATGGCCTCGCACCCGCGAGGTGAATTCGCCGTGGATGTGACCAACAAGTACGTTCGCTGGGGTGCCAGCCCGCGTGCCGTGCAGACCATCGCCCTCGGCGCCAAGCTCCAGGCCCTGCTCGACGGCCGCTTCAACGCCAGCTTCACCGACGTCCGCAAGGTCTTCCTCCCCGCCATGCGCCACCGCGTCTTGTTGAATTTCGAAGGCGAGGCCGAGGGCATCGGCACCGACGACGTGCTCACGGAGATCCTCGAAAAGACGCCGACGATGACGGAAGCGGCGGCGTAGCTTCTGTTCTTCCTATGCTGACGGAGGACTGAATATGAAACCAACAGGTATGAAGAAATGGTATCCACTGACCTTGTCGATTATCGCGGTTTGCTCAACGAATACACTTGCAACTGGTGAGACGGAGACTCCCTATATCACAGTTTCAGGCGAAGCAGAGGTGCGGGTTGTTCCTGACATCGTTGTACTGACACTCGGCGTCGAGACAACCGATGATGAAATTGCCAACGCCCGCAGGATTAACGCAGAGCGCGTCAAGAAGTTGATTGCACTGGCCCAAGAATCCGGCGTCGAGCCACGGCAGATTGCAACCGATTTTCTTGAGATCGAACCGGTATACGACTACCACGACGGTCACCCCCAACGGAAGCTGCTCTATTACCGGGCCCGCATCACGTTAGCCATCACGCTCGACAAGATCGAGGGATTCGACGACTTGGTCGTCTCTGCTTTGGAGAACGGAGCAACCCACATTCACCAAATCCAGTTTCGGACTTCTGAACTTCGCAAGCACCGTGACAGAGCTCGTTCTTTGGCGATCCGCGCAGCACGAGAAAAGGCGGATGCATTGGCCGGCGAATTGGGGCAAGTGGTTAGCCGCCCCCTCAATATCAATGAAGGCGGTTCGAATTGGTGGTCTTGGTACGGGAGTTCCTGGTGGGGGGGCGGACGAGTATCCACCATGTCGCAGAATTCTATCATGAACGCGCCCGGACCTGGCATTGGTGGCGAAGAGGGCATAGCGCCCGGGACGATTTCCGTAACGGCGAGCGTGAGCGTGAGATTTGAAATGGGACCGGGAGGAACCCCCGGCGATCATTGAGTGAGAGACGGTCCAGTTTGTCCCGGAGTTAGCCTCGGATCAAAGGGTTGGAAGCGCGAGGTCCGTTGGGGCCGCCTCGCGAACCATCTTTCGTTGTGCTTACGCCCCCGCCCCGGCCGTCCGCTTTGCCATCGTCTGCGTGATCTTCTCCCCGAGGGACTCGACCGTGAAGGGCTTCACGATGTAGTTGTTCACCCCGGCCTTGATCGCTTCCAGCACGCGGCTCTTCTCCGCCTCCGTCGTGCACATGATCAGCACCGTCGACTTGTCCGTCTCGCGGATCTTCCTGATCAGCGTGATGCCGTCCATGTTCGGCATGTTCCAATCCACCAGCGCCAGGTCCGGCTTGCTCTCCGCGAACCGGGCCAGGGCCTGCACGCCGTCTTCGGCCTCCGCCACGTCGGTGAAGCCGAGCTGCTTCAGCACGTTCTTCTGAATGTTGCGGATGGTCCGCGAGTCGTCGACCAGGAGGATTTTCACGCCGTTGCTCCTGCGGTTGCGGGGGCCACTGCTGCGCCCGCCTTCTTGAGAACCATGCCGACCTCAACGTGAAACACGCCGGCTTCCGTCGTACAGGGAATGATCAGACGCGGCGAACTCCTCGACGCCGAGACATTGTGCTTCTCCCCGACGATGACGCTCGGCAGCGAAATGCTGATGTCCAGGCCCTCGAAATGCGCCTTGGCCCCGCCCGCCACCATGTTGGCCAGTTCGCCGACCGCATCGGCAAAATCCGGATGCTGCGGCGTGATGTCGATCCCCGCGAAACGGCTCGCGATTTTCGAGGCCGCGTCGAATCGGAAGTGCAGAACCACGCTGCCCGCCGCATCACCGGAAAACCCGATGACACCGGTTACGTCGCTGGACGGATCAACGCCCGTTTTCAGCTCCGGCTTGCCCATGGTGATCGGCAGGGAGCACATGGTCTCGAACGTATTCCGGATCGACTTGGCGAACGCGTTGATATATCGGACGTCCATGCTGGGAATTTCCTGGTATGCGTGACTGACAATCCCACCGTCCGCATGCTCGTAGCGGCCGGCTTCGGTTGTATCGACGCCGCACCGCAGGGACTGAAATCGTTGGCAGCGGAGTTTCCGGCTGTTTCCCGTTCTCCCGTCGGCCGGCCCACGCGGAGCTGTTTCAGGCCCGGGAATGCAGGTTAGTACATGCCCTTATCTGCCCAGGTCCGGAATGAATCTCCGGACCCAACCAGCGATCCAAACGCGTCGATAATAGATCTGCCGGAATGGCGTATGACCGGGGCGGGAGCTTCCGAAGCCTCGCGGAAGACGTGGTCTTCGGGCGCATTCCCGGAGCGTGGGCGCTGCGCCCGCAATCGTCCTTCGTCGAGTTCGACAATGGGGGGTATGGCCTACATGAACGAGGGCAGCGCCACGCAGCATGTCATCCGCACCGTTCGGCTGGATGACGTCGGCGTGGGGAAAATCCTTGATACGCTCGACGAAGCGGATGTCACCAACGGTTCCGATGCCAGCGTGGTCCGCTACCGGTATCGGCTCAAGGCGCTGGTTCTGCACATCCAGCAACTGGGAGCCAGCGAGACCTTTCATTATCTCGTGCCCACCCGGAAGCTCTCTCACGTCGACCTCTGCTTTCTGTTCGGCGGATTCATCCATCCCGGCACGCGCTGCATGGCCCAGCTCATCACGCCGCACGGTACTTGGAACAACGCGGCGGGTGAGGTCGTCAGTTGCCGTTACGTTTCCAACAACATCCACGACGTCATGATGTGCTTTGACCAGCACGTCGACCCCTCGGTCTATTGTGCCGAGGCCGTGGACTCCCGTGTCCTCGTGGTCGAGGACGATCCTTCGGAAGCGAAGCTGCTGGCGTTCCACCTGCAGAAACTCAATGCCAAAGTCGAAATCGTCGGCGACGGGCAGCAGGCCTTGGAAATGGTCCAGAGTCACACGTTTGATCTGATCCTCATGGACATCCTTCTGCCGAACCTGGACGGCATCGAAGCCGTCAAGGAACTCCGCAAGAGGGGATACAGCGGAACGGTGGTTGCCGCGACCTCTCTGACGGCCCCCGAGGATCGCGATCGCTGCCTGGCCGCCGGGTTCGACCGCTATCTGGCCAAACCTGTTTCGAGAACGGAGCTGGCCACGGTCATGGCATCGCTCCGCGAGGAGCCGCTGTTCAGCAGCCTGATGGACAGCCCCGGCATGGAACCGTTGATCGACGAATTCGTGCAGGGTCTGCCGGGGCGAATCCGCGTGTTGGAAGAGGCCCGCATGCACGGCGACCTGGAAGGGGTCAAGCAGGTGGCCCGCATGCTCAAGGCGCAGGGCAGTGGATTCGGGTTCGATCCCATCACAGACGCCGCCGGCAAGATCGAGAAAGCGGTTCTTGCGGGCAGTGCACTCCAGACCCTGGGAGATGACATCACCCAGCTCATTCGACTCTGCATGCAGGCCCGCAGCAGCACCCGGGCGGAATAAACAGCCCCAATCGCGGAAACCTCTGCCCTGACGGCTTGACTCGCCCGGTAGGTCTTTGTACTATCCCGCGTTGACGGATTTCGGGTCAGGATTCCGGCCGTAGCGTTATCGGGCGATTTCGATGTCGAGCCAGCGCCAACTTCATATCCAGCGCCTTGCGGGACGTTGCGCCTGTTGCTGTTGTTGTCATGGGGCTTAAGGAACCTCCCGAAGGCTGGAAGATTCGATCGAGCGTTTAGACGAATGGCCCGCGGGATGGTTCCTGCGGGTTTTTTTGTGTTCGGATCCGGGGTTGCCGACCGGAACACCGACCCGGGCGACCGGGTCGCCTCGCCGCCGGGGGGAAAAGAGGAGCAAGAGCCGTGGAAATGGAGCTTCGAGAATCGCGCCCGATTCTGTCCATCAACGAGGACACGCCGACCGATGAGTTCATTGCCTGGTCGCTGGAACGCTTCGCGGGCCAGAACATGGTGATGACGACGTCGTTCGGAATGGAAGGATGCGCCCTGATCGACATGTATGCACGGCACGGGCGGCCCCTGACCGTGATCTATCTCGATACGATGTTTTTCTTCGAGGAAACGTATCGCCTTCGTGACCGGATGGCCGAGCGCTATCCGCACCTGACGCTCGTCAACAAGGGCACGGAATTCACGCCCGAAGAGCAGGAACGGCAATTCGGACCCGCCCTGTGGAAGAGCCAGCCGGACCTTTGCTGCCGCATCCGCAAGGTCGATCCGATGTTCGGGGCGATGGAAGGTGTGGACGTCTGGATCACGGGGCTGCGGCGGAGCCAATCGTCGACGAGAGCGAACATCAAGCTGATCGACTGGGACTGGAAGTACCATGTCCTGAAGATCAGCCCGCTGGCCAACTGGGAACGTCCGCAGATCTGGGAGTATATTCAGAAGCACGATGTGCCTTTCAATGAATTGCATCTCAAGGGATATCCGACGGTGGGATGCACGCATTGCACGCAGCCGGTCGAAGGATCGAAAGTGGGTGAATACTCGCGCGACGGTCGCTGGGCCGGCCAGGGCAAGACCGAGTGCGGTCTGCACGGCGGTGCCGGTATCTGAGCAAGCGAAATCGGACAGGAAGAATTGGCGTTGATCGGGAGGCCATGGAATGAGCGACAGCCCGCAGGAAAAGGAATCCAAGGTCGAAGCGGTGAAGCGGGCCAGCCGGCACCTCCGCGGGACGATCGCCGAGACGCTCGCTTCCGACGCGACCCACTTCGCCAAGCAGGACGAGCCCCTGCTGAAGTTCCACGGAACGTATCAACAGGACGACCGCGACGTCCGCCACGAGCGACGCAAGCAGAAGCTGGAGGAGGCCTACCAGTTCATGGTTCGCGTGGCCATTCCCGGCGGCGTTCTCGATGCCGACCAGTATCTCGCACTGGATGCATTGGCGGAGCGCTACGGGGGCGGCTCGCTTCGAGCGACCACGCGGCAGGGTTTTCAGTTTCACGGCATTCTCAAGAAGAACCTCAAGGCCACGATCAAGGGCATCAACGACGCCCTCTTGACCACCATTGCCGCCTGTGGCGATGTGGAGCGCAACGTCATGGCCTGCCCGGCACCGCTGCCGGATGCCGCGCACGAGACGCTGCGCCGCGTTTCGCGCGAAATCGCCGTCGCCCTTCGGCCGAGCACACGCGCGTATCATGAAATCTGGCTCAACGGAGAAAAGCACCTTACGAGCGAGCCCTCGGCGGATGAAGAGCCGTTTTACGGCGAAACCTATCTGCCGCGCAAGTTCAAGACCGGCGTCGGCCTGGCGGACGACAATTGTGTCGACATTTACTCGTACGACGTGGGCCACGTGCTCCTGCTCGACGGTTCGCGCGTGCGGGGCTTCAACGTGCTTGTCGGCGGGGGCATGGGCATGACCCACGGCAAGGCCGACACGTTCGCGCAGATCGCGCAGCCGCTGGGATTCGTCGGGCCGGAGCACGCCGTGGAGGCGACGCGCGTGATCGCGGCCATCTTTCGCGACCACGGAAACCGGGCGGACCGTCGTCACGCGCGCCTCAAGTACCTTATTGCCGAATGGGGCATGGAGCGCTTCCGCGAGGAATTCCGGAAACGGGCTTCGTTCCCGCTCGAGCCGTGGGTGGAGATTCCCCGTCCGGGTTTCCACAACCACCTCGGCCGGCATGAGCAGGGCGGCGGGAAACTGTTCTACGGCATCTATATCGACAACGGTCGTATCCGCGACTTCGATCACGCGCGCATCAAGACGGCGCTTCGCGAGATTGTATCCCGGCACAAGCCGGGGCTGCGCGTGACCGCGGAGCAGAACATCCTCTTGACCGATCTTTCGGAAACCCAAATCGCGGACATTGAGAGCATTCTCCACGCGAACGGAATGAAGACGGCCGGGGAACTGCCGCTTGCCCGTCTGGACTCCATGGCCTGCCCGGCGCTGCCAACGTGCGGTCTGGCGATGGCGGATTCGGAGCGGGTCATGCCGGGCGTCATGTCGCAGTTCGAGGAAGCGCTGGCCGAGCTGGGACTCGAGGGAGAGCCGATTACCATTCGCATGACGGGGTGCCCGAACGGGTGCGCGCGGCCGTACAGCGCCGACATCGGACTCGTGGGACGGCGCCCGGGGCTCTATCACGTCTACGTGGGCGGGAGTCTCTCGGGAGATCGCCTGTCCGACTTGTACGCCGCCGACGTGGAGATGGACGGGATTGTTCCACTCGTTCGCCCGCTCCTTCAAAGCTGGGCGAAGCGCCGCAGCGCCGGCGAGGGGCTGGGGGACTTTTACCAGCGGCTCCTTCAGCGCAGGGACATCCGCACGACGCTGACCGGCGGCGAAGAGCCCACGATGGAGACCTTGCGCCCGCTTCTTTGAGGAAACGACATCGCGCTGCAAATGCGTACAACGGCTGTCATCCTCGCCGCTCACGGCTCTTACGCGGAGCCGGCCGTCAATGCCCAGATCAGCGACTGGGCGGGTCAATTGCGCCACCGCGGCGTTGCCCGGGAAGTTCTTGCTGCATTCCACCAAGGTTCGCCACAATTCCGCGAAGTGCTGGATGGCATCGGCGGTGAGGCTGGCGTGGTCGTACCGGTGATGACGAGCGAGGGGTTTTTTGCCAGCGAGTTTCTGCCGGCCGAGCTGGCCAGGAATGGGCGATTCGGTTCGATGGACGTACGTATCACGCGGCCAGTTGGCACCCATCGCGATGTCGTTTCGTTGATTGCGGATCGGGCCGGGCAAATGGCATCTGCATTCGACATTCGGTTGAGCGAAGCCGTCATCGCACTGGTGGGTCACGGAACTCCGCGACACCGGGCGAGCCGCCGGGCGACGGAATCGGCCGCGCAACTTCTGGGCGAAGGGCAGCGGTGCAACGAGGTCATCACCGCGTTTATCGACGATGAACCGGCGATTTCGTCGGTCCTGGGTCGAACGGAGGGGCGGGATGTCATTGCAATCCCGTTTCTGATTGGCGCAGGGCCGCATGCCGTTCAAGATGTTCCGGCGGCGCTCGGACTTCCGTCGGAACCGGGTGCGGTGCCGCCGTTCTCCGGACTCGTCGGCGGGCGTCAGGTCGTCTGTGACGCACCGATCGGAACGCATCCCGGCATCCTCGGGATCATCGAATCGCTGGTTCGAGAGGGAATAGACGCGCCGGTCATGCGTGGAGCAGAACCCCATGCCGTTTGACGCAGACACGTCAGCCATACCTCGCAGGGGCGTCGTGTACATCGTCGGAGCCGGTCCCGGTGATCCGGGTTTGATCACGGTCCGCGGGCTTGAATTGCTCGGCCGAGCCGACGTGATTCTCCATGACCGTCTGGTTACGGACGAGATTCTTGCGCTTGCCCATCGTGACGCTCGGCGCATCGCCGTTTGCACCCTCGGTTCGGATTCCGCCACGCGCCAGAGCCGCATCCACGAGTTGTTCGTTGAGTACGCGGCCGCGGGGCAGACCGTGGTCCGGCTCAAGGGCGGCGACCCGTTCGTGTTCGGGAGAGGGTTCGAAGAGGTCCGGGCCTGTCGCGATGCGGGCATTCCGTGCGTGGTTGTGCCGGGGGTTTCAAGCGTGATTGCCGGACCGGCCGCCGCGGGCATTCCACTAACCGATCGCAACCTGGTTCGCACGGTGGCTTTCGTCACTGGACGCATTTCGCCCGACGCCGAAGCGCCGCCCATCGATTTTGCGGCGCTTGCGTCGATGGACACGCTCGTGGTGCTCATGGGCCGCGAGAACCTCGGTGCCATCTCCCGGACACTGATCAAGGCCGGAAAGAATCCGGCCACGCCCGCTGCCTGCGTGGAACGTGCTACGACGCCCGAGCAGCGCGTGATCGTGTCGACGCTGGTCGACCTTCCGGCGGTCGCCGATCGCGAAGGCCTCACCTCTCCGACGGTCATCGTGGTCGGTCCTGTGGCGGCGCTGGCGGAAGAGGCCAAGGATGTCTGTGCGATGTTCATGGTCGAGCAGTCCAGCCAATCCCCGCTTTCCCCGTGATCGAACCTGCGGGCGGCGCCGGTCGTCGCGCCGCATGTCCTCTACAGGAAATAACGCGCAAGGGCGCTCAGTCGGCCGCGCGATTGAAGTGAGCGCCCTGCGTCCGGGACGGCGTAGCAGTATTGTGAAGCGGGTTCCAATGGCTGTAGTATCCACTCCATGTCCGAGACCGAGGCGCAGAACGTGGCGAGTTCCGTTGCGAGTGGCGGCGATCCGGGGGGCGAATTGAAGGCGGATTCAGCGGTTGAGGTCGATGGGCCGGTCATCGCGGACCGGCCGTACTTTTCGAAGAGATCGAAGGCCCGCCGAGAGGGGTCTCGGCGAGCATGTGGCAGTGCCACCGAACACGGAACCGAGCGTCAAGGAACTGGCCTGCGCGACACACAGGCGTTCCAAGATCTGGGAATGCGTTCTCTGCGCCGAGAATCCGCGGTACGTTGTTTCAGCGAGATAATCGTCAAGCGGGTGCGCAGAATCTGCGCTGGCAAGCGCGGTCATCCCTGAGGACTTGGTAATTCTGAGAAGTCGGGGATTATCCGGGTGGGTATCCTGGGAATTGTTGGCGGAGATTTCACAGGATAAGTCGGTCTTTAAGTTGCATAACGAAGAAGTTGGGGGTGCATTGGCCGTTTCGGTCGCGGTGAACGAAGTGTCGCATGCGGATGGGTTTGCGGCGGCAGGCATGCCAATTGCCCGGCCATGTAAGTTGCAGACCGGTCGGGGTTTGCGCGCAGGAGGCCGCGCCTTTCGTTCATGGGTGCGGTGCGGAAGACATACCGGCTCAGGAGATGCCCGCCATGACGCGATTCAAGTCATCAAGTACGTGGTTGACGGTGATGTTGTGTGCGGTCGGACTTGTCGTGCTGGCCGGTTGTCCCGTTGTCGTGCCGCCCGGGAACGACAACGACAACACGAACGTGAATGACAACGACAATACGAACACGAACGACAATACGAATACGAACGATAACGACAACACCAACGTGAACGACAACGACAACGACAACGGGGAGCCGGGTCCGGCGCAGACCTTCCCGACGAGCCTGCACTTCCAGCGCACCGGCAAGGCGTACTTCTATGCCGAGGAGAACGGCGGGTTCGAGACGATCACGCAAGTTCCCATGGATGATCTGGAGTGCCAGGCGTGCCACGCTGCCACCCTGGCCGACGGCACGCCGGTCGATGCCGAGACGTACGTTCCGAGCTGCGCGGATTGCCATGCCGACCCGGGGGATCCCGGGGAGGTGGCCGACAGCACCTGTCTCGGCTGCCACTCCCGTCAGGGCGCCGAGCAAGGCCTCTATAGTGACGTACACCGGGACATGGGCTTCACGTGCATGAGCTGCCACGCGCTGAGCGAAATGCACGGCGACGGGACGGAGTACAACTCGCTGCTGGATGACGGGGCGATGGTCACGCGATGTGAGAACTGCCACAATCCGCCGCCATCCAATTCGGCCCACACCATTCACACGGCGAGCGTCGATTGCTCCGCGTGTCACGTGCAGTCCGTGATTTCGTGCTACAGTTGCCACTTCGAGAGCGAGGTCGTGGGCACCGGGAAGCGGTTCTTCACGCCGCCGCGGAAGGACTTCAAATTCCTGGTCAATTTCCGCGACAAGGTTCACACCGCGACGTTCCAGTCGCTGACGTATCAGGGCGAGTCGTTCTACGTAATCGCTCCGTACTACGCCCACACGGTGACGGCCGAAGTCAATTGCGGGGATTGCCACGGGAACGCGGCCGTGCAGGAATACAACGATACGGGCATGATCACGGTTACGTCGTGGGACGAAGACACGCGCACGCTGACGGGCCCGTCGGGCGTGATCCCGATTCCGCCGGATTGGGAGACGTCGCTTCTGCTGGATTTCCTGGACTACACGGGCGATCCTATGACGCCGATCCCGGATACGGATCCGGCGCTGTGGGAGTACCTCAAGACCGGCGCCGACCTCACACAAATGCTCTATGGTGAGCCGCTGACGGCGGAGCAGATCGGAAGTCTTTCCATCAGCTTCGGCGGCTGACGTTCACGCGACCAATGGAGAGGGTGCTGATGCCGAGTCTTTCTCGGCCGGCACCCTTTCTTTTTATTGACCGGGTTTCCATCAGGCGGCAACGCGGAAATAATACTCCGGAAGGCGCAGCGCGAAGGCGCGACATGACGTGGGCGCTTCATGCTCATTTACCCAGGGAGGTGCTGGCGATGCACCGACAGCCGCTGCTGGAGTTGCTCGAAAGGCATGCAGCTTTCGATGCCGCCGAGCGGGCAAGTCTGGATCGGATGATCCGCTTCGTGCGCGAGACGCCGGGCTGCTTCGAGCGATCCAACGCGGTGGGGCACATGACCGGTGCGGCCTGGTTGCTCAGCCGGGACGGTCGGCGCGTGCTTCTCCATCAGCACCGCAAGCTGGGCAAATGGCTTCAGCTCGGCGGCCACGCGGACGGCGATCCCGATCTGCTTCGCGTGGCCATGCGCGAAGCGCGGGAGGAATCGGGCATTCAGGGGATTGAGGCGGTTCACACGGCGATTTTCGACGTGGACGTGCATGAAATTCCGGCGCGCGGTGACCGCCCCGCACACCTGCACTTCGACGTGCGTTTTCTTCTTCGCGTAACCGGGAGCGAGGCTTATCAAAGGAGCGAGGAATCTTTCGCCCTGGCCTGGATGACCGGAGAGGAAATCGACGTTCTCGATACCGACGAGTCGGTGCGCCGGATGAACCGGAAGTGGAAGTCAGCGCCGTTGCCTGCGCCGTGTACCGGACCGATAGCGTGAGCGCGCGTCAGGAACGATCGATAAACCGAGCCTCCGAGACCTTTCCGTCCTCAACTTCCAGCCGCAGACAACTGCCCATTTCATCCGGCGTGAGACCGCCCTCCTCGGAGCGAACGGGGGTGTAGTACAAGAACGCGGGACCGATCTCTCGTGTGGGCTCTCCAAGGATCTGGAGCACCTCCTCGCGCGTCTTGCCTTTCAGGGGATTGCGGTTGGATAGGTCGATGGCCATGTGGAACCGTGCCAGTTCGCCTCCGGTGGACCATTTCTCTTCTGAAAATGGCGCCGATTGGACGTTCTTGAGGTATCCGACATAACCGACATCTTCGAGTCTTCCCTCGACATTGAGGTTCACGAGCATTTCAGGTGTCCGGTCGTGTGAGCCCTCCACGGTAGGGAAAGCGTAGATCAGGCGATGAAGGTACCTGTAGGCCGGGCCGAGAATCGCCACGGCCTCATCCGTCGAATTCCCAGCAAGCTTGCCGCTTGCCGCCAGCGACTTTGCGATCGCATTCCATTGTTCGCCCTCGGCGGTTTGAATCCCCGCGAATTCAGATTCGGGCGCCTTCGGCGTCGGCGTGTTCGCGGGCGATTCCGTCTTGCTCTCCTCCGAGCCAGCAGCGGTTGTCGCGCGGGAACCCGAATCGCCTGCGGGTTCGGTTGAAACGGCGGGCGTCGATTCCGAATTCCGGTGATCCGCAGCGGCCGGCTTCTCGCTCTCCTGCCGACAGGCAACGACCGTCAGCATCAGCGGAAGCGCTGCGCAAATCGCTCTCCAAGGTAGCATTCCGATTCTCCGGTTCGCTTCAATATTTCTGCAACGGCAAGAGACTCGCGCGCGGTCCCAATTGGTCCGGCGCCGGCTCCGATTCGCCACTTGCCATTATGCCGGTTGGAAAAGTCAATTCAAGTCGAAGAGGCTGTTGTCGTCCCGCTCGCCGAACCAGCCGATGTTCCATCGCGCGGGGTCGGCAGGATAGAACCCGCTGGACCACGTGAACGTCCGCTCGTGAGCGTCGATGTGCCCGTCGCACCAGGCTGCATTTGCCTTGCCGGCGTGGCGGAAATGAATGGAAGGATCGGGCCGTGCCGTCGGATACTGCGGATGGAAGCGTGGTTCAATGAAGCTGTACTCGATGAGTGTATTGGCTGCGAACGCGGTGTCAGCGAACATGAGCGTCTCGGCCGGGCGGGCAACGCGGTCTCGGAGCACGCCCAGACGATCGTTCACGATGACGGCCTCACCGGTCGGGAAGTAGCGTGATTCCGTTCCAATGTAGGACGAGTTGTATCCGAATCCTCCGGCGCCGCGTTCGAAGCCGCCGCTGGACCGTGCAATTTCCTCGGCGGGAAAGGCCGGGCATTCACGGATCAGCGCATCCGCCCCAAGAAACGAAGCGAGCGGACCAGAGGCCGGATCGAATGGATCATTGACGCGCTTTCTCGATCCGTGCCAGCGATGGAGGTTCTTGCGGCGTTCGGCCATGCCGGGGCAATAGCGTCCCTGGCTGGACTGGGCGTAGAGCTCATTGGCGATATTCAATTGACGGATGTTCGAACTACAGACGGTTCTGTACGCCTGCCGCCGGGCGGAGGTCAAGCCGGGGATCAGGATCGAAAGCAAGGCCCCAATGATCCCTATCACGACCAGCATCTCCAGGAGGGAGAAGGCCGCGCGGAAGCGGGGGAGGCCTGCCTGGATTGGTCGAGGAATCACCGCTGTCCTCCGAGGCGCCGCACGAACGCAGACCAGTCCACAAGGGTCACGATGTCATCATTGTCGTCGTCCAGGAATGGGCATTCCGCGTTCATCGGACCTGCATGATTCAGACAGCGCTGAAAACACGCAGCATCGGCCAAGTCAATGTCCAAGTCGCCGTCGCAATCGCCGAACCGGTCCGGGGCGACGTCCGAAACGGCATCGATCTCGGGTGATTTCTCACCAATAACCTCAATGACGATGTCGGCGGCGTTGGTCAGGCGAATGAAGTCGAACCCGCCGATGTTGGCCGATACCCCGGTTTCGGGGTCGACCGCCCAGGCGATATCAAAGGCATCTCCTCCGCCGCAGCGGGGACTGAGACCTGCTCTTCCGGGATCGTCGGGAACGGTGTAGAACTCGTCCGGTGTCATCGACGTGTCATCGACGTTGTTATCGCCATCGAGGTCACCCAAAAGGAGTGTTGGCGTATACTCCGCGTAACCCCAGATACCCTCCACCGCGGGGTCGGGGGACGGATTCTCGACAACCGGCATCGCGAAGATATCCGCGGGGAGCAGAAACCCGGAGGTCTCCCACGCCCCGGTTTGCCCGGGCGGTATCCAGGAAAGCAGTGTCGGCGGCAGGGGAGTAGCCGGGTTATCGTCCCACGTTTTCTCGGCGCGTTGATCATCGGGGACATGCAGGTGGGAGCCGGGAATGAGGTACCATCGTTCGCCGCGATCCGCTTCGATCAGACCGCTTCCGTCGGCATCGAGGGCGATTTCGATCGTGGCGCATTCGGCCCAGCGGCGCTCGCCGTTGTCCGATACGTAATGGGCGTTGCCGAAGACGATCGCATCCATGCCGAAAGGATTGAGCGGATGATCTTGCACGACATGATCGAAACGGAGCGTTATCGATCCTCCGAATCCGCCGAGCGTCACCAACGAGCTGAATGCCGGGGCGAATGTCCCGCCGCCCTCGGGCGGGCCCAGGGCCAGGGAGGGATCATTCAGCTCCGGGTCGTTGACGAACTGTCCGGGAGCCGGATCGTAGGAGATCACCTCGACGGCGAAGGGAGTCTGGGCGAAGGATTCGACGGCAAGCAGAGCAACAGCTGCGAGCGTTAGAGCGCAACGGCGGCCTTTCCTGCGGGCAGGAGGGGTTGCGAATACGCTCACGCGGTGGGAGCGACTCATCGGAATCTACCGTCCTTTCCGCGCGCGAGGCCGGATGGAAAGCGCCAAGCTGCCCGTGATGATGAGGAGAGCGCTGGCGGGCTCAGGAACCGCGTAGACGTAGACCGTGTCGCCGTCGCGAAGGAGCAGTTCGCCCCTTGGAAGATTGTAATTCACATCGTAGACATTGAGATCGGAGAGGTCATCGGGGTCGAGCCGGCGAAGTTCGCCTGCGTCCGCCGGGTCGGCCGGGGCTCCGCCCGAAGCGGCCCGCAGCACGACATCGCCGCGAATCAATGCCGCAAAATCGATATCGGTTCCGAAGTAGTCGCCTCCCCCGATCAGGAGATTTCCCTCGCCGTCGAAGACCATCGGCGCGGCCGAGAGGGTATCGGCGACGGTGGCCCCATCGTTCTCGAAGTCCAGCGGGTTGCCAGCGTCGACCGCGTCCTGCCAGTCGGCGAAGGGGAAGTAGCGAATCTCCCCCGTGCCGCTGGGGCCCGTGGTCGCGAAGCCGTTGCTCGTGTAGAGGTTGCCCGCGGTGTCGAAGGCAATACCGCCGGAAGCGCCGCCAACTGCTTCCACCACGATGGGATTGACGGGATGAACGGGGTCGGCGCTGGCGGTGTCCAGCAGGCTGACGTAGGCCGGTTGTCCGAACTCGCCGGCTGTAAGTGCCAGATTCTTGGCATCCGACCATTGGGCATCAAAATGGCTTGCCGAAAGCCATCGGCCATCGAGAGTAGCCGTTTCGAAAACGCCGACTTGATCGTTGGTGAAGCTCGACCCGCCCCCGTTGCCGACTGCGAACGCCTCGCCGTCGGGGGAGAATCGAAGAAATCCCGCGCCGAAGCTGCTGATATCGGCTTGCGGCAACTGACCCAGCGGGTTGAACAGCCGGGAGCCGGCCTGCGATTCCGCGTACAGCGTCGCGCCCGCCAGGGAGAAGATGCGCCCGTCGGGATGCACGTCGAATGTCGACGTACCAGGCGGAAGCGTAAAGGATCCGGTGAGGTGATAGCCATCGAACGTTCCACCCAACGCGCTGCTTGTCCGGATCGACCAGACTATTCCCGCCAGGAGAATAGCCTTGACCGCTCGAAGCCTCGTGCGTCGCCGCGAGATCACGTCCACTGCATCTGCTCCTTTCTCCGCCGGGCGGCCGATGACCCGCGGCCTGAGCGACGAACAAGGGAAAGAAAAAACCCGGCGTCTCGACGGATCGAGGGCCGGGTTCATCGTTTCACCATGTGGAGCAGCCATTCAGCCCCTGCGGACAGGGTGGAGATTGCATCTCACCAGGGAAAGCGCGGAACGCGGCGCCTCAGTCCCCGAAGGCACCACATCAACGCGATTTCGACCGGCAGGTCTTCTGGCTTACGGATCGTCCTACTGACCACGCCTTCTCCGAAGGATGCCCGGGCCATATCTGCCCGGCTCCTGCGAATGGCGGTTCGTGGTGTTCGTACCCGATTACAGCGGCGGGTCCGCGGTGGATTTGCACCACCTTCCCTTTTGACCCGTGACGAGCACGGGCGCACCAGTCATCGCGAACTATGCAATTGTCAACGGCCGGGGATCACCCTGCCGATCGCAATCTCTACTCCGGTGGAGTTTCGGCGTCAAGAGAAATCCTGCGTGCACGGCTCGGCCGACACTGAACGAGGGCATCCTGCAATGACATCATCCGTGCGGGAGGACGGATTCCTCGCGCGAGATGCGAACGCCGCGATCGCGCAACTCCCGCAAGACAGTCTCGAAGAGGCCGGGACGTGCCGCCACCTGCTCCGGCGCCCAGACGCCTGGCTCGTGAAAGCGCTCGGATGCCAACATGCGGGCCATGGCCGTGCAGGGGAAGGCCGTGGTTCGAGCCATCGAAGTCGTACCCGTGGGGCGGTCGGTCTCGTCGTACAGGTCATATGCGATGCGGACCGAATGACCTCCGCGAACGCCCTCGACGTACGCTCGCAACACGGTGAACTCCTCCTCGCCGGGTTGATAGGTCCATTTCGGAAAGAGGAGTCTCGCGGTCAGATCGATCGGCCGGACGTTGATGCCGGCGACGTCGATCGGCTCTTTCTCGAAGAGACCCGTTTCCCGGAACGCCCGCATCAGGTCGATGTGTCCGGGATAGCGCAGCGTCTTTTCCCGCATGTGGGGAATATTCATGGTGAAGATCAGGCTGCGGAGCCCGTCGGTATTGAAGGCTTCGAGCGTGCCGATTGCCGGGAAGTCGAGCGGCTCCGATTCAGAAAGCGCCGGGCGGGTAATGACCTGACCGTTCTCCACGAGGCGCGCCGGGCGCGTGTACTCCTCGATGACATCGCTCGGAGCGAAAGGCGCCTTGTATTGGAAAGGAAGCATGCGGGCTTTGGGCAACCCGCCGACGAAGATGTCGGCCCGGAGCGTCTTATCAAGAACAGAAGCCTCGTAACCCGCGATCATGTTCGAAAAGCCGGGGGCGACGCCGCAGTCGATCACGGCGACGGCACCGCTCGCCTTCGCGCGGTCCGAGAGGTCGAAGGCGTTCTCGGACATGAAGGATATGTCCGCGTAGCGCTTGCCGGCATCGACCACAGCGCGCAGGGTCTGGAATCCGAGCGCGGAGGGCATGGCCCCCAGAACAAGATCAAACTCCGCCACGAATTCACGGACGCGAGCCTCTTCAGCGAGATCGATACAGCGTGTGTGGATCGTTGGGTTTTGACCGAGTCGGCGCAGGTTGCCCTCGCGGACATCCGCCACAGTGACCTCGAACGCCGCATCGGCGGCAAGATCACGAGCCATCGTCGCTCCGACCATCCCGCAACCCAGCACGACTGCCCTGGTCTTCATCGGTGTTCCTTTGGTTCATTCGCCCGGACCGGACTCTCCGCGATCCGCGCCAGCGCGGGCGGCGCGCGTCCCGCCGAAATCAGAAATATCAATAGTGCCAGGAAGATAACGCCGGCGCCGGCCAGATTCCACGTCGGCGGAACTTCACCGATGACGAGAAACGTCCAAACCGGGACGAGCACGGGTTCGACCATGGTAATCAGCGAGGCTCGGTAGGCCTGAACGCGGGCCAGACCCAGTGTGTAGAGATAGTAGGGGAGTCCGAACTGGATCACACCGAGCAGAACGAGCAGGAGCAGTGACCGAGCGGAGAGGCCCAGCCCGTCCACCAATGCCGCGAACGGCAGAATCAGAAGTGCCGACCCCAGGTTGTTCAGCGTCGTAACGGCCGCGGAGTTGGCATCCTTCATGCGACGAATCATAAGCGTCAGCAACGCAAAGAAAAGCCCCGCACCGAGTGCGTTCATCAGGCCGAAGAGATCGCCGCTTGCTCCGCCTCCGAAGATCATGCCCACGCCGATGATGGCGAGAACGAGTATCCAGATGTCGCGGCCGGCGGCGCGCTCCTTGAGGATCCATGGGGAAAGGCCGAACACCCAGAATGTCGAGGTGTATTGCAGGATGATGGCGTTGAGCGCTTCGGTCCGCGTATTGGCCACGACGAAGCAAACGGTCATGAGCGTGAAATAAAGAACGCAGCTCCACGCAGCCGGTCTGAGCGATAGCAGGGGTTGCGCCTGGCTTTGCGCGCGCTGAGGGCGACGCAACGTGCGAAAGCCTCTCCAGGCCAGCGGAATGAGAAACAGCCCAGCAAAGAGCGAACGGTAGAAGGCGATGGTCACGCCGCCCGGGCCGCGTCCTTCGTCATAGACCAGTTTGATCAGAACGCCGTTGAGGCTCCAGAACAGCCCGGCCAGAAAGAGGACTACGATACCGATACGCTGGCGGCGCGTTTCGGCAAGATGATCGTCAACAGCAAGTGATGCAGCTCCGGCCGGCATGCCCCTATCGTACCGGGGTGACTGCAAAATCGTAAACCGATCCTGCCCCGTGGCGGCAAAAGAAAACGACCGCCGCTCGACATGCGAGGCGGCGGCCGCTCTTTGTCGGGATCGGATCCCGGGCGGAGACTAATTCGTGGCCTTGGCGTTCCGCTCGTCCGGAGGCTGGTAATTGGTTACCTTGAGGGTTCTCCATTCGGAACCGTCGAAAGTGCTGGTGGAGGCCATTGACCGGTAGAAGTTGATCTTCCGCAAGACCGGCCCGAGTTTGCCAAGGATGCCGACAAGCTTGCCGACCATCTGCTGCCCCTGCGGGTCCGGTATGGCCATGGCGGCCATCCCCAAGCCCATGCTCGCGCCACCGACGGCGTCCGCGAGTTGCGACCCGAGACGCCGCTGATCCGTGAAGCTCATCGACCAGAAATCACCCTTGGGCAGCACGGCTTCCGCCATGACGCGTTCATTCTTCGCGACACTGGGATGCTCGCCTTTGGCCGTCTGGAGCACGGCATGGACGCCCTCGGCCGAGGTGCCGAATATGACGAAGCCGTCGGCCGTTCCCCAGACGAATGGTTGCGCGGGAGACATCGCCATCGTGATCCGGCTGAAGCCATCGAGCCCCTCGTAGGTCTCCGGGGAGACCTGCATGCGGAGCATTCCCAGCATGGGCTGCTGAGCGGCGAGCTGTTGAACCATCGAGCTGATCGCGGCGATACCCTGGCCGATCTTCTCCTTGGCCTTGGCTTCATCCGTCACTTTCATCATCCAGACGTTGGCTGAGCCCAACTCTTCGGAAAGGGTAAGGGAGATCGATCCTCCCTGAACCCAGTCGAGCACATCACGCTGGACGTTGAACCCGAGACCCTGCTGCATCTGCTCCCATTGTGTGAGCACGGCCTCGCCTTCCGGACCGTACGACTTGACCGTGTTTCGCAGAAACTCGTACAGGCTGTTCAGATTCGGCCCCGTGCTCAGTGAGAATGATGCCGTCTCCTTGGGCACGTAGCGATCGAACTTCGCCATCATCTTCTGCTTTCCGAAAACAGGGTAGATGGCGCGCTCGGAGGCGTTCTTGACCAGCACGGCCCGCGAATCCTCGAACACCGAGTAGCCCTCGGAATAGGTTGTTGAGGCGATGTAATCCACGATGCCAACGGCACTCAACACACGGTCCGCAACCGAAAATGCACCGGCCACCGCCGAACGCTGGGACTGGCGCTCCGCCGCGGCAATGGCCGCCTTGTAGGCCTCTTCGCCGCGCAGGCTGGCAAGATCTTCGTCCTTGCGAATCTGGTTGGGGGCGTAGAATCCGGCGTCCACCGACTTTTGCAGCCATTGAAGGGCTTCCGTCTTGTTTCCCGTCAGCGCGTGGAAGCACGCCAGGTTGTACATGACCAGGGAGTTGTTCGGAGCCAGGTCGTATTGTTTCTGAGTGAGCGCCAACGCCTTTTTGTAATCTTTGGCGTCGTAGGCCGCGAAGGCGGCTTGGTGGAGTTCCTTGACCTCCTCGCTCATTTCCGCGTTGACGGGATGATCCTCGCCGCCGCCTTGCTGCATGGCGACAACCTTCTCCGCGAGACCCCGCAGCGGCTCGAGCATGGTCTGCATGTCGAAGAAGACCATCGCGCTCTCGGCGGGCTTGAGCGGCTCGAAGGCCTTCCTGTAGCGGTCGGTTGCCGCGAGTGACTTCCCGCCGCTCTTGTTCATTAGCGCCAGCGCCTCGTTGGCGATGTCGCCGAAGCCGAGGACGATCACATCGTCCTTTCGGGCGAGCGAAATCGACATCGGCGGCTGCATGTCGCGTATACGCAGAACGGTGACGTCGGCTCCCTCCACCTTGGTGGTTTCCATATCCATCGGGTCGTCCGGAGCAAGCTTGGCGACCTCGTCTTTCAGCGTCTTGAGAATCGCCTTCAGGCCCTGCTCGTTTTTGGCCACGCTGTCGCTCTCGCCGCGGAACAGCCAGAGCATGTCCGGCGGGCCCATGGAGATGTTGTCCCCTTGCTGCCGGACCTTTGCCATCCGCTGGGCGTAGACCATTTCCTTGGCCGCGAGTCCGCTCCAGTCCACGCCGGTGATCAGGTCGTGGATCATGGTCCGGTACTCGTCGACCTGGGCCTGCTGGCTGCTGCCGAGGGCGCCGGTCATCATGCCCATGAGGTCCTCGAGGATGCCGGAATTGTGGAAGGCTTCGAAGACTTCGCCCCAGTACTCCTCGACGAACTGGCTTTCCTTGTCCGTCCGCCCCGCGACGCACAGGAAGACGTCGGCCGGGACCGCCTCCGGCAGTGTGAACTTCTGACCGGCCGCCTGGACCGGTCCCGCCCCGAGCGGAAGCATGGCCGCAACCAGCGCCAATGTGATTGTCCGCAGACCCGTTGATGCACGTGACATGATGAACCGTCCTTCCAATGGTTAAACGCTGCGACGCACCGAGCGTTGACGTGCGAGCTGAACCCGATCCTCGCTCCAAATTCTCTTCAACACCCGTTAAATCTACCCGATGGATTCGTCCGGAGACAGTACAAGCTTGTCGGCGGAAACAAGTTCTTGCAAGCGGGGCCAAGGTGCAATGAAGTGTGGGCAGGAGCGGCAGCGGCTAAGCGCATTCTGCAAGTTCTGCGGAGCATCGTCCGTCGGAACCGCGGACCGGCGAGGAAACGCTGCCGGGGTCGAGGTAGAATCGGCGGACGTGCGGATCGGCGAACCATGCTCGACAAGCCCATGAGCGATGAGCCCCAGCTTCCCCCCGACGCCTGCGTGGCGTTGGATACACCCTGCATCGGCTGCGGGTACAACCTCAAGACGCTGCCGGTGTCGAGGCATTGCCCGGAGTGCGGAATGAGCATTGATCAGACTCTTCGCACGCCTCGTGGACGGTGGGTCGCTCGGCTCTTGGGGTTCACAGCAACGATGATGGTGAGCAACGCGCTGGTGTACGGGTTGGGCCTTTATTGCCTCTACAGTAGACCGAGCTACCACGGGCCCGCGCAAATCAGCTTGGTATGCGTCGCGCCCATGCTTTCGGTGCTTGTACTTTCATTGCTGGCCCTACTGACGGGCAGGCTGTTTCTCAAGTATCGAACCTTTCTGCCAGTTGCGGCTCCCCTATTCGCCGTTTTGTTCCTCCTTTGGCCGTTCGTCCTTTCGTCCAGCTCCCGATTTACCGCAACTCCGACGGACGTGGTAGTGATCATTGCGATGCTTGTCGGGCCTGCTTGGCTTAGCGACGTTGTGCGCTCGGTGTTGTCAAACATGAACTTTCCGGACCGTCGGATAAGACGGAGAGTGCGTGTTGCCCAAGGCGTCTCGTGGGTCATGCTGCTATTGGGCATGCTCAGTCTGTATAGTGCGTTGGATTTTTCGTACCCCCGCCTGCTCTTTCTCTTGATCAAATACTGGGAAGATTGGCAAATCGGAACCGCCCTGGGGTTCATGAATGTCGCCTTGGGCTACTGTGTCGGGCGAACGGCTCAACACGTTGCTGGAAGACTAAAGCGGTTTGTCCTACCGCCCTTCCGCGTGAGCTGAAACCTGGGGCTCGGAAGAGGTGCATCGGGGATGCACCCTACAGCGAAGATGGTCCGCACGGCGGAGCCTACAACCCCACCATATTGTACCCCGCGTCCACGAACATGTTCTCGCCCGTAACGCCCGAGGACAGGTCGCTGGCGAGGTAGAGGGCGGTCCGGCCGACCTCCCCGGCGGTGATGTTGCGACGCAAGGGGGCCTTGCGCTCCACCCAGTCGAAGATCTCGTCGATGCCGCCGACGGCCATCGAGGATAGCGTCTTGACGGGTCCGGCGCTGATGGTGTTCACGCGGATGCCTTGCTGCCCGAGTTCCAGGGCCAGGTAGCGCATGCAGGCCTCGAGGGCGGCCTTGGCCACGCCCATGACGTTGTAGCCCGGCACGGCCTTCTGGCTGCCGTAGTAGGTCATGCCCAGGATCGACCCGCCGCGGGGCATGATCTCCCGCGCCCGGCGGGACATGGCCACGAGCGAGTAGGCCGAGATGTCCAGTGCCTGGAGGAACACCTCGCGGGGGGTCATTACGAACTGCCCGGGCTTGAGGAACGCCCGGTCGGCGAAGGCGATGGAGTGCACGAGGAAATCGATGGAGTCGAAGCGCTCCCGGGTGGCGGCGAACAGGGCGTCGAGGTCCTCGTCCTTCGAGGCGTCACAGGGAATTAGCCAAGGCTCCCGAACGCCGATTTCCTCCAGGGCCTTCGACACCCGCCGCTCGTTCTTCTCGCCCGGTAGATACGGAAATCCGCAGGCCGCGCCCTCCGCCACGAACGCCTGGGCGATGTGGCAGGCGATGCTGCGGTCGTTGGCGATGCCGAAAACGAGTCCCTTCTTGCCTGTGAGCAGTCCCATGTCGAAGCCCTCTGCTGATTCCGGTCCCGAATCGTTTGACGGGGGATGATAACGCGGCCGGCGGAAGTTGCGAAGCGCCTCGACGGAGGGGGGAAACGGGCGTAGTTTCACAGCATGTTCTCGCGGCGGAGGTTCAGAACGGCGACGAAGTGGCTGGCGACGGTGTCGGCGCTGCTGCTGGCGGGGGCGTTTTGCTTGAGCCTGGTGCGCGCGGTGTATTGGACGAGCCCGTCGACGCGGTATCAGGTCGGTCTCCACTCCGGCCTCCTCGGAGTGGGATGGCGGCCGCCGGGGTGGAATCGCGCGGAGGAGAAGTATCCGGCGCCGCCGGGATGGTCGATGAAGTACCCGCCATGTATTTCGAGGCCGAGGTTCTGGACGTTTGGAGGTTCTCTGAAGACCTGGGAGTGGTTCAACCTGCCGCTGTGGATTCCGTTCCTGCCGACGGCGGTCTTGGCCAGCTGCTTGTGGTTGGTTGATCGCAGGAGAAAACAGGCAGTTCAATTGGATAGGGAGGATCGCGCGGGCTAAATCCGGCGGCACACAAGCCTCTCCGCGTAGCAGAACTTGTCAAGGTTGCACGTCTGGGGGGCATCGCCACAGCAGAGGGCCGTATCGCGGAATTTGGATCATGCCGTCCGGCAGGTCGCCCGAGCGGTACCCGGTACTCATTTGACCCTGGCGCAGATGGCGTAGACAGAGATGAAGACAGTCGAATACCGACATTGACAAGCCCAACCCACGCCATCCGTAATGGGGTACGAATCCTGGAGGTAGTTGGCGTCAGTGGAACTCCAGCAGCCGCCTCCGAGCACCTTCTTTCCCGCAGGACAATGAACAACCGCGTAGTCGGTGTCGCCTTCCGTGTTCGATACAATCTCGTACCCGATGTCAATCGCCCCGCCGAAGTAGACGTCACCGCCGTCATTGTTTACAAACAACGTGGAGGTTGCGCCGTTGTTGCGGGCCATGATCTCGTTGCCGTCGAGGGCCACGTTGATACCGGTTGTCGCGCCGATCACGACGGCGCCGCCTCCGCTGACACCCACATCGTTGGTCGATTGGGCTTCGATCGCGTAGCCGCTGCCGTTGGTCTTGGCAATGACCGCGGAGGCATCGCTGACGGAATTGTTGATCTCGAATTTTCCGGCCGCGTTTTCTCCGATCGTATAGCCCGAAACGGCCACGCCGTCCCCCGTCGTCGAAGCAGCTAAGGCATCGGTGTCGTTCGATGCGTTGGTGATGCGGAAATGCGCACAGCGTCCCGTTCCTTTCTGCTCCGCGTAAATGGTGGGACTGCTGTTGCCGGAAAGCTCGGTCAGGAACGAGGCCGCCCTCCCAGACCCCCAGGCATTGCCCTCCACGGCTGGTCCGGACGAGAAGTTTTTTGCTTGAACGCCGGGACCCGTGCCGATCGATGACGCCAGGACGGCCGGCTCGCTGTTGCCCAAACTGTTTATGAAAAACTCGCCACCCGGGCCGATGCCGTTCTGAAACACGTACAAGGTGGGCTCGTCGCTGCCCGCATTGCCCGCGCTGAACGTGGCCGCGCGGCCAGTGCCGGTCTGGGTCAAGGCCACGGCGCTCTGCGAAGTGCTGACTGTTGCCGTGTAGGGCAGAACCAGATTCTCCGCGCGAGCTGAGCGGATTGCGTACGGTGCCGGGGCAATGCGCTGGCGTGGCGAAAGCGTTGTCCATGTGCCCACGGGATACTCAATGCGGACCTCGATCCACAGCGCGGCGCCGGAGAATACCTGATCACCGAAATCGACTGGCGTGACGAAAAGGCCGTTCGTGAGGTTGACTGAAACGGGGCCATAAATGGCCGGGTACGTACCGCCGGTAGCGTCAGTCCAGAGCCAAAACTGCATGTTAACTGGTCCGTCGACGGGTGCCCCGTTGTGCTTGAGCTGTCCCTGGTAGGTGAAGGCCGTTCCCATCGGAGCAGCAGCGGCCGCGCCACCTAGGGAAAGGCCCACTACGACAGTCCAGAATCGATGATGCGACATGGCATGTTCCCCAGAGGCTTGGCGCCAAGAAACAACTGCGTATGAGCAATCCTTGGCCAACCCGACAATTCAGTTTCCCCTGAACGCGTGCTGAAACAAGGCAATATCAGCGAGATCGATGTCCAGGTCGTGGTCGAGATTGAGGCAGCCGCAGCCGGTCGCGAACAGGTCGGCGGGCCCTGCGAGGCAATTCCGGAGGTCATCGTAATCCAGAAGGTCCACGTTGCCGTCGATGTTGCAGTCGCCGGGGTCCAGCGGGAACCAGAATCCTCCGGCGAGTTCCAGGCTTCCCCCAGTGAGAAGTCCGGCATCAGGCTGAGCGATCGTTGCGTGGAGCTCAAGACCGCCACCGGTGCTGGAGACCACGCCGCCACCGTCGATCGTCCAGCGCGTCGTGCCCGGCTGACCATCAGGCTCAAGAACCGGCAGCAGCATCAGCAATATGGGGATAGCAGACATCGGCTGGCTCCAGACCAATACGATTCAGCAAATACACTTTCTGGTCAAGGTACTAAAATTACCAATTTGCTATCGTACGGAATTGAGGCTTGCGATTCAACGGCAATCCATAGCCGGCTCTGCGCACGCAGCGACTTCACGACTTGCTCACAACGGAGTGCAAGTCCGAGATTCTTCGCAAACCAAAGTATTGGAGGCCCAAGAGATAGGCTGGGTTCAGTCGCGCGAGGGGAACGCGCGAAGACGATGCTCCTTACGATTCCACGCCCCCGAACCGGCGCTCGCGGGCGGCGAAGTCGCGGATGGCGGCGTTGAGGTCGGCCTCGGTGAACTCCGGCCAGTGCTTGGGCGTGACGTGGATTTCCGCGTAGCTGATCTGCCATAGCAGGAAGTTGCTCACGCGATACTCCCCCGAGGTGCGTACCAGCAGGTCGGGATCGGGCAGCCCTGCGGTGTAAAGCGACGAGCCGACCAGCGCCTCGTCGATTTCCGCCGGGTCGAGCCGGCCGGTCTTGATGCCTTCGCCAATCGATCGAACCGCGTCGACGATCTCGTCCCGGCTGCCATAGTTCAGCGCAAGGCAGAGCGTCAGGCCGCTGTTGCTTCGGCTTTGTTCGACCGTGCGATCCATCTCCTTCAGCACGACATCCGGCAGGCCCGCTCGCCGCCCAACGTGCATGAAACGGACGTTGTTGTTCATGATCGTGTCCCGCTCGGCAACGAGATAGCGGGCGTAGAGGTCCATCAGAAACGAGACCTCGTCCTTCGGCCGTTTCCAGTTCTCCGTGCTGAAGCTGTAGAGCGTGAGCACCTCGATTCCCAGCCGGGCGCAGTGGGTCACGATGCGGCGGACGGTCTTGGCGCCTTCTTCGTGCCCGCGATAGCGGGGCTCACCATGGCTGCGGGCCCACCGTCCGTTGCCGTCCATGATGATGGCGATGTGGCGGGGGAGGCGCTCCCGGTCGATGCCGATTTCGATCCGCGGATCAATGGGGTCGTGGTGCGCGCTGCTCATGGTAAAGAGGCGGGCGGCGGTGGGGGAATTTGTATCCATTTCGACAGTTCACCGCGAACAAGCGTCTGCGACCGCTCCGGCCCGACGCCGACGAGATTGACGGGCGCCCCGACGAGTTCCTCCAGCCGGGCAAGATAATCCAACGCCGCCCTCGGGAGATCATCGAACTTCGTTACGTCGCGGAGGCTATCGCTCCAACCCGGCATGATATCCAGAATCGGCCGGCAGTGCTCCAGCCGTTGAGTATTCGCCGGAAACGTGCCCAGCCGCTCCCCGGCGTGATCGTATCCCGCACAGACGCCGATCTGCTCGAACCCGCTGAGCGTGTCCAGGTGCATCACCGCCAAATCCGTCGCTCCGGACAACTGAACCGCGTACTTGCAGGCCACCGCATCAAACCAACCGCATCGCCGTGGACGGCCGGTGGTCGTGCCGAACTCGTTCCCCTGGCGGCGAATGCGCTCCCCGACGGCGTCGTGCAGCTCGGTGACGAATGGTCCGGAACCCACACGGGTGGCGTAGGCCTTGCACACGCCGATCCGGCTCGTCACGAGCCCATCCGGAACGCCGGCTCCCGAGCCGATTCCGTGGGGACCGGTGCTGCTGGACGTAACAAACGGGTAGGTACCGTGGTCGACATCCAGCAGGACTCCGTTGGCACCCTCGAACAGGATCAGCTTGTTCTGTTCGAGGGCTGCGTGCAGCTCCGCGGTGGTATCACCGATGTTCTCGCCAAGCCGCTTGCGAGCCAGGGAAAGCGCCGCAACGACGGCATTCGCCTCAAGTCCGCCGTCGCTCCCGTAAAGAGTCGTGAAGACCCGCTTCCGCTGCTCGATGACTCGCCCGACACGGTCCTCCAGTCCGGCGTCGTGCAACAGATCGCCGAATCGTACCGCCGTCGAGCGCCGCGCTTTGTCAGCATAACAGGGCCCGATGCCCCGCGCCGTTGTCCCGATTTTCGTTCCTTCGCCGGCGGAACTCTCCCCGAGCTGGTCTTCCAGTTTGTGGTAATCGAGCACGAGGTGTGCTCGGTCGCTGATTCGTAGCCTGGAGCGGACATCCATTCCCCGGCCGACCAACCCGTCAATCTCCTCAATCAGCTTGATTGGATCGACGACGACGCCCGGACCGATAACGATCTCCATATCTTCGTGGAGGGCTCCGGTGGGCAGCAGGTGCAGGGCGAACTTCTCCCGACCGACGAATACGGTGTGGCCGGCGTTCGCACCGCCGTTGTACCGAACGGCGACGTCAAAGTGGGGGCAGAGGAGGTCCGTGATCTTCCCTTTGCCCTCGTCACCCCAGCCGAGTCCGAAAACGCAGCAATGTCCGGGGGGTCGCTGGGGCACAGGGGATCGGTCCGAATCGAATGCCGGGCTCAAAAATGGCGCATCGGGGCCAAATGGTTGCAAATCAAGGCGTTATCGGCCGATCCCAACCAGCCGATGCCAAGGAAGCTACCTTGCGGAAGGCGTGAAGTCAACTGTCAGAAGGGGGCCGCAGGCAGTTGTGAAAGCTAACATGGCTTTAGACAAAGTTAGTCACGGTTCATTTTAGTTGACAGTCGGCCGACACAAAGATAAGAATGAGGAAATTTATTGTAAGCGACCTGCCAGCCATGTCGGTGGGCGCGGGAGACGACTGCCATGTCCAGCGATTCACTTCGGTCCTTTCTCGAGATCCCGTACGACCAACTCGAGGAAATGAACCTCGAATCCAAGTGCATGCGACTCGAGCGCGTCGATCGCGGCATCATCGAGGAAAAGCGCCGCAAGTACCTCGCCGACGAAAAGCGCATCAAGGCCGTGACGCTTTGCTTTACGGACCTCGAAGGCCGCTTCCACATGCTGGACTACGACAAGAAGTTCCTGCTCGCCGCGGCCGATAACCTCACCTTCGACGGTTCGTCGATCCGCGGCTTCTCGCCGATCAGCGAGTCCGACCTGAAACTCGAGGCCGATTGGTCGGCGTTCTACTGGACGCCGTCGGACGTGTTCGGCCCGGGCAAAGTCATCTGCTTCGCGGAGGTGCGCTCGCAGGACGGCTCGCCGTACACCGCCGACTTCCGCTCGCGCCTGCGTCTGCACACCGAGGAGATGTTCAAGAAAGAGCGGACGACCATGCACGTCGCGCCGGAGATCGAGGGGTTCCTGTTCAGGGAAACCGACGCCGAGCGGCGCTACCACGAGTTCCGCAAGTTCGAGTTCATTTCCACCGGCGGGTACTACCACTCCCTGCCGCAGGATCCGCTTCGGCAGTTTATCGATCGCGCGGCCGAGGCCCAGCGGGCGATGGGCTTATCCAACGAGAAGGACCACCCGGAGGTCGCCCCCTCGCAATTCGAGATGAATTACGGCTTTTCAGAAGCCGTGATCGCCGCCGATCAGGTTCAGATCTACAAGCTCATTGCCCGGCAGATCGCGCGGGGCATGGGCATGACCGCGTCGTTCCTGCCCAAGCCGGTCGCGGGCGTCAACGGCAACGGCATGCACTGCAACATCTCGCTGAACAAGGAAGGCAAGAACCTGTTCTTCGACGCCAAGGGCGAGGATCGCCTGTCGACTTTCGCCTGGAATTTCGTCGACCGCATTCTCAACAACGCCACGGACATCTGCCTGGCCCTCAACGCCAGCGTCAATGCCTACCGCCGACTCGATCCTGCGTTTGAGGCACCCAATCAGATCAAGGCGTCCGCAACAAATCGCGCCGCGATGATCCGCATTCCACTTGGTAACGAACGCTCAGCGCGGATCGAGTTCCGCTCCGTCGCCCCGGACGCGAATCCGTATTTGCTCCTGTACACGCTGCTGCGTACGGGCCTGGAAGGGGAGATGCCCGCCCCGCCCGACGCCGAAGGCAAGCGCTATCGCACGCGCTTTCTGCCCGACAACATTCACGACGCGATCCGCCTGTTCAAGAGCAGCCGGCTGGCCGCGGACATCCTCGGCGAGGACTGCCACGGCAAGTACGTGGAACTCAAGCAGCGCGCGGCCGACCGCTGCCCGAAGGAACTCGGCACCCGCGTGAAGGAAGGGGAGATCATCTTCCACCACGAGGTGACGAATCAGTTCCTGTGGAGTCAGTTCTGAAGAAAGGCAACAGGCAGTAGGCAATAGGGGAAGATGCGGCCGATCAACCTTGGCGTAGGGTCCGCCCCGCGGACCATCTTCTGAGCCGCTGGCTTCAGGTTGCGCGAACGCGCGCTGCGGCGATTCGCGTGTCCTACTGCACGCTTGCCCACGAGGCGTGGGCGTGGCGGGCTCCGCGGGGTGTCATGTCTTTGTACCTGTGCGTTCCCGCAAAAGATCCGCTGCCATTGAGAATCCCAATCGGTCCGCCCCAACGTGCTGAAGCGAGGTTGCCGTAAGGCCTCTCACCTTCAACGCCACAAGTAGTTCGTGTTTCAGGCGTGATGGAATTATAAGTTTGCCGAATTCACCTGTTTTCAGTAGCTTCGATAGTAGCACTTCGTGATTCTGGCCGAGAGTGCCGCCGATGGTAAACAATGCTTGTTGTGCTTCGGCACGGGCAAACGGGATTTTCAGATACACCGGCCCAATGAACTCCAGATGGACTCCCCGAAACGCGAATCGATTGTAGTCGATTTCCTCATTGGGAGTCCGCCTCATATTCAACCGCTCCCATTGCATGTCTATGGCGGCCCCGAAAGCAGACTCGCTATACCACCAGACCGCGCCGTCAAAGTCCCACCGGTCAACTTCTACAGCCGCAAAGAACGCGGCCATCCAAGGGGATTTCGTCCAATCGAGAAGGCGTGTAGGAACTCCAAAATGCTGCATCACCGTCATTGGGCGAATTTGATCATCAGGGGCGGCTTCCCTCACAAAACGCCACTCGATCTCGCCCAACAGCCATTCGGCGCGGTGCCGGAATTTCTCGACCAAACACCGTTCTTCATCCAAGCGTTTTGAATAAGTGATGTGATCAGGAACGCTTCTATCTATCGAGGGTTGGAGCGGCCAAGACGCGTCGGGCTGCCCGCGACAGATACATCGATGCGGCAGATCGCTCAGAATGTCTAACTGCTCAAGGAGTTCACGCAAGGAACTTGGTTGAGGTGTCGTTTCTTGCATCAGAGCCAATTCTCTTGGCTGGGTTATTCTTTGAGTGCCGGCGCCCCACTCTGGCGTTTCTGGTTCGACGTGCATCGCCAGCCCTGTAGGGCATGCGAACCGCAGGCCCTACTTGTTACGCCTCGTCCAGCACTTCCAGCGGGGCGAAGTCCTTGCCTTCGAGGAATTCGAGCGATGCGCCGCCGCCGGTGGAGACGTGGGTGACCTTCTCATCGAGGCCGGCCTTGTCGATCGCCGCGGCGCTGTCCCCGCCGCCGACGATGGTCTTGGCTCCGCGCCCGGTTGCTTCGGCCAGAGCCTGGGCCATGGCCATTGTGCCCTTGTCGAACGGGGGCGTCTCGAACACGCCCATCGGACCGTTCCACACCACCGTCTTGGCCGCGCCGATTACCTTGCGGTAGTTCTCGATGGTCTTCGGGCCGATGTCCAAGCCCATTTTGCCGTCGGGGATGTCCTCGCCGCAGACCTCCGTTGCCACGCCCGCCTTGATCTCCGCCGCCACGACGGAATCCACCGGCAGCATCAGCTTGTCGCCGGCTTTCTTGCGAAGCTCGCGAGCGGTGTCGAGCAGGTCCGGTTCGAGCTTGCTCTTGCCGACCTTGTGGCCCTCGGCCGCGAGGAAGGTGTAGGCCATCGCTCCGCCGACCAGAATCCGGTCGCACTTCTCCATCAGGGAGTTGATGACGCCGAGCTTGTCCGAGACTTTCGCTCCGCCGAGCAGGCAGACGAAAGGCCGCTGGGGCTTCCGCACCGCCTCGCCGAGGAATTTCAGTTCCTTCTGCACGAGGTATCCCACGACGCGCGGCTTGCCCTGCATCATCTGAGGGACGGTGAGCATGGTCGCATTGTCGCGATGGCAGGTGCCGAAGGCGTCGTTGACGTAGGCGTCGCCGAGCTTCGCCAGCCCGCGAGCAAAGGCGTCCTTCTTCTCGCGGAGGTCGGGCTCCTTCTTGGCGTTCTTGTCCTTGATCGTTTCCGCCTCGTAGAAGCGGACGTTTTCCAGCAGGCAGACGTCGCCGTCTTTCAATGTGGCCACCGCTTGCCTCGGCTTCTCGCCGACGCAGTCGTCAACAAACGTGACCCGTTTGCCGAGCAGCTCACCCAGTCGGTCCGCGACTGGCTTGAGCGAGTACTTCTGCTTTTGCTCGGGCTCTTCATCCGGCCGGCCGAGGTGCGACATCACGATCAGCCTGCCTCCACGATCGGCCAGGTACTTCAGCGTCGGCAGGGCCGAGCGGATGCGGCGATCGTCGGTGATCTTGCGGCCGGCATCCAGCGGAACGTTGAAATCCACGCGAATGAGCACGCGCTTACCGCGCACGTCGATGTCTTCAATCGTCTTCTTCATGGATCGCCTTCCTTGGACAGTTGCCCGGCCCGAACCCAGTGCGACGATTCAAAATCAGAGCTTGCCAATCCGCGCGATGAGGTCGGCCGTGCGGCTCGCGTAGCCCCACTCGTTGTCGTACCACGAGACGACCTTGATCATCTTGCCCCCGCTGTTGGGCATGGTCATCGTGCTCTGGGCGTCGACAATCGAGCTGTGCGGATTGCCGATGATGTCCGAGCTCACGATCGGGTCCTCGGTGTACTCGAGGATGCCTTTCAGTTTCCCCTCGGCCGCGTTTTTCAATGCCGCGTTGATGTCCTTGACCGTGGTCGATTTCTCGACCGTGGCCACGAGGTCCACGATAGAGCCCGTCGGAACCGGAACGCGCAGGGCGAAGCCGTTCAGCTTGCCGTTGAGCGCGGGCAGAACCTTGCCGACGGCCTTGGCGGCGCCGGTGGTCGTGGGAATGATACTCATTGCTGCCGCACGCGAACGGCGCGGGTCCTTGTGAATGAGGTCGAGAATGTTCTGGTCGTTGGTGTAGGCGTGGACCGTGGTCATCAGACCTTCGACGATACCAAAGTTCTCATGAACGACCTTGGCCATCGGTGCGAGGCAATTCGTCGTGCAGCTCGCGTTGGATACGCACTTGTGTCCCGCATTGAGCTGGTCATCGTTGACCCCGAGCACGACGGTCAGATCCGGCTCGTCCTTGGCCGGGGCGCTGAGCACCACCTTCCTGGCACCCGCCTTGAGGTGATCGCCGTAGCCGCCTTTTTCGCTTTCCTTCGACGTGAATACGCCCGTGGACTCGAGCACGACATCCACGCCAAGGTCCTTCCACGGGAGCTTGGCCGGAGCCTTCTCCGCAAGAACCTTGATCTTCTTCCCGTTCACAATCAGTCCGTCGTCGGCCGACTCAACGGTTCCGGGAAATCGCCGGTGCACGGAGTCGTACTTGAACAGGTTCTGAAGGGCCGCCGGGTTACTGAGGTCGTTGATGGCGACCACTTCGAACTCTTTTGACCGGGCGATCATCGCCCGCATGGTGAGCCGCCCGATCCGACCAAATCCGTTGATCGCAACTCGCACTGCCATGATTCAACTCCGTGAATGAACATAAAGCCAGACTGGAACTCGACGCTTTCGCCGAAACAGACTGAGCCGGGCCGCACCTCCCGAAACCCAGATTATCGGAACAACCTGCAAGGGGCGTTCCGCCGGCGCAACTGCCAGGCCTCCGGAAATGCATCGGCTCGCCGAGCCGGGCGAGTGCAATCCAGACGCCCCAGGGAGGATTGTACGGACTCCCCCGCAGGCGACCACCCGCCGGGTCATGCCCCGAGTAACACCAAGGTCGCTACCGCGCGGAGCATCCGAGGGGCCGTCCCGATACCCGATCGCGACGCGGGTCCGGAGTCGGTCATGGATGGGACCGTCATCCAATTCATGGACCGTACTGAATCAGGCCCCAGCCGGTTCCGATATTAACCACAAAGTTCAACGCGCCCGTTTCGGAGTCGTTACTCATGGCATCTTCCGCACAGAAGTTGAGCATCGGCGTTATCGGCTGTGGTCACTGGGGTCCCAACCACGTTCGCGTGTTCTCCGAGCATGATCGGTCGGTGGTCAAAGCATGCGCCGACACCAACGAAGCGCGCCTGCTGGCAATTCGGCAGCGTTTTCCGCGGGTCAAGACCACGCGGGACTATCATGAAATTCTGCGGGACTCGGAAATCGAGGCGGTGGTCATCGCCACGCCGACCGGGACGCACCATGCCCTGACCCGAGAAGCGCTTTCGGCAGGCAAGCACGTGCTCGTGGAAAAGCCCATGAGCCACACGCTGGACGAGGCCATCGAACTTGCGGAGCTGTCCCAATCCACAGGCCGGATCCTGATGGTGGGACATATCTTCTTGTTCAACGCCGGGATTCGGCAACTCCGCCAGTCCATCGCCGGCGGCGAGCTCGGACGCGTTCATTACCTGGACGCCATTCGGACGAATCTGGGGCCCGTCCGCGGCGACGTGAATGCGCTTTACGATCTCGGCACCCACGACATCACCATCTTCAACTACCTGCTCGACGCGACGCCCGTGGCCGTGTCCGCTCTCGGTCGCTGCATCTCGCAGAAGAACATCGAGGACGTGTGCTTCGCGACGCTTCGTTATCCCGACGGCACCCTGGGACACATCCACGTAAGCTGGATGAATCCGCGCAAGGTCCGCACGGTGACGATCATCGGCGAGCGCAAGATGGCCACCTGGGACGACATCGATCCGTCGGACACGCTTCGCTTGTATGACAAGGGCCTCAACGAGCCGCCGTATTACGATTCGTTCGGGGAATTCCATTACCTCTTGCGCAACGCCGACGTACACATTCCGGCGGTCCGCAGGACCGAGCCGCTCGTCGCACAGGCGGACGCCTTCCTGCGGTGGACGCTCGACGGTGAAGCGTCGATCTGCAACGCAGAGCAGGGCATCGCGGTCGCTCGCGTCCTCGAGGCCGCGGCGCTGTCCATGAAGAACGGCGGTGCGATGTGTCCGATCGCCTCGCATGACGGAACAACCTACACAACCGCCACGCGATCCGCTCAGGAAGTCACCATGCTGGAGCCCGCGGAAGAGCCGGCACACGCGACAACCAAATAGTCTGTGGGAGAAATCGCATTTGTTGGCATCGGGCGTGAAGCGACGCAGGAGAAACCATGCCGATCAACGTCGTACTTCTGGGAAAAGGTGAGCTGGCCTGTCGCATCGGCGACTGGTTCGTGGCCAGCGGGACGCATTCGCTTCGCTGGGTCGTGCCGGTCATGCCGGAGCCCAAGTGGACACAGTCCCTTCAGCAGTGGTGTCGATCGCGCGACGTCTCCTTCATCGAGAGCGGTCACTTCCGCGACATTCCCTGTGTTGAAGCCGAGAACTGGTCGGTCGACCTGATCTTCAGCGTGTTCTACGACAAGGTCATTCCTGCGTGGCTGTTGAACAAGGCTCGCAGGGCGCTGAACCTGCACAACGGTCCGCTTCCACGTTATCGGGGCATGAATCCCGTCAACTGGGCGCTGAAGAACGGCGAGCGTGAGCACGGCGTGACCATTCACGAAATGACGCCCGAGCTCGACGCCGGCGACATCGTCGCCCAGGTCAAATTCAGCATATTCCCCGAGCACGACGAGGTCATCGATGTGTACCGGCGGGCGCTCACCTTCGGCTACGCGCTGTTCGAGCAGACCATGCCGATGTTGGACCGCATCCGCCCGCGACAGCAGGAGGATTCCTCCGCAACGTACTACACCGCCGCCGATGCCGAGCAGCTCGGCGAGCGTCGCAATTTCACGCGCGCGACGTCGACCGTCGCCGCGTCGTAGCACACGAACATGTACAAGGGCAAGAAGATCATTGTCGTCGCGCCGGCCTTCAACGAGGAAGCCAAGATCGGCCACGTTGTTCGCCGGTGCCGGATCGAGGCGGTCGACACGATGCTCGTCGCCGACGATGCGTCCACCGACCACACGGCGACGGTCGCCCGCGAGGCCGGTGCCACCGTCTTGACGCTGCCCAAGCGCAGCGGGGTTGGCGCTGCACTTCGTGCCGGGTTCATGTACGGCAAGGACACGGGTCACGACATCGGCATTATCATCGCCGGCAACAACAAGGATGAACCCAAAGAAATCCCCCGTCTGCTCGACCCCATCTGCGACGAGGAGATGGATCTGGTGATGGGCTCTCGCCACCTGGCAGGGGGTCGCGCCGGGGGGGACATGCCCCGGTACCGGCGCTTCGCCACGCGCCTGCATCCCTGGCTGATGGGGGTCTTTACCGGGAAGACGATCACGGAGAGCACGAACGGCTTCCGGGCCTTCAAGCTCTCGCTTCTCGATGACCCGCGCATCCGTCTGGACCAGCGCTGGCTCGATACGTACGGACTCGAAGTGTACCTCTTGTGGAAGGTGCTCCGTCTGGGCTACCGCCACACCGAGGTTCCCTGCACGAAAATCTATCCGCCACGTTCGATCGGCTACACCAAGATGAAGCCGATCGTGGGCTGGTGGAGCATACTTCGTCCCATCTTCCTGCTGGGGATGGGTGTTCGGACTTAAGGACATCGACTGCTGCCGCGAAACGAACACACGAACTGGACAAGGACGGAATCATGTCGAGCATACCGCTGGTAAACCTCAAGGCCATGCACGAGTCGTTGCGCGATGAACTGGACACTGCCATTCGAGGCGTCGTCGAACGCGGCGATTTCATCCTTGGGCGCGATGTTTCCGAATTCGAGCAGGCGTTCGCCCAGTACTGCGGCGTCAAGCACTGCATCGGTGTTGCGAGCGGGCTCGATGCGCTCACGCTTGCCCTGAAAGGCCTGGGGATCGGACCCGGCCACGAGGTGATCACCGCGGCCAACACGTTCATTGCCACCGCTCTGGCCATCCACCACACGGGCGCGACGCCGGTGCTCGTGGATCATGATCCTCAGACGTATAACCTGGACTTTCGCCGGTTGTCGGCCGCGATTACTTCGCGCACCCGAGCCATTGTTCCCGTCCATCTCTACGGACAGCCCGCCGAGATGGACGCCATCGACGCCATCGCCAACGAGCACGGACTGGTCGTGGTCGAGGACGCCGCGCAGGCCCACGGCGCCAAATACAAGGGGCGTCGTTGCGGGTCTCTTGCCCGGGCCGCGGGATTCAGCTTTTACCCCGGCAAGAATCTCGGAGGCATGGGCGACGGGGGGGCCATCACAACCAATGACGACGAGCTCGCCCAATGGCTGCGGTCCTGTCGCAATTACGGCTCCGTCGTGAAGTATTATCACGAGGTGCTGGGCTGCAATTCCCGGCTGGACACCGTCCAGGCCGCGATCCTGCGTACCAAGCTCCCCCATCTGGACGGCTGGAATCAGCGCCGGCGGGAGATCGCCGAGCGCTATCGCCAGTTCCTTTCAGGTTCGAACGTGGCACTGCCGGAAGAGCGGGGCGATGTCGAACACGTCTACCACCTCTTCGTGATCCGCTGCGGCAATCGCGATGAGCTTCTGGCCGCCCTGCAGGAAGCCGGTGTCGGCGCGGGAATTCACTATCCGCTGCCCATCCACCGCCAAATCGCGTTCAGACGATCCTGCATCGTCCCGCGTCCGCCGGCGTTTACCGATCGTTTCGCTGACGAGATCGTATCCCTGCCCATGTGCCCCTTCGTTTCGGACGATCAGGTCGAACGTATCGCGCAGATCGTGCGCGAAAAAGCCGTGGTCCCAAGCCAACTGCCTGCACTGGCCTGCGCCATCTGAGGCGGATCCGAAAGGGTGATCGAACTCGTGGCGCCGGCGCCACAGCTCGACTCAAGGCCAGACCTGACAATCCTGCAATCCGCCGTGCTGGCGTGCGCCGACAGTGCGACTATAATCACCGCTTCGGGCCGGGGCGCGGTCCCCATGCTTGCCGGTTTCTTGCAACAAGAACAGTGAGGAGAAAGCTATGAGGAGAGGTGCGATCGCCTTGTCTATGCTGGCGTTGTCCGTGACCATGTTCGGCTGTCCGGTCATTTCGGTTCCCTCGGCAGCCAAGCTCGCGGGGACCTGGCTGACGGACGCGGGCGGGCAGACGTTCGAGCTGCAATTCAATGCGGTTGGGCAGCTTGTTCGGATCAGTACCGAGAACGATCAGGGGGAGCCGGTTCAGGTTGACATCAGCGGCTCCACCACGACGGTTTCGGGCAGCAGCGTTACCATCCGCGTTCCCGTCGGCGACACGGATGTCGTGTACATGGGCACGCTCAGTCAGGACGAGAACACGATCGAAGGCGATCTCGCCCAGGAGCTTTCCGTGGGCGATATGGTCATGATCACCGTCCCCGCAGGCATGCTCGATCTCGTTCGGGAAGAGGGGAATGACAACGACAACGACAATGCCAATATGAACGACAACGAGAACAGCAATACGAACGACAACACCAATACCAACGACAACATGAACACGAACGACAATACCAACGACAATGGCGGCCTTACCGGCGATGCGATGCAGGGAGAGAACCTTGTGGCGGCGAACTGCCAGGCTTGCCACGGCGCCGATGGTGCCAGCGGGTTTGCGCCGAACATCCAGGGAGAAACCGCGGCGGAGATCATGAGCGTACAATCGGCGGGTGTGCATGCGGCGTGGCCGGACTTCACGGATCAGGATTTCGCGGACCTGGAGGCGTACTTGGGGAGCTTCTAGTCGAGGTCCTGTAAACGCTTATTTCGTAGGCAGTTACGGCAATCCAAGGCGACCCGGGTTTCGGGTCGCCTTTCTTTTGGGCTGGCATGTTGACATGTCAATAGGTGTTGATATATAACTTCCTCGTATGAGCACGACCACCACGCCACGCATTGATGACCGTGTCCTCGACCGCGTTGCCAGAATGCTCCGCGTTCTCGGGCACCCGCACCGGCTGAGAATGATTGAACTCCTCGCCGACGGCGAACTGCCCGTCGGCGAACTGGCCCGGGAGGTGGGCATTGCCCCGAACGCCTGCAGCCAGCACCTCAACATGATGCGGGCCCACGGTCTGCTCGACGCCCGGCGCGACGGAAAAGTGATGTTCTACCGCGTCATTCATCCCCAGGCCCTCACCGTGCTGTCCTGCATCCATCAACATGGCGCGGATGCCTGACCCCGAACCCGTTCGTTGCGATTTGAAGGCCGACCCGGACCTGTCTATTCGGATACAGAAGGATTGATCATAGCCCACGATGAGGAGTCCAATGAGCAGTACGTTTGAAGTGATTTCGCCCGACGTTCTCAAGAATCACCAGATGACCGACCGTCGAGCACGGCTGATCGACGTTCGCGATCTCGATGAATACGCGGCCGTGCATGTGGATGGGGCGGAGTGCGTTCCGCTCCCGCGCCTGCTGTCTCAGGCGTCACAATGGTCGCCGGACGAATGCCTGGTCCTGATCTGCCACAGCGGACAGCGTGCCCGGCAGGCGGCCGCGGAACTTCAGAATGCCGGGTTTCGCAGCCTCCGCGTCGTGGACGGCGGCACCAAAGCGTGCATCGCGGCCGAGGTGTCCGTGGTCCGCGGCAAGCGCATGATCCCACTCCCCCGACAGGTCTTCATGGCCATGGGCACGGTCTTGCTGCTGGAGCTTGCTCTGGCGACATTCGTCCACCCGTGGCTGATCGCCCTGTGCTGGTTGACGGGCGGGGCGATGATCGTTGCGGGATACACCGGCTTCTGCCCCATGTCGAGCATGATCGCGGCCATGCCCTGGAACAGGCCTCGGGGCACGGGCGCACTTCGACCCAGCGGCTCCTGTGTCGTATCCGGAGACTGCTCATGAGCCAGCGCATTCTGATCGTCGGCGGAGTTGCGGCCGGTGCCAGTGCCGCGACCCGCGCGCGGCGGATGGATCCACGTGCGGAAATCGTCGTGTTCGAGAAGGGGGGATACCCCTCGTTCGCCAATTGCGGGCTTCCGTACTACGTCGGCGACATCATTCGCGATCGCGGAGCATTGCTGCTACAGACTCCCGAGCGGTTCAAGAAACGGTTCGACATCGATGTCCATGTCCGCCACGAGGTCCTGCGGATCGATCGAGACGGGAAACGAATTCTGGTTCGTGACCTCGACCACTCCCGTGAGCGTTGGGAGCGCTATGACAAGCTCATTCTTGCGACGGGAGCGAACCCGATTGTTCCTCCCTTCAATGGCGTGGGCTCCGAGAACGTGTTCGTCCTGCGATCGATGGAAGACACGGACGCCATGCGCGCTTTCGTGGATGGGAACCCAACGAAACGAGCCGTGGTTGTCGGCGCGGGTTTCATCGGGCTGGAGGTCGCCGAGGCACTCGTTCATCGCGGAATCAACGTGGATGTCGTGGAGCTCGCCCCGCAAGTGCTCCCGCCGCTCGATGCCGACATGGCCAGACCTGTGGCCGCGCATCTGAAAACCAAGGGCGTCGGCGTTTACCTTGGACAAGCCGTCGCGAATCTCATTGTCGATGGCGCGCGCGTCTCCGGCGTCCGCCTCGCGAACGGCAAGGTCTTGCCGACCGACCTCGTGCTTCTCTCGGTCGGCGTCCGCCCCAATATCCAGTTGGCCAGGGATGCGGGTTTGGAAATCGGTGCCATGGGTGGCATCCTTGTCAACGAGCATTTGCAGACCAGCGACCCCGACATTCTCGCCGCCGGCGACGCCGTCGAAGTCGTGCATGCCGTCACCGGAAAACCGGCGCTGGTCCCGCTCGCCGGTCCCGCCAACAAGCACGGGCGTCTGGCAGGCGAGTTCGCGGCCACCGGAACATCCGCTCCCGCGCCCCGTGTTGCGGGAACCGCGATCGTGAAAGTCTTCGACCTGACGGTTGCCGTGACCGGACTCAGCCGCCGCGCTGCGGAGAGGTCCGGAATCGATGCGGATCACGTCATCGTCAGGCGCGGCCACCACGTCGGCTACTACCCCGGCGCTGAGCCGATGACCATCAAGCTGATCTACGAGCCGGGAACGCGCCGCGTGCTTGGCGCTCAGATGGTCGGCGGCGCGGGCGTGGACCGCCGCATCGATGTCGTGGCGACGACGATTCACTTCGGCGGAACCGTGGATGACCTGGCCGCGCTCGATTTGGCGTACGCCCCGCAATACGGTGCGGCCAAGGATCCCATTCACATCGCGGCGTTCGTGGCCGGTAACCAGGACCGTGGCCTTGTGCGGCACATCGATCCGGACGCGGTCCGCGCGTCGAACGGCAACGGCTATCTCTGGATCGATGTTCGCACGCCGGCCGAGCACGCGGCGGGGACGATTCCTGGGGCCGTTCTGGCCGAAGTGGATGAACTTCGCTCCAGACTCAACGAGCTGACCCCGTCTCGTCCCATCGCCGTGTTCTGCGAGGTCGGCCAACGCGGCTACTACGCCGCGAGAATATTGAAGGGTCTGGGTCGCAGCGATGTGGTCAATCTGGCGGGGGGATATGCCCACTATCTGACCCAGCAGGATGGCGCCTCGGCCGGTTGATCGGGATTTTGACAGAAGGGCTTCAAGTCCCAACAATATAGCGGATTCGTCGGTTCGAGGTCCTGACCCATGCAGATCGAGATGCTCAAGTCGAAGTTGCATCAGGCGTGCATCACACACGCGGATGTCAATTATGAAGGCAGCTTCGGAATCGATACGGAGTTGATGGAGGCGGTAGGGCTCTACCCCTACGAGAAGCTTCTGATCGCCAACATCAACAACGGAGCGCGATACGAAACCTACGCGATTCCCGAGCCCTTCGGTTCGCGGCGGATGGTCGCCCGCGGCGCGGCGGCTCGACTCGGCTGCGTGGGTGACCGCATTATCATCATGTCCTTCTGCATGGTGGAGGAGTCCCAGGTCCGTTCCGGCAAGTTCCGGCCGCGCGCCCTGCGCCTGGACGAGAACAACGACCCGGTCTCCGACTTGACGCCGCTCCCCACGGCCGACGAAATCGCGTCCATGCTCGGCGGGTGAGGTATCCGGAAGCTCCCCCGTCCCGCAGGGCATCCGTGCGCATACGAGCCCATGGTACGTTGACGTATGAGCGAGCGTCCTTCAACGCCCGAACGTGGAGCCGCCGAGAGCAGCAAGGCGTCCCTGCGGGTCCTTGTTACGGGAGCAACCGGGTTCGTCGGCCGACACGTGGTTCGGGAGCTACTCGCCCAGGGGCATCGGCCGGTCTGCTTCGTCAGGTCCATATCCAAGCTCTATCAGACCCAGCCCCGCGTCAGTCGTGATCGGATCACCGCCGTCCGAGGTGACCTCGACGATCGCAGCGCCTTGTTCCGCGCCGCCGAGCAGTCCGACGCCGCCATCCACCTTGTCGGCATCATCATGAATCGCCGGCTCCGCGGGCAGACCTTTCAGCGCGTTCATGTCGACGGCACCCGAAACGTCGTGGCGGCAGCCTGTTCCGCTGGATTGCGTTACGTGCATATGTCGGCCCAGGGCAGCCGCCCGAATGCTGCGACCGAATATCATCGAACGAAGTGGGAGGCGGAGCGCATCGTCGCCGAGAGCGGGCTGGATTGGACGATTTTCCGGCCGAGCCTGATTCACGGCCCGGACGGCGAGTTCATGCAGTTGATGAAACGTTTCTGGTGCGGCCTCAATCCGCCTTTTGTCCCCTATTTCGGAGAGGGTTCGGCGAAGCTCCAGCCCGTGTTCGTCAAGGACGCGGCTTTCTGCTTCGTGGCCGCCCTTGCACGCCCGGAAACGGTCGGCAAGGTGATCCCCTTGTGCGGCCCCAAGGCTTATTCATGGAAGGAACTATACGCCGTCTGCCGTAGCCTGCTTCCAGGAGCAAGGCGTTGGAAGCCCATGCTTTCCCTGCCTGTCCCGCTGGCCAAGATTGCCGCCGTGGTCTCCGCGCCGATCATGGCCCCGGCCGAGCAACTGATTCCCTCGTTTCGAACATTGCGTTTCGACCGCGGGCAGGTGACGATGTCTCAAGAGGATAACATCTGCGATGCGGGCATTGCTGAGGAAATGTTCCGCCTCACAATGCGCGACTTTGAAAGTGAACTGGCCGCCTACGCTGATCAGGTCTCGTAAGCGTTTCGGTCCTTTCCTGCGAGAAGGCGAGTGTGCAGCCCATGTCCCAATTGCGATGCCGGCCGGTTCTGCTCATTGTCCGTGACGGATGGGGCGCGAATCCCCATCCCGAATGGAATCACGCCAACGCGGTTCACCTGGCGCGAAAGCCGGTCGACGATCGCTTGATGGCGACCTACCCGCACGTGCAGATCCGCACGTGCGGTCCGGATGTGGGATTGCCGGATGCCGTCATGGGCAACAGCGAAGTCGGGCACCAGAACATCGGCGCCGGACGCATTGTCGAGCAGGAGATCATGCGCATCACGGGGCGAATCCGTGACGGCGCCTTCTTCGAAAACCATGCGCTTCGCGGGGCGTTTGATCGTGCCCAGAAGACCGGCGGCAACGTCCATTTCCTCGGCTTGTGCAGCGACGGCCGCGTGCACAGCGATCTCGAGCATCTGTACGGCCTGCTGGATATGAGCCGGCGAGTCGCCTTTCCTGCCGAGCGCGTCTACGTGCACGCCATTACCGACGGGCGCGATACCGCTCCGGACGCGGGGATCAAATACGTTTCGGAAATTGAGAAGCGATGCAAGGACATTGGTGCCAACCCGGTGGCGAGCGTCATCGGCCGCTACTACGCCATGGACCGCGATCACCGCTGGGACCGGGTCGAGAAGGCTTACCGCCTGTTGGCCGAGGGCAAGGGCGACCGATTCCCCTCGGCCACCGCCGCCCTCAAGCACTACTACGAAAATCCGTCGGAAGACAGCCGCCACGGGGACGAATTCGTCACCCCCAGCATGATGGAAAAGGCCGGTGCCGAAGCAAGTCGCATCCGCAACGGCGATAGCGTGGTGTTCTTCAACTTCCGCGGTGACCGGCCTCGCGAATTGACCAAGGCCTTTGTGTACGAGCAGTTTCCGTACGAAGGCGAGGGACTTGACGGCCGGCTGATGGGCTTCGATCGCGGTCCGAAACTCGACCTCCATTTCGTAACCATGACCAGTTTCGAATCCGGCCTTCCCGTGCATGTCGCGTTCGAAAAGCCGTCGAAGATGAAGGACATACTCGGCGAATATATTTCGGAGCACGGTCTGCGCCAGTTCCGCTGTGCGGAGACCGAGAAGTACCCTCACGTGACCTTCTTCTTCAACGACTATCGCGAGGAGCCCTTTGACGGCGAAGAGCAGTTCTTGGTCCCCTCGCCGCGCGATGTTTCCACGTACGACCAGAAGCCGCAGATGTCCGCCCCGGAGGTGACCGACGTCATGCTTCGGCGCATCGCCACGGGCGTCGACGACCTTCTGGTGCTCAACTTTGCCAACGGGGACATGGTCGGCCACACGGGTAACCTGCAGGCCGCAATCAAGGCTGTGGAAACCGTCGATGATGGCGTCGGTCGCGTTGTGGACGCCGTGCTCAAACGCGGTGGGGCGGCGATTGTCACCGCCGATCACGGCAACTGCGAGCAGATGATCGATCCCGCGACCGGGGGTCCCCACACGGCCCACACCACCTACGACGTGGAACTCATCGTGGTGGACGAGAAGTTGAAAGGCCGAACGCTTCGCTCCGGCGGGCGACTCGCGGACATCGCTCCCACGGTATTGGAGCTTTTCGGACTGCCGCAACCGCAGTCCATGACCGGAAAGTCGCTGATTCTCCCGAGGCACTGACTGCGAGCCGCGTTGCCCCTGTAAACGTACCTTCTCGATCTATTCCCCGTTCCTCCCGCTCAACGTGGATTCTCGGAACCCGCGCGTCTTGACGGCTTCCCGCAATTCGCTCCTCCGATAACCACGCTTCATTGGCCCATTGCCCCTCCTGTATGCGACGTTGTGGTTGTAGAGCAACGCGCTCGCGCTGAGCAAACGCAACAGCGGGTCGACCTGCTGGGGCCGGTTCTCCGCGCGGCGACCGAACATGCAGGAGTCTTGATCCACGTGGCCGCCCTGAAACAACAGATGGCTCCAGCGGCAGACCGCTCCGCATCAACAGCCGAGGGAAGCGAGCTGGCCGGATTCGATGCGCTCGGCATGGCCGCGTTCATGGTCGACCGGACCGGGACCATCCTTCGTCGCAGCGCTCATGCCGCATCGGATTTCCCCTCGGGCACGCGAATTGACCAGGCACTGAGAACGCTTTCGCCCTCGGGTGAACTACGTGATTGGACCTCAGTCCTGAAATCCTTGCCAACCGGAACTCCGACCCGCCTCCCCGCCACCTTGGCTGATGCCGAGTCCGAGGAGGGCACGACCTATCTGGTTCGCTGTGCGCGTCTCGGCGACCAGGCTGATAACGCGCCGCGATTCCTCCTCGTTGTCGATCCGGCCTCGAGTGCTCCTCCGGGCCGCGACGAATGGTCCGATCTCCCCCAGCGGCTCGCTTCCCTCGGTAAGCTCGCCGCCCGCGTCGCCCACGAGCTCAACAACCCGCTCGACGGCATCCTTCGATACATCAACCTCGCCATTCGACTCGCGGAACAGTCGTCACAGACCCGCATCGAATCCTATCTCAACGAATCCCGCTCAGGCGTCTTGCGCATGGCCTCGATCATCACGGACCTGCTGGAGTATTCGCGCAGCGCCGCGGCCGCCCTCGAAGGCATGGACGTCAACCAGGTCATCGAGGAAGCCATCCGCACACACGCGGCCGCTGCCGATGCAACCCGGGTCGTCATCGCCGCCGATTTCCAGTCCTCCCGCATGCCCGTGTTTCCCGGGAACCGCCTCCTTCAAGTCTGCGGGAACATCATCCGCAACGCCCTGGACGCCATGCCCGACGGCGGACGCCTGACGGTCACCTGCGGCATCCACGACGAACAGATTGTCATTCGCTTTGCGGATACCGGACCGGGACTCCCCGATCCGCCAAACCGCGTGTTCGAGCCCTTCTTCACCACCAAGCCGCCGGGCAAAGGAACGGGGCTCGGGTTGGCCATCTGTCGCGATTTCATCGAAGACATGGGCGGCTCCATCACCGCCGAACAGGCTGCGCCCGGCGGCGCGGTTTTCCTCATCCGGCTACCGCTTCCGACACAGCCCGATGAAGCGTCTGAAACGAGTCAGCGGTGGAGGCCCGCTCCCACCGCGGACCGCATCGATCAACCGGAGGATCACACATGAGTCCGCCAAGCCGAGCCGCCGCACGAGTCCTGGTCGTGGACGACGATTCCATCATCGTCGATTCGCTCAGCGAGCTTCTGCGCGTCGAAGGCTACGACGTCCGCACGGCCTCTTCTCTCGACACGGCCGTACGATCGCTGGAAAGCGACGATATCGACGTCGTTCTGGCTGACGTCAGCATGCCCGGCGGGAACGGCTTCGAACTGCTCCACGTCATTCGCAAGCGCTTCTCCGACGCCGCCGTCATCATGATCACCGGCTACGGCACCATCGAGAGCGCCGTGGAAGCCATCAAGCTCGGCGCCTTCGACTACCTCACCAAACCCATCAACGACGACGAACTGCTCCTCTGTCTCCAGCGCGCGGTCGCCCAGCAGGCCATCGTGCGCGAAAATCGCGACCTGAGGCAGCAGCTCGATGAGCGCTTTGGACTGGAAAGCATCATCGGCCACGACTACCGCATGCTCAAACTCTTCGACATGGTCGAGAGCATCGCCCCGTCGCCCGTGACCGTTCTGCTCCACGGCGCCTCGGGCACGGGCAAATCGCTTCTCGCCCGCGTGATCCACCAGCTCAGCGAACGCCGCGACAAGCCCTTCATCGAGGTCAGTTGCGGCGCCCTCCCCGAGACCCTGCTGGAAAGCGAGCTCTTCGGCCACGCCCGCGGAGCCTTCACCGGCGCCGTCGCCAACAAGATCGGCAAGTTCAAGGCCGCCCACGGCGGAACCCTCTTCCTCGACGAAATCGCCTCCGCATCGCCGACCATGCAGGTCAAGCTGCTCCGCGTACTCCAGTCGCAGCAGTTCGAACCCGTCGGCAGCAACCGCACCGAAACCGTCGACGTCCGCGTCGTCCTCGCCAGCAACGTCCTCCTGGAAGACGAAGTCCGCGCCGGCCGCTTCCGTGAAGATCTCTACTACCGCGTCAACGTCGTCTGCCTGGAGCTGCCCTCGCTCGCCGAGCGCGTGGGCGATATCCCGCTCCTCGCGGAGTTCTTCCTCCGCCGCGCCGCCGGAGAGATGCGCCGCGAATGCCTCGGCTTCGACAAGCAGGCCATGAGCCTCATGCAGCGCCACGCCTGGCCCGGCAACGTCCGCGAGCTCGTCAACGTCGTCACCCGCGCCGTCGTGCTCAGCAAGGGACCCTACGTCACCGTCGACGACCTCCCCGCCGCCCTCGTCGACGGCGCCGAAACCGCGGAGAGCGTCACCCCGCTCACCCCCATGCCCTTGCGCCAGGCGCTCGAACTCCCCGAACGCCGCATCCTCGAGGCCGCCCTCAAGGCCAACGGCTGGAACCGCCAGCTCACCGCCGAGCAACTCGGCATCAATCGCACCACGCTCTACAAGAAGATGAAGCGTTACGGGCTCGATGAACGCTCGGTCGGAATTCGCTGATGACGTGTGCGGAACCTCTCCGCATCAGGAGATTCATGTTGATCCGGAAGTCGAAGCGATCTTCAGCCTTCACCCTCGTCGAGGTCATCACGGCCCTCGCCATCATGACCATCCTGACGACCGGATTGGCCTCCGCCCTCGTGCTCGCCACGCGGGCGCTGCCCGAGACGGACTCCCCTCTCCGCTGCCAGGTCCGCACCGCCGACGCCCTCGACCTCATCGCCGAAGAGCTCGCCTCCGCCATTCAGGTCCTCGCACGATCCGACCACGGCATCACCTTCCTCGCTCCCGATCGCAACGGCGACGGCGTACCGGAAAAAATCGTCTACGCCTGGTCGGGGACCCCCGGCGATCCCCTCACCAGACAGGCCGTCGGCTCGCTCCAGGAAAACGTCCTGGAAGACGTCACCAAGCTCGAGTTCCGCTACGACACGGCCGACCTCGTGGAAACCTATCCCGCGCCGCTGACCGAGTCGGCCGAGCAGGTGCTGGCGTCTTGGACCAATACAGCGGCATTGAACAGTGGGGAGGTGGACGCTTCCAACAGTTGGGGGCAGTTGTTCATACCGGCGGTCTCCGCCCCGGCCGTGTCGTTCATGGTTACACGCGTGCGGTTGTTCTGCGAACACAATGGAACAGCCGATGGCACGGCATTGTTGAGTATCCTCCCCGCCGAGGGCAGCGGAGCACCCCAGTTCACGTCTCTCGCACAAGGAAAAATCCTCGAATCTGAACTGCCCAGTGCCGCCGCGTGGTTCAGTATCCCCGTGAACAGCATGTTGCCCGTACCTCGAGGACAGCGGCTTTGCTTTACGGTCACGACAGCGGATACGGCGGGAAAAGCGATCACGATTCATTATGACAACGACTCCGTCGTCCAGGGTGGTGGGGCAATACTGTCGCGGACCGGTGGCACCTGGACGGTTGATGCGTCGCAAGCGCTGGTATACGAGGTATATGGCAAAACGTACGCGAACTCCGGCGCCACCCAGAGCATCACCCGCCGCTACCTCCGCCGCGTTCAACTCTCCGCCCAATCCGGCCCCCAGGACGAATCCGCCGTCCTGACCGGGACAACGTTCGGCAACCGCCCCGAGGATCTCACCGCCCTCTGGCGAGCCGACTTCAGCTCCAAGCCAACGCTGGATCTGAACGGCGACACTTATGCCGACTGGACCGTCAACGGCGGCGGCGCGTTCTCCGGCCTGCTCAGCGGTGGCAACTGGACGCCCGGTGCGCAGCAACTCAATTCCTACCCGGACAACGAGTTTTCCTCCGTCACCACCGTCGACGTCCACGCCCGGGCCGCCACGGCCGGCGCCTCCGCCGTCTTCCAGATCAGCCCGGACTGGACTCTCTCCTCGGCCGGCAGCATTCGCGCCGTCACCCGGCTCGAAGCAACGGGAACACAGACCCTCGAAGTTCTCCGCGCCACTTCAGCCTCCGCCTTCGAGACCGTCGTCCGCGTCACCGATCTTCCCAAGAGCGCGTTCGTCCGCCTCCGGCTCGTGATCGACCCCACCCGCGACACCTGCGCCGTCTGGGTCAACGAAATCCACCGCCGGACCTTTACCTATGCCACGTTCCTGCATCTGACGCAGGACAAGTACGCCAGTCTCTCGGCCTCGGGCGGATCAGCCCAGTTCGACTGGGTCTCCATCCGCGTGGGAGGAACCCCGGGATGATCCGCACGGTCCCCAACCACATTCTTCTGAACGCTTTCCGCCCCCGGACTCCCCGCGCGGCCGCTCCTCGCTCGCTGCGCCGCCGCGCCCTCAGCATGGTCGAGTCGGTTGTCTCGGTCGCCCTGGTGAGTCTCCTGCTCGTCGCCGCCCTGGATGCCCTCGGCGCCTCCAAGACTTCGCAGCGCCTCAGCGCCGAGAAGCGCCTTGGCACGGCCCTCGCCCAGGACCTGCTCGACGAGATCATGCACGTGAGTTACCTCAGTTCGGGCTCCTCCGCCACCAAGGTTCTCGGAATCGATCTCGATCCGATCATTGCCCTTCCCGGCTCGTGTACGCCGCCCGTTCGCGCCTGCTTCGATGAGCTCCACGACTACATCGGCTGGGAGGAGTCTCCGCCCCAGCAACGGGACGGGACCGAAATGACCGAATTCACCGGCTGGTCTCGAACCGTCAACGTCGAGCACATCAAGATCAAGGATTTCAACAGCATTGCGTCCATGGAATCGGGCTATATGCGCGTTTTCGTGGAAGCGCGCTACGAAGGCCGTCTCATCGCCAAGGCCACCGCGCTGCGCGTTTCCGCGCTGCCTCTTGCATCGGAGATGCCCTGATGCGCCGCGCCGACATCCACCAACCTGCGTATCGCCGTCGCGCCGCCATGTACTTCATGGTCCTCATGGTCGGCACGCTCATCGGCACCGTGGCCCTGGCCTCACTCTCCATGGCGCGCATGGGCGGACGCATCTCGGCATTGTCCGGAAAAATGTCCATGGCCCGCCAATTCGCCCGGTCCGCCATCGCCGCCGCCGAACAGGAGATGGCCACCGTCTCCACCTGGCGCACCACCTACACGCACAATGTCTGGTCCACGGAGCGTGCCATCGGCGACGGCAAGGTCCAATGGAAGTTCGCCGACGAGCTCAACGCCAGCCTCACGGCCGACCCCTTCGCCGCCATCCGCGTCTACGGCCGGGGTACAGTGGACGACGTCGTTCGGACCTACAGCGTACTGGTTAAGCCCGAGCCCACGCCGACCAATCTTCTCGACAACCCCGGTTTCGAGCAGGGCACCCTTTACTGGACGGCTACGGGTTCCTGCACCATGTCCACCTGGACCACGGTGCCCAACAGTGGAACCTATTGCGTGCTCGTCCAGAATCGGCTCTTGGCCGCCGACGGACCCAGCCAACTGGTCACGGGGAAGATTGCGAATGGTTCCACGTTCAACGCCGAGGCTTGGGCGCGGTCCTATGGCATATCATTGTCCATGAAGCTCGTGCTGACCGTCACGTCGACAGGTTCCGGTACCCAGCGCCTCGCGGGCAACTCGACCCTTTGCGGCACAAGTTGGACGAAAATCTCCGCCACCTTCACGCCGACCTGGACCGGCACGCTGACCGAAGCGCGCTTGAGCGTCGAGTCGAATTCGCTGCTCGGCAGTTTCATCGTGGATGACGTGCGCCTGACCGCACAACCGTCGGCCGTTCCCTATCGCCGCGTCCCCGGCTCCTTCCGCCAGGAGATCGGCCCGTAGGACGCATCTCGATGCACCTCTTCGCCGGGTGGCCCACCGCTTAAGCGGTGGGGGAGCGATAGGACCGCACCGTGCACCTCGATGCACCTCTTCAACTCGTCATGGAAACGTACATTCCTCGACCTTGGGTGGCATGGCCAAGCCCGTCCCGCGAAGCGCGGACGTGGCGCCGCCATGCACTTCCCTCAAGCCGGTCGGTGGGGTGCCGTGGCCACGCCTCGTGGCCATGCTGAACCGCCTCTACCCGCCCGTTCCCAGGCGCCCCTCAAACGCTACAACTCACCCGCCGGACTGTCAGAATTGTCTTAACGTGAAAACGTCGCCAATACATGAACACTGAATTATTCAATCGAACGCTCAACTTAGAAAGCGCCCGTTAACGGCGCGCTCACTTTATTCTGCATTTCGAGCGCGCGCCCATGCGCGTTCTTTCCTATGGAGGGACTCTCCCATAGGCTGAACACGATTGTCCAGGAATCGGGTTGAAAACCATGACCAAACTGCATTTCCTCGGCGCCAACCGCCAGGTAACCGGATCGTGCTACCTGCTCGAGCACGATCGCCTGCGCCTGCTGATCGACTGCGGGATGTACCAGGAGCGCGAGTTCCTTTCACGCAACTGGGCTCCGCTTGCCGTGCCGCCCGGTTCCATTAACGCCGTGCTGCTTACGCACGCCCATCTCGACCACTGCGGGCTCCTGCCCCGCCTGGTCCACGACGGCTTCAAGGGCAAGATCCACACGACGTCCGCGTCCCGGGATCTCGCCAAGATCATTCTGCTCGACGCCGGCGAGATCCAGCAGGAAGACGCGGCCTACAAGCGGCGTCGGCACCGCAAGGAAGGGCGGAGCGGCCGCTTTCCCGAAGCGCCGCTGTTCACCCCGGTGGATGCCCGCAAGGTCTTCCCCCGCATGCGCGCCGTGCCCTACGAAAAGCCGCTCGGCATCGGCAGGAATGTGCGCGTCACCTTTCACGACGCCGGACACATTCTCGGGTCGGCCATGCTCAAGATCGAAATCGGGGGCGACAACGGCGGCGTGGCGCAACGTCTGCTTTTCTCCGGCGACGTGGGCCCGTGGAACAAGCCCCTTCTGCGCGACCCCACGCTCTTCGAGGAAGCGGACTACGTCGTCGTCGAATCCACCTACGGCGATCGCAATCATCCCTCGGCCGGTGACGTAGAGGATCAGCTTGCTGCGGTCATCAACGAGACGGTCGAGAAGGGGGGCAACATCCTTATCCCGACGTTCGCCGTCGAGCGTTCGCAGGAGGTCATGTACCACATCAGCCGGTTGATCTACGCCGACCGCGTGCCCCACGTCCTCGGCTTCCTCGACAGCCCCGTCGGTGTCGACGCCACCTACGCTTTCCGCAAGCATCCCGAGTGTCTCGACGAGGAGGCCGCCCGCATTGTCAGCAACGGCGAGCGGCTTTTCGTCTACCCGGGCTTTAAGCTCGTGACCTCCGTCGACGAATCCAAGGCCATCAACCGCATTCGCGGTTCATGCATCATTCTGGCCGGTTCGGGGATGTGTACCGCCGGCCGCATCAAGCACCACCTGACCCGCAACATCGACCGGCCGGAAAGCGCGATCGTGTTCGTCGGTTACCAGGCCCACGGAACGCTGGGGCGACAGATTCTCGACGGCGCCCACAAGGTGCGCATCCACGGCCGGGAGTTCCCGGTCCGCGCCCGCATTGTTCAGATTCACGGTCTTTCGGGACACGCGGACCAGGGGGAGCTGCTTCGTTGGGTCGGAAACCTGCAAAAACCGCCCCGCAAGGTGTTCGTCACCCACGGAGAGGAGCAAGCCGCGATGACCCTGGCGGAGGAAATCCGCAAGCGCTTCGATTTTGAGACGAACGTGCCGCAATACCGCGACGAAGTGCACCTCGACTGATGGGACGGCTACGCGGCGCCCGACGGTGCCAGGGACGTTCCCGCAGTGGATTCGCGCCGCCCGATGCGATCTCCGTGAAGCTCGAGCACGATGCCGGGGTAGCGGGGATGGGATCGGAACCCGAATGGCTCCAGCCAGCTCGCCCGGATGAACTCGGCCGACACCACCTTGACGCCGTCCGCCGCCTGCCGCCGCAGGAACTCCTCGAGCAGGATTTGCCCGATGCCCCGCCCGCGGTTTCGCGGCAGCACGGCGATCTTGTCGAGAATCACGTGTGACGGCGTCCGGCGAATAAACGCCACCCCGCCGACCACGTAGCCCGCCTGGTCGGTGCCCACGAGAAGGCGTTCGCGGGAAGTCAGGCCGCCGCCGATGCCGCTCGCGTAGAAAATGCGATTGAGCGTGTCGACTTCTCGGGAGTTGGCCGCGGGGCGGATTTTCAGGAACCGCCCGATCCGGTCGGTATGGTGCGTTGCCAGTTCGGCGCGGTCCTGTCCGACCTCGCCGGAGCGCACCAGCTCCGCCCGTGTATCGACTTCGAGGTGCGGATACGTGGCCCGCGTCAGGAAGTACTGTTGATCCTGCGACGGCATGGTCTCCTTCAGTTCCACGTACAAGCGCCCCAGCACGTCCTTGATGCTCGCGCCGTCGCGCAATCGGACAATCGCCTCGCGAATGGTCCGCTGTCCCTCCGGCGGGGCATTTCGCAGGACCGTCTCCGCGAAAAGCCACAGGCGCGATCCGGGGAACTTCCGTCGCACCTCTTCGATGCGGTAGTTGTTCTTGATCTCGTGCAACTGCGCCGCCCGGGCGTGCGTGTTTGCTTCGGGAACCTGCTGTTCCCAGGCGCGATATCGTTCGATCGCGCAATACAGGGCACGCGGCATGTAGCCGTCGCGCCGAACGGCTCCAATGTACTTGCGGAGCTCCTCGGCCAGCTCGACGACCTCGCGGTCCGGTTCCACCGTTCTACCCGCCTCGGACAGTGCTTCCTCCAGAAACGACAGCCCGTCCCGCATTCCAAGCGCTTCAATCGCCGCTGCAAACAGAATCTCATCCTGCGTGTGCGGGATCAGGGCCGGGAAATGAAAGCGTACGCGGTCCAGCAGGGCTCGCTTGAGCCGCAGGACCATGTCCAGCGTTCCCTCAAACGGCCGCCAGCCTGCGGCGGATACCACGCGAATGTTCTCATCAAAATCGTTGAGCGGAACGCTCACATCGCGCGTTACCGTTCCCACGAGCATCCACTGACGTTCGGTGCGCCGATGGAATTCGTAGGCTGCGGTGAGCGCCGCCCAGGAGAGATGCCTCCACGAACCCCGCAGGCGCTGCAAGACGTCGCGATCGGGATGGTCGTGCATGTGCCGGGTGAGAGACTCCAGCGGTTCGCCGGGAATGTACTCGAGCGTGGCCAGTCCGTACTGAGGCCAATATCCCCCGACCTTGGGTGTCAGTGCCGTTTCGCCGGGGCCGCCGGCCGCCACGGTCATCAGGCGCAGATCGGTCACAAAGGCCTCGGTCGCGGCCGTGCTGTTCACGTAGAGCGTGAAGTCTACCCGTTCCCGGTTCCGCAGCCGCACGCCGACGTGGTAGACGCTGCGTCCGAAGCGCGTGCCGAGGAGACTGATCCAGACACTACCGGGCGTGAGATCCTCCAAACCGAGTTTGTGCCGTTGATGAAGGAGATGGACGGCTTCGGGAATCAGGTCGGTGGCCAGCATCGCCGCCGTAATCCGCGCCAACTCGCCCGGATCGATTCCGTCTTCGAAGCGGCACGCATCCGCCCAGGTGAATGTCTCGCCGGTGTCCGGGTCCACGACCTCCGGTTCCCGTGGCGGCAGCCTGTGGCGCACGCCCTCCACGAGTCGATTGGCGATTCGCTCCGCGTTCTTCGGCAATGGCGGAGCGAGCTTGGCCAGCATCCACGCCGTCAACTCCCTGCGAACCGGAAGGAAATAATCCGGGTTGCGCTCCGGGATGCGCCCGAGCGCCTCCAAGAGTCCCTGCGCAAACGATTCCGCTTGTCCATTCCGCGAGTGGGCCACGATGCGTCGGAGCGATGCCAGCGCGGCTGCCAGGCAACTCCATTTCCCACCGTCCACCGGAAGTGCGGCGATCGTGGCCACCGCCTCTTCGTCGAGAAACGGGCGGAGCGACTCGCAGAACATCGCGGCGGTCCGGCCGAAGTTCTCGACCGGCTGATGCTCGAACAGCGCTGCGAACGCCCGGCTCCGCACAACTTCCTGGGGATGCATGGCCGCGAGCTGGAGATGGGTTTCGGCCAGTTCCTGGTAGCTCGCCCGACCGGCCGTGATGGCGCGCGTCAGATGCTCCACCGCGACCAGCGCGTCATTCGGGTCGGGCGCGGAGAGGAACACGGCCGCGGAGTGGATCGTCATCAGGCTGGGCGTTGCCGTGCCGGTCGTATCCAATCGCCTCCGCCATTCCTCCACCGGGGAGATCGGCGTCCGCATGCCAACCAGCCGCGCCGGCGTGGAGCGATCTCCGCGCGACAGCGACCAGAGAAGAATGCTCTCGCCGGCGATGTGGGAAAGTTCGGCATTGCCCACCCAGAGTCTTGGCAGCCGCAGCCAGTCATCCAGATCGAATTGATCCCCGTCGATCTCGTAGCAGCAGTTGCCCACCCAGACCCGTCCGACCACGACGGAGTCCCTTCGGACGGTCAACTTCCGGTCGATGGCGCGAAATGCCAGCCCATCGGGCACGGTCTGAAGCCCGGACTCCGTGCCCCCGAGATGCTGAAGAAATGCAAAGGGCACACGGATGCGGAGCCCGTCGATCTTTCGCTCAATGGTCGACGACTCGTACATCCGTTCGATGACGTCGCGGAAATTCTCCGCAACCGCCGACCGGCGAAACGAACCCTTGTCGGTCAACTCTCCGCGCTCGGCCGAGAAATCGCGGTCGATCACGGCGAACTTCACGACGCGTTCGAACGGAGCGAGGAATCGGTTGCAGGTCGCCACGAGGCCGCGGAAGTACTCCTCCACCTCGGTCGGCGGCATCTCCGCGAATCTTACCTCCGGATAGCTCATGTTGGGGCGGATGAGGAGCGAGACGTACTCCCGCCCATCGCCGACGGCAAACACACGCGAGACTTCGGGGAAGTCCGCGAAGAGCGATTCCACGCGCTGGGGCGCGACGGTCCGCCCCTGGGCGTTCTTGTAGATGTCTTTCTTGCGATCGACATGGCGGATAAAGCCGACTTCATCCTTCTGGACCACATCGCCGGTGCAGAACCAGCCGTCGCGGAACACGCCCTTGTTGTCTTCGGGATTCGTATATCCCTGGGTGACATAGGGTCCGCGGAGCATGAGCTCTCCATCCTCGCCGAGGCCCAGTTCGATGCCCGGCAGGGCTTTGCCGATGGAATCGTCCCGATATTGTCCCGGCGGCGTCATGGTGATGCCCCCGGTCGCTTCGGTCATGCCGTATCCACTGAGAAGATCGACGCCGGCATTCTGGAAGAACCGGAACACGGCGGGGTCGAGCCGACCGGCGGCGCTGAGCCCCCAGCGCAATCGGCCGCCCGTCAATTGCGCCAGCGCCTTGCGCACTTCGTCGGGATTGTCCGGCGGCTCGTCATGGGCGACCACGGCCCGCCGAAGGTCGATCCACTTCTTGGGGACGCTGATCATCGCCGTCGGTCGAAATGTCTGCATGTTCCGTATGATGGTTTCCGTCGAGGCGTCTTCCGCGAACACGTAGGCGGCGGCCAGGTGTACACATCCCAGCATTTCGAGAAACCGGCCGAAGGTGTGATAGAGCGGCAGGTAGCACAGCAAGACCTCGTGTTCGTCGATTTCGGGAAGCGCCGCCGCCCGGCAATAGCGCTTGCTAACCAGGCTCAATTGAGTGAACTGAATGCCCTTCGGCGCCCCCGTGGTTCCTGATGTGTACATAGTCGTGGCGACGTCGAGCGCACGGACGCGCTTCGACCGTTCCGTGAGCAGGTCCGCCGGTGTCTCCGCGCCCCGTTCGATCAACTCCGCGAGGGTCAGGACGTTGCCCCCGGGGACATGCGGCAGGACATCCAGCGATACGAGCCACTCAATCGACGGCACACGCTGGAGGGCCGCGAATGCCTGAGGAACCTGCTGCGCGCCGGAAACCACGACGAGGCGCGCCCCGGATTCCGCGAGGATGTGCTCGACCTGTTCCTGGGTGGCGTTGGCCGGCACACTGCAAACGAAGATACCGTTGCCCAGGAACGCGAGGTCGCAGAGCACGCCCTCGATCCGGTTGGGCGTGTACAAAGCCACGCGGGCGTCGTCGCCGAGCAGCGCCAGCGCGCCGCGAGCGATCCGCTCGGACTCCGCGAGCACCTCCGCCAACGCGTACTCGGCCACCTGATCGCGGCGGGGGACGACAAAGACGTTGCGATCGGGATACTGACCCGCGCGTTGGCGCAGCATCGCCCCCACGTGAAAGTCGCTTTTTTCGATGAGCTTGCAGACCAGGTCGATCCAGACACCGCCCGGCCGACCGGGCTCCGGAGGGTAAGCCGCCGCGCGAACGCGTTTGTCGCGGGCGAGGTCGATGAAGCGATGGACGTTGTCCAGGAACGCGGATCGATCGGCAGCATCCGAGGGGACATCCGGCAGTCGTTCCAGAATGGTGGTACCCGCGGCGGTGAGTGCGTCGATATCGATACTTGATCGCACATGGGCCCCAGCCGCCTGCAATACGGAGCGGGTCGCCGCAGCGATGTCCTTCGGTCCCTTCGCGGCGCGGAGGGTCACCACGGCACCGGGGAGGTCTCCGACGCCTTTTGCCGAGTCAATCATCGTGTCTCCTGCCATGCATTTGATTTTCGTCGTCAAACCGCGCGGTCGCAACTTCGATCACGAATCAACGAACTCTGCCACCCGCTAGCCGTTCTCGTGGTTGAGAAAGTCGAGGATCGCCGCATCAAACGCTTCCTGCTGCTCCTCGAATACGCCGTGTCCGGCGCGGGGGATCATATGCAACGTTGCTCCTTTGATCCCCTTGGCCAGCTCGCGCACAATCTCGGCCGGCATGAGCTGATCCTTCTCCGCGCCGATGACAAGGGTGCGCGCTCGAATCGCCGAAAGCACCGGACGGGTGTCGAAATCCATACACGCCTCGACCGATACCACGAAATCACTCGGATCCTCTGTAACCTTGAGAAACAGTTTTCCCTCGGCGGGCAGGAGCGCCTCGTAGAATTGCCTCCTTGCGGGGCCGTACGTTCGAGCGACGAGCTCCAGGTAGACCTCGCGCCAACGTCCGTCTCGGGCGAGCTCAACCCAATGCCCGTACACGTCGTCGGAACCGGGCGGCGTGCGGCACCCGCACAGTGCCAGTACCAGCCGGTTGACCCGGTCGGGGTAAGCCGCGGCGAATTCCTGCGCAATGACGCCGCCCATGGAGATGCCCAGGACGTCGGTCCGGCCGACGGTCTTGTCGATCACCGCGGCGTAGTCACCGGCCATGTCGCGCATGGTCGCCCCGCGAGGAAGTCCGCGGCGCCGGCCGATCCAATACACGGTGCGGCCTTCGGCGAAGCGAGAGCAGAACCAGGTAATGAAACGCCTTCGGCTGGCCAGTTCCTGGAGGGCGTCATTGATTCCCGGAAACACGACGAGAGGCGGTCCGGGTTCGCCGACGCGCCCGTACGGAAACGCATCGAGGAACATCCCGAACTCGGCCTGGGGGAGCTTGGTCATCGCCGAACCAGTTTACGGGACTGTGCGATGCAGGCGAGCCAGGCGGGAAGCAGGGGGGTTGTCCGATTTCGAACGAAATTCTGTCGGGTAAACATGCAAACTCCGCGCAAAGACGGGTATGATTACCAGGCGATCAGGAAGACTCAAATCACTTGGCCTGCAAAGGTTGCAGGTCTGCTGCCGCAGGCGCCAGCGATCCCGGGCAGGGGAACTTGGGCATGGATCAGGCCGTGACATGCCGTTTGACGGAAGAAGAGCTTTGGAGCGGGCTTGATCGGAACGCGCCGGAGATTCTCGAGCACGTTGAAAACTGCCCAACCTGCCAGGAACGTGCCGGATCGTTGCGCGCCACGATTGCCGCAGTTGCGTCTGCATCCGAGCCCGAGGTATGTCCGATTCCGCAGCGCATCGGCCCGTACCTGATCCAGCGCCGACTTGGTCTCGGCGGAATGGGCATTGTCTATGAGGGCGAGCAGGAGAACCCTCGCCGGCTTGTCGCCGTCAAGGTCGTACGCGGAGGCCACTATGTCGACGACTATCGCGTTCGACTCTTCCAGCGCGAAGTGGAGACGCTTGCGAGGCTCAAGCATCCGGCCATCGCGGCGATTTACGAGGCAGGTCGGACGGCAGACGGCCAGCACTACTTTGCGATGGAACTCGTCCGGGGGATGCGGCTCAACGACTACGTCCTGGATCGCCACGTGCCGCTGCGGCAGCGGCTCGAGTTGTTCATGAAGATCTGCGACGCGATCAACTACGCCCACCAGCGCGGGGTGATTCACCGCGACATCAAGCCCAGCAACATTCTCGTGGATGCAGAAGGTAATCCGAAGATTCTTGACTTCGGTCTGGCCCGGATCACGGACTCGGAAATGGGCGCGACCACCACCGGATCACTCGTCGGCCGGATCATGGGCACCCTGCCCTACATGAGCCCGGAAGAAGCCCGGGGAAATCCCGACGAGATCGACGTCCGCGGTGACGTTTACTCGCTCGGCGTCATTCTCTACGAGATGCTCACTGGGAGCCTGCCGTACACTGTCAGCCGGCAGGCCATTCCCGAGGCCATTCGCGTCATCTGCGAGGAAGTGCCACGGCGTCCCAGCCAGTTCGACCGCAGTCTGCGCGGTGATCTGGAGACGATCATCCTGAAATCGCTGGAGAAGGAGCGGGCCCGCCGCTACCAGAGCCCGGCCGCGCTCGCCGAGGATGTCGGGCGATTCCTGCGCAACGAGCCGATCCTGGCGCGGCGGACGAGCACGCTTTACCTCACGCGGAAGTTCGTCCAGCGGCACAGCATCGTCGTGGCCTTGATCGTCCTGATGATAGCAGCCGGCGCGTTCGTCCAATACATGAGCGAGCGCGTTCAAACGGAAGCCAACAATGCTGCGCTGGTGAACAGCATGTTCAACGATCTCGCCACGGCCGCCAGTTTTGAGGAGCTGGCACGCGACTCGCGCAGCGTCGGGCAACCGGAAGTACTGGACAGAGCCGCGGCGCTGGACCGTTCGGCGCGTCTCTACCGTGAGGCTTTGCACACGTACGAGCGAATCGTGGACGAAGGCCCGGAGTCGGTGGCGAACACCGCACGGCAACGGCTGGGAGGCGTAAAGTTGGGTCTGGGCCAGACGCTCATCGTGCGCGGCGTAACCGCTCAGGCGAACGCTCGCCCGAGCGCCCCGGATTTCGATGAGGCCAAACGGCTTATCAAGGACGGGCTGGATCTCTACGAAGAGTACAAACTCGCGATCCCGGAAGCCGAGGCCGGCTCTATCATCAGCGCCTTGCGAATGCTCCGAAGGTTGGAGGAAGCGAACCCGCCAGCCGGTGATATGGCGGAGTTCCGCGACGATGCCGATCTCAATGAAGCCGGGGATTTTGCGGAAGGCCCACCGGCGCCGGGCGGCTCGGCTCCCGTGCCGGAAGAGGGCGGCGCTTCCGAGCCAGGCGGTGACGCGGCGGCCAACGACCTGCTGCCTCCGGCCGGAGACCTCGAACAGGCCTTTAATCTCGGTGAAATCGATGCCATGATACGGCGTGTCGCCTCGCTATCAGGACAAGAGGTGCCCGAACTCCATACCTCGGGCACTTTGCAGTAAACCACCGGGGCAAGGGTTCTGCACATGACGTCGAGCGAATGGGGAGAAACGGCGGAACTTGTCGAGCAGTTGCGGTCGGGCGGGGCCCAGGCCGCGCCGATCTTCGATCGGCAATATCGCGAGTCCCTCGTGCGATTCTGCTGGGGCTATCTCGGCGACATTGCCGACGCCGAGGATGCCGTGCAGGAAATCGCCTTCAAGGTTCTGACGGCTGAGAATATCCCCGATCGTTTTCGGCCCTGGCTCTACCGCGTCGCGCGAAATCACTGCCTCAACCTTCTTCGGGATCGTGCCCGCCGACGCGATCGTTTTGAGCTTCCCACCGACGCCCGCGTTCGTGCCTCCATGACCGGAAATCTCACGCGTCTTGTGCGGGACGAGGACAAGCGAATCGTGATCGAGCTGGTTCAGCGGTTGCCGGAAAGCCAGCGCGAAGTCCTCCGCTTGCGCTATGTGGAGGGGCTCTCTCGAGCGGAGATCGCGGAAGTGCTGGAACTGTCCGAGTCGGTGGTGAAAAGCAGGCTCTTCGAGGGCCTTCAACGGCTTCGAAACTCTACCGGCAGTGCTCAGGACACTTAGAGCCACCACCGCTACGTTAGGTATCCGCATCCTTACTCTAAATCCTACTTGCTTTGACTTACCTCGGGCCCGCGCAATCCTGGCATTACGACGATCGAATTCCATCGACTTTCGGGTCCCTCGACTCACCCGAAGAGCCTGAGTGAATCGCTGCCTTGTTCAGGCTCCAGCCGGTCGCGCGGGGCGATATTCTCGCGCCTGCACTCCGCGCAGGCTCAGTTGGCGCGGGTGATTCATGATGCGGCCGTGCCATTCACCGGACCTGTCCCTTGACGTTGTGGGGCTGCGGGGACGAGGCCGTCCGCCCAAAAAAGCTGCGCGAAATTCTTGAGTTAATTCGCCCGATTGTTCAAGGCGCGCTCCTCTCGGTCCGATGTACGCGCAGTCTGGGAAAAGTGTTCCCTGTCACGAATTGGTTCTTGGAGAATTGATGATGCCTACGTATGCACGACGCACTTTCGGAACGACGACGCGCGGTTACAACCGTTTCGGTGGCTACACCGGCACGGCGGGCAACCGCACCACGAATCGGACCCGCACGACGGGGACGAGCCAGCCGACGACGGCCTACAAGAACGTCTGCAACACGTTCAACAACAAGATCAGCTCGTATCGCACGCTGATCAATCAGACGAAGGGTCCGGCCAAGTTCCCGCGTCCCACGCCCACCACGCTGAACAATTTCGCGAATTGGATCGAGAAGGGCGCCGTCGTGCAGACGTGCAGCCCGCAGCAGGTTGCCCGTTGGGCTCGCACCACGCGGGCGAACTTCAACCCGACGACGTCGTCGGTCACGGCCTGCAAGAACGTGCTGACCAAGAAGTTCGGCAAGAACTGCATCAAGGCCGTCGCCCGGGCGAAGAACGGCGCCTTCATGGTCGCCACGGCCCAGACGAACAACGGCAAGGCTTTCCGTTTCCCCAAGTAGTTCAGGGACCATCCTCACACGCCCAAACTGGGGGGTCTGCGTGACGGATGGGGACACGAATGGGGCGGATCCATGAGGGATCCGCCCCATTTGTATTTGTGCCGCGGGATCGTTCGACCTCGCGAACGTACCGATCTTTCAGGCTTCGATCCTGTCCATCACGGCGCCAAGCGTGGCGCCGATTCCGTCACGAATGATCAACTCAGCGGAGCCGTCCAGGGGCGTTTCGGTGCGGTTGATGAGGACGAGCCTGGCACCTCGAGCGCAAGCGATCCGCGGCAGCGACGCGGCGGGCTCCACCACCAGCGACGATCCAATTGAAAGAAACAGATCGGCCTCCGCCGCGAGTCCGGCGGCCTCGGCCATGACGTCCGCCGGCATGGCTTGCCCGAACGAGATCGTCTTGGATTTCAGCGGGCCGCCGCAGTGGTCACAATCCGGCGCTTCTTCACCCGCCTCGTACCGGGCGATAACCACTTCCGGCGCCCACTCCTTGCCGCAGACGCAGCAGGCGACGACGCGATTCGTGCCGTGCAGCTCCAGCACGCGCCGGCTCCCGGCATCCTGGTGCAGGCCGTCGATGTTCTGCGTGATTACCGCGACGATGCGGCCGAGGTCCTCCAACCGAGCGATCGCGCGGTGGCCATCGTTGGGCCTGGCACCGCGGAACTCGGCGTACATCTCTTGGCGCATCTTCCAATACCGGACCCTTTCCGCCCGCGAGCGCATGAAGTCGTCGTAGTACACGGGTTGATGTTTGGACCATACGCCGCCGGGACTGCGGAAGTCCGAGATGCCGCTTTCCGTGCTCATGCCCGCGCCGGTGAACACGACGGCGTGGCGGGCGTCCCGCAGAAAGCCGGCAAGTTGTTCGATCGGATTCAATGCATCGACCTCACGCACGATGGATGGCAACTCTCCGCCTCATGGGCTGGCCGCGTTGCTCTTTACCCCTATAATGTCCTTAAGCGTTGCAACGCCAAACGGATTGATCGATTCCACGAGGTGCTTCGGAATGGAAAATGTTCTCCTGATCGCCCTCTTCGGCCTGGCGCTCTTCTTTATCTTCAAGCGAGGCGGCGGCTGAGGCACCAAAGGCTGCTAGGCGTGCCCTGGCAACGAAAGTGGACGGCGCCGACCGCATTGCAAGCTCATCATTTCGTCCGCTCGTAAAGATACCCGGCTTCCTCCAGCCGCGCGCGTCCCCCTTCGAACACCGCACATTGCCCCCCGGACCAGATCGAGGCCGAACCGAATCGACCGTCCTTCGCCACGGCGTAGAACTTCACGTCGAAGTTCGGGCGCCCCTGGGAATCCAGCAGCCGTTTCTCCGTGGTCGTTGCCACGATGCGCTTGAGCGCCGATCGGCATGCCTCGGCCGGGCTCATTCCGTGACGCATTCCCTCGACGACGGTGTGTGCTCCGCAGATCTTGATGACCGCTTCGCCGCGTCCCGTCGCGCCGGCCGCGCCGACTTCGTTGTCCACGTACAGCCCGGCTCCGATGATGGGGGAGTCGCCCACGCGTCCCGGGATCTTGAATGCGAGCCCGCTCGTCGTGGTCACGCCGCCGAGATCTCCCCCCGGCGTGACGGCACAGCAGTTGATCGTCCCGTAATGGCGCTTGGCATGCTCGATGGGCGCCGCGCCCTGGCGACTGTCCGCCGGCGGCAGCCAGTCGTCCTCGTTCGAGAGGCCTTCTTTCCATTCCAGCCAGAGCTTCCTCGCGCGATCGGTGAGCAGATTCGTTTCCTCGAAGCCGTGTGCCCGGGCGAAACGCAACGCTCCCTCGCCCACGAGCAGGACGTGGTCGGTGCGCTCCATGACCACGCGCGCGACGCGGGAGGGGTAGACGATATTGTGCAGCGCCGCGACCGCCCCCGCCCGGCAGGTCGGGCCGTGCATCACGCTGGAGTCCAGCTCGACCACGCCGTCTTCGTTGGGCAGACCGCCGAGCCCCACGGTGATGTCGTCCGGATCTTCCTCGACGAGGTTCACGCCGGCGATCACGGCATCCAGCGGGTCTGCGTTCTTGAGAATCATCTGCGCGGCGCGGTCGACGGCGCGGATGCCGTTTGCGCTGGCGATCACGACCGGGCCCCCGGTCCCGCGGGCGGGTTTGATTCCCTGGACTCTTGTCTGTCCGTGGGACTTGGCCGCCAGGGTTCCCGTCGCAATTGCGGCAGCCGCTGCCCGCCCGAGGAACTCACGCCGATCAATCCGGTTCATGGGAAGGGCCCCACAGGGTATTATGTAGCGAACTCGGGCGCAAGCTGCCGATAAGCTCGCTGCGTTGACAATTTGCGTACCCGATGCCGCCGGGTCCGGGGTTATTACAATTTTGTATCCGATCTTCTACTGGGCGCCCATCGTAGTCGATCCTAGAACCCTGGTGCATCGAGCGCTGTCGGCCGCGGTGACGAAGTCAGCCGCCGCGGAGGAAAAAGCAGCTCGCCCGCAATCAGGACAGCGGCGCGGAGACTGCCCCGACAGCGGCGACCACGGAAGGAGCTAGGCAGGCCATGCATCCGCTTGCGTTCATCATGTTCGACCCGATGTATTTCATCATCGTCGGCCCGGCCATCCTGTTGGCCATGTGGGCCCAAGCGGCGGTGAGTTCCGCATTTGCCAAGGGGAAGCGTCGCGCGGCGCGGAGCGGTTTAAGCGGGGCCGAGACCGCCCAGCGGATCCTGAACTACTACGGGATCAGCGATGTCGCCGTGGAGCCCATCCGGACGCAACTCGGCGACCATTACGATCCAAAGCATAAGGTGCTGCGACTGAGCCCGGATGTGTATCACGGGCGGTCGCTGGCGGCGCTCGGCGTGGCTGCGCACGAAGTCGGACATGCCATTCAACACGCCAGCGGTTACGCTCCGCTGACGATGCGCAACCTGATCGTGCCGCTCGCCTCTACGGGCAGCCAATTGTCGTTCCTGCTGATCATTGGCGGGCTGATCTTGTCGTACATGCAGATCGGGCTGGGCATGCCCGTGGCCTTGGCGGGCCTGATCCTATTCGGAGCGGTCGTGCTCTTTCAGATCGTGAACCTGCCGGTGGAGTTCAACGCGTCCAGCCGCGCCCGCGCGATCCTGCTCGATAACAACATGATCACGCGTGAAGAGGATGTGGTGGTTGGCAAGGTACTCAACGCGGCCGCCATGACCTACGTGGCCGCCACGATCACGGCGCTGGCGCAGATGATCTACTTCGCCATGCTGGTCTTCGGCCGCCGGAACTGATCGCGAGGCGAGCGCGTTATCCGACGTGGATGCTCAGGTGGGTTGCGCGTTCGATGTCCGGGGGGCGGTCGGGCCTGGAAGTCACAACCGTTCCATGCGTTCGCGTCGGTGTCGCGCGTTGGATCCGTACGCGAACCAGGTTGCCGGGAATTGCCCTTCCGGACGGGAAGTGGACGCGGAAGTAGCGATCGGTCCGGCCTTGGGCCAGCACCTCGGAATTCACAGGCGCGGGACGGACTGAGGAGTGCCCCGGCGGTCCTTCGTCGCCATCGCCCGCCGTCGATTCAACAATCACGCGCTCCACGGATCCCACCGCCTGTTGCCGGAACGTCAGCGACAGCTCGCGTTCCAGCTCCGCCAACCGATTCATCCGCTCCCGCACGACATCGGACCGAATAAACTGTCGCTGCCAGCGCGCGGCCGCGGTTCCTGCGCGTGGGCTGAAGGGAAAGGCGTGGATCTTGATGAACCCGGCAAATCGCGCGGTTTCGAGCGTCTTTGCAAAGTCGCCTTCGCTTTCTCCAGGGAATCCCACGATCACGTCCGTGGAGATTGCAGGCCGTTGGAGCTTTGTCCGAACCCGCTCGACCATCTCGTGGAAGTTTTCCCGGTCATACTGGCGGTTCATTCGCCGAAGCACGTCTTCGCTGCCGGATTGCAGCGGCAGATGCAGGTGGGGGACGCAATTCTCGTGACGGCGGAGAACGTCGAGGAGGGCGTGGCCGACGTCGCCGGGCTCCAAGCTCGAAAGCCGCAGCCGCGCAAGTCCTTCGACCTGAGCGAGGGCATCGACGAGTTCGGCCAGGGGTGCGTCATGGCGGTGAATGCGGCGCCGCAGGGCCGTCTCCCGCCCGTAGGCGCCGAGGAAAATGCCGGTCAGGACGATTTCGCGATGACCCGCGGCGACCAGTTGCCGCGCCTCGGCTACGGCATCATGAACTGACTTGGAGCGCAAGTCCGGGCGCAACCGGGGAATGATGCAGTAGGTGCAATGCGCGTCGCAGCCGTCCTGGATTTTGAGGAAGGCGCGCTGGTGCCGATCGAAACGGCGGATCAATCCGATCGGGGTGCCCGCCTTGACACCCTCATCTTCGAGCGGAATAATCGGAAGTGGATGTATCGGCGGAGCTTGCCGCAATCGTCGGTCGTGGGTCGCCGGACCGGGCGTCGCCAAGCCTGATGTGGTCCTCGTTCCAATTGCCTGCCCAGGTATGTTATCCCCGGCGTCATGCGCGACGTGATTGTTCTCCGAAGACGGCGTGCCGGAGCTTACCGGCGGACGCGCTTCCAACAGCAGGCAAAGGCTCTTCCGAAGATCGGTTCCGTGCCCCCAGACGGCGTCGACGCCGTCGATACGGCGAAAGCGATCCGCGTCGGCCGAGGCGCCGCAGCCAAAGACGACGATTTGCTCGGCCGGTCCACCCAGGAGGCGTCGAACCTCCTGCCCGCTGCGGCGCAGCGCGTTCGTGGTGACTGCACAGGTGTTCACGACGGCGATGGAAGCCTGCTCGCCTTGGAGAGCGGGCTTGCCCCCGAGCGACTCGAGGATCTCGCGAACCTGTTGCGACTCGTACTGATTAACTTTACAGCCGAGTGTGCTCACCCGATACTTCCAGCCCATGATGCCCAGCCTATCCGACGGACTCGGATGGGGAAAGTCGCTTGGCGGTCGTCGGGCGACGAATGCTGGCCCGCAACCCGCCGGACAGAGCGCACGGCGGAACACTGGAGTTCTCGAGCATGGCTACTCCCCAAACCGCATGGGGCATTGATCTGGGACGCGCCGCCCTCAAGGCCGTCAAGCTGCGACTCGGGACCGACGGCGCCGTCGAGGTCGTCGCGGCCGACCTGATCGAACACGCCCAGATCCTGACGCAGCCTGACGCCGATCGAACGGAGCTGATCAGCAGCGCTCTGGAGAAGTTCCTTTCGCGCAATGACATCTCCAAGGATCGGGTGGTCGTCAGCGTTGCCGGACAAAACACCCTCGCCCGATTCACGAAGTTGCCGCCGGTCGCACCGAAGCGAATCCCGGACATCGTCCGTTACGAGGCGGACCAACAGATTCCATTCGATATGGACGAGGTCATCTGGGACTATCAGACCTTCCAGGCCGAGGGTCTGCCTGACATCGAAGTCGGCATCTTTGCCATGAAGCGCGAGCTGCTTCGGGAGCATCTGCTTTACTTTGAGCAGGCCGCCATCGAGCCCGTCGCCGTTCAGACCACGCCCCTGGCCGTGTACAACACCGGGTTCTATTCGGAGCTGATCTCGGAGCAGACGACCATTCTCCTCGACGTCGGCGCCGAGAATACCGACCTGGTGATCGCCACGCGCAATGGGCTGTGGACGCGAACCATCGCCATCGGCGGCAACCGTTTCACCGAAGCCCTGGTCAAGGCGTTCAAGCTTTCCTTCGGCAAAGCCGAGGCCTTGAAGCGCTCCGCGGACACCAGCAAGTATCGGCGTCAGATCTTCCAGGCCATGCGGCCCGTATTCTCCGACCTTGTGCAGGAACTCCAGCGTTCCATCGGCTTCTATTCATCGACGCACCGCGACGCCGAGATTGACCGCGTGATCGGTCTGGGCGCCGGGTTCCAGCTCTCGGGATTGAACAAGTACATCACGCAGAACCTGGGGATCGAGACCGAAGTTCCCAAGAGCTTCGCGAAACTGAGCGTGCCCGCTCCGATTCCGGCGATGGAGTTTCAGCCGGCGTTTGCCGCGGCTATCGGCCTCGCGTTGCAGGGAATCGACCAAGCCCGCGTGACCAGCAATCTTTTGCCCGTCGAGATCGCCAAGCAGATTGTGTGGCGCAAGAAAAAGCCCACCTTCGCGGCAGCGGCGGCTTGTCTGGTTCTGGCCGGCGGGATCGTCTGGTTCCGCCAGACTTCGGATATGCGGGCGCTGGCATCGGGGGCGCGGGAGGCCGAGCAAGTTCGCGTGGCGGGCGTCGACGACGCCGTCAACGTCATCAACAACGGCCCGCCGCCGAGTCTTGGGGATCGCGCCAAGGCCGCCGAAGTCAACCAGGCCGGAGACATCCTCCGCAAGGAACTCAGCGACCTGCGCGGACAGGGCGTCAGCGAGCGCAGCACCACGGAGACCCTGGTCCAGCTTCAGGAAAACAAGGTTCTTATTCCGCGCATCATGGAAGTCGTACACCAGTCCCTTCCCCAGCCGGACCCGGTACTGGCATCGGCGGATACCGGTCCGGAGCTCGCGGAGAAGATCAAGGAAGGGGGGCCGCCTCGGTCCCAGCGGCGCATCGTGCGGATTCAGTCGATGGATATCCAGTATACGTCGGACATCCACCTGCTGATCTGGCCCAATCTTGTCGAGGCACCGCCGCCGCTCCTTCCGCAAGAGGAGATCAAGCCGGGCATGTGGTTGCGTATCACCTGCCGAACGCCCAATGCCGGCGGTGCCGCGTTTATCAATGAGAATTTCATCAAACCGTTACGCGAGAACGGCCGGAAGCCCGGGCAAGGCTTCTATTTCGACCGCATCAACCTGGTCGACGGACGCAAGCTCGAGGCGGAGCTGGAGGCGCCTGCCAGCCCCTTCGGTCGTCCGGGCTCCCGCGGGGTGGATGAGACCTTGAAGTACGATCCGGTTACGAACGAGCTTTGGACGGACGATTGGGAATTCAGCATCAATGCGGACGTGGTCCTTTCGGATATTCCCGAAGAGTTCCTCGAGGTGGCGGAATCTCCGGAAGGGGAACCGGGAAGTGAGGGCACCGAGGGCGGTTGATCGTCGCGGCCCAGCCGAACGGCGATTTCTCCGGGGACCGCACGGGAGCATATTGAATGGACTTCCTCAAGCGACATGCTTTTTACATCGCCTCTATCGGCCTGGCACTGCTGGGCATCGCCTTGCTTGTGACCGGAGTCCAGGCCATGGGTCGGGTGCCCAAGGAGATGGACAAGGCGCGCAGCCTCTACAGCAGCCTCAACCAGTTGAGCGGGTCGGCTGTGAACGACCGCGTGATCCGCGCCGAAGAGGAACGCATCGCCGCGGCCCGTGCCGACTACGACGCCGTACTCGCCAAGGCCAATACGCTGTATGGCTGGGAGCCGCTGGTCGAAGGCGTCTTTCCGACCGGGACGGATGAGCAGCGGCGCAAGTTCCGCCGTGAATACAACAAGGCCATGCGTGCCCTGCTCGATACGGAGAAGCTCCGCTGGGGGCAACCGGCCGACCAGGCTGCCATCGACCTCATGAAGGATCGGATTGAGGATGAGCTCTACCGCGAGCAGTTCGGGAAAGAGGGGGAGGGGGCGGCGCGACCGCCTCGGCCAGTCACCGGGCCGGAAAAGACGCCGGCCGGCATCCTGACGTACGCCGGAGCCAGGCTCGACGCCGCCGCCCGGGCGAATATGGCGGCCGCCCAGCGGATCTATCTCTATGCCACGCCCATCGACGCGCCGGCCACGCGGGAATACAAGCCCGTTCCCAGTCTCGACTTCTACGGCACGATGACCGAAACGGGCACCGTCGATGCACCATTTCCGGAAGATTGCTGGCATGCCCAGATCGCCTACTGGGTTCAAAAGGATGTCATCCAGGCCATCGAAGCCACCAACAACGAAGTGGCCGATGAGCTCAAGGCGAACGAGACGCCCCGCTGGGTGGGAACGATGGCCGTCAAGGACATCATTTCGATCCGGGTCTTTACCGGATACATCGAACCGGAAGAGGAGTCCTCGATCATCGGTGCGGCGCCGGGTGGGCGCGATCCGGCCCTGCCGCCCGCCACCTCCGCCAACGTCTTCACGCACAACGCGAACAGCCCCCTTTACGAGGTGAAGCAGTTCACCCTCAAGCTGGTGATGGACCAGCGGGAAATCAGCCGCTTTGTTGAAAAGCTCTGTGCCAACAGCTTCTACACACTGCTTCGTGTTTCTTATGTCGCCGAGCCGGTGAATCGCAACATGATGGGCAAGATCTACGGTTCCGGTCCGGTTGTCAGTGTCGTCATGGATTTCGATGTGGTGATGCTGGGCGACGTCTTCCGCCCGCTCATGCCGCCGATCGTTTGCGACAATTACGGGATTTCGTGCCCGGCGCCCCCGGAGGAAGAACCATAGTCGGGCGGGCTGGTTCGATTGCGGTGTTCGATGTAGGGCGTTCGGCAGCGGATGATCACCTGATTGGGAGTTAACGTACCATGGCCAAACAGATTGTTGGTCCCCTGGAACGACATCTGGAGAAAGCAGTCATCGGCCTCGCCGCCCTCGTGCTTCTGGGTTGTGTGGTCCGTTACCTGATCGCTTCGCCCAATCAGATGGACCTCGGAAACGGCAAGCCCGTTTCCCCCGGGCAGGTCGACGACGTGCTCGCGACCAAGGCCAACGAGGTGCGCGAACGACTTCGCCAGGCCACGCCTCAGTCGCAGATTCCTCAGCCGCTGGAAGTCGAGTTCGAGCAGATGCTCAACCCGTTTCCGAAGCTCGGCCTGGACGATCCTCTGACGCTGGCCGCTCCGCTCGGTCCGGAAATTCCGATCATCGATCCCCCTGAGGTGATCATCGGCGGCGCCAAGCTTGTCGATGTGCTTAAGCCCCCTGCGCCGACTTGCGTGCAAGGCAGGAGCTGGCTGCGCGAAGATCGCGATGGCGGTGTGTACACGTTCGCGCGGAATTGGGTGACCTGCACCACCGTCTTTGATCGCCGCAAGCAGGAGGACCTCCAGGCCCAGGCTTACGGCAACACGCGCCGGGATGTGTTCTTCGGCCCCATCGAAATGCAACGTCGCGCCCAGCGCCCGGATGGAAGCTGGTCCGACGACGACTGGCAGACCATTCCTCCGGAGCCCGCTCCCGGGATCGAACGAATCCGGGATGTTCCCAAGTTGACGCTTGAAGAAGACGGGCGGCAGATCGTTGTCCCCGTGGATGATCTGACACGTTATACCCAATTCCGCGAGAAGCTGACCGATCCGCGGACGCAGCTCGACTTGCTCCGCCCGATTCTGTACGGAATCATCTCCGGCGACGTATGGCGCTTCGCGGAATTGATCCCCCGGCGCGAACTGGTCCAGCAGGACGACGAGTATCTCAGCCCCGTGCAACCCTCGCCGCGCCCCGTCGATCGCTACGATTTCGGGCAGGAGGAGGAAGTCGCCGCACCGGCGGAAGAAAAGGAATCGGAAGCCCCTCAGGTGGAGACACTTTCACAGCGACTCCAGGACCTGGAGAACCGGTTGAACAAGGCGGATACGGAAGAAGAATGCATTCGCATTTACAACACACTCTTCGATATTGCCCACAACGACGCCTCGGCCACCCGCTCCGAGAAGAACCGCGCCCAGGATCTCATGCAACGCGCCGAGCAGAAGCAGCGCGACCTTCGGCGGCAGAGGCAACGGGGAGGGCCGGGCGGTCCCGGTCCCGGACAGCAACCGGGCGAACCCGGCGAGAAGCCCCGTGAGCATCTGCCGCGCGTCCAGTTCTGGGTGATCGATTCCGCGGAAGGAAGCGTCGAGCCCGAAGCAACTTATGAGTATCGGGTGCGCGTCAACCTGCTGAATCGGCTCGTGGGAGAACCCAACAAGTTCGACAACCCGGATATGGCCACCGTTATTTTCGTTCCGGGTCCCTGGACGGAACCGTCTTCGCCTGTCGCGGTTCCGCCGATCCACGAGTTCTTCGTAACCGGCGCTGATGCGAGGCGCAAGGAAGTCACCGCGGAGCTCTTTCAGTGGTTCGAGGGCTACTGGGTCAAGACGAGAGAGCGATTCGAGGTCGGACGACCGCTGGCCCGGACGACGCGCGCTGCGATTCCCGATCGCTTCGGTGGTGCCGGGGTCGACAACGCCCTGGTTCAGTTCGATGCGCATGTGGCGCTCATCGACCTCGAGTTCGACGTGCCGTTCCGCGAACGCTCCCGCGGCGCATCGCGCGAGGGGGCGACGTACCCGGCGGGCGGAAAGACCGATGCGGCCGTCCTCGTCGATGAGCGCGGCAGGCTCGACATCCGTTTCGTTGCCGTGGACAAGATCCACCCCGAGAAGAAGCGGTACACCGACATGGTCTGGCAGCCTCCTCGCGGGGCGGGGCCGTAAGGGCCGTATGTGGCGGGCTGGAATTCCGGCAATCCGGAAAACCGGCGCTTGCGACAAGCGGAGCGTAACCCTAGAATCGCGCCCCGTTCAGCATCGCTGAGGCGCTTGCGATGCGGCGGAGGAGACCGGCCTTCCCGGCGGAGGGCTCTCCTGCAATGACCTGCCTGTGGCGCGGCCTTCCGACGAGCGGTGGAGGAGCGTGTTGCGGGCCCTGCCGAAGGTGAAACGCCCGCGTTTCCACGAGGAGGAGTTCCCTTGCGAAGCCTTCAGGTGTTCCGAGCAGCCGCGCTGCCCCTGGTCGCGCTGGTGTTGTTAGCCTCCCCCCGACCGGCTCTTGCCGAGGACGATTCGCAACGGCTGCGGGAGGCCGTCAAGCTCTTCGACGAGGGCGACTATCTCGCCGCGCAAGAGCTGCTGGTGGCGATCGATCCCGAAGCGCTGTCCAGTGACGAACAGACTCGTCGCGGCGACTACCTGCAACGCGTGCAGGTGGCGCTGACGATGTACGAAAAGGCTCTCCGCGATCTGGAAGACGCCGAGACTGCGATTGATGACAACGACCCGGCGCGGGCTCGCGAGTTGCTCAATCGCGTCATAGAAAACGAGTACGCGGCTCCTGCCCTCCGCGAAGCGGCCAGGACACATCTGGCCGGACTGGATGGTGGGGAAGGGCGTGCCGCCGCGCGACAGGACCTGATCGAGGCCGCCGGCGAGGCGCCTGCCGATACCGACGAGCGCCGTGGTACCCGCCCGGATCGCCCCTCGTCCGACGAGGTCGCGCAAGCACGCCAGTTGACACGTGAAGGCCAGGACCTGATTCAGAGCGCCCAGTACGACGAAGCGGTCCAACGCTTCCAGTCGGCGCTGGAACTTGTTCCCGGTTTACCGGAGGCCGTCCAGGGCTTGGAGCTCGTCCGTGCCCACAGGGAGAATATCGCGGCCGATCGCGCCGAATCGCTCGCCGAGCGCATTCGCCGCCTGGACGAAATCAACTGGCAACGTGCCGTTGCCAACTACCGGCAACTGGAACGCGACATCCGCGATCTCGTCTCCAAGAATCGATATGACGAAGCTCAGCAGGCGCTCGTTCGTGCCCGCCAGGTGCTCGACGCCGCGCGTCAGTTTGCCGAGCCTTACAGAAAGTACGAAAATCTCGATGCGGAGCTCAAGTCGCTTTCGAACTACGTCTCTGAATCCCAGCGGAAATACCTGGAAGAGCAGGTGGCCCAAACGCGGGAGGAGATCCTCCAGCAGCGCAGCAAGCGGCTGAAGGATTATGAGGCTAATCGCGAGCGACAGGTCGACGCCCTCATGGAAGAGGCCGAGCAGCATCGCAAGGACGGCGACCTTGAGGCGGCCTTGAACACGCTCCAGCAGGTGGTGGTCATCGACCCATCCTACCGCCCCGCGCGGATGCTCATGGACATCCTTGAGGACCAACGCCTTTACCGCAAAGAACGCGACACAAAAGAGGAATTCTACCGGCAGCAGCGGAAGTCTCTGCTCGAGGTCGAAGAAGCCAAGATTCCCTGGCACGAGGAAATCAACTATCCGGACAACTGGTTGGAGATTATCTCGCGGCCGGAGCGCATCCTTCCCGGCCAGACGCGGGTGGATCGTCAGCTCATCAGTGCGCTGGACCGACCAACATCCGTCGACTTCCCCAAAGTCCCGTTCAACCAGGTGGTGGAGCGCCTGGCGGATACCCACGGTCTCAACATCGTGGTGGACTGGCACGATCTGTCGACAGCGGGAGTCGAGCGTTCCGTAACCGTCGATCTCACGTTGCCGCAGGAAATCTCCCTGCGCAAAGTGCTGACGGAGGTTCTCGACCAGGCTGGTGCGGGAGTGCCGCTGGATTTCGCCGTCCAGGACGGCGTCATCAACGTGGCCACGAGGGACAAGCTTCGCCGGTCGACCTATACGGTCGTCTACGACGTGACCGACCTCCTGATGGAGCTACCTAACTTCACCGACGCTCCGGTGCCCGACCTGCGCCATGCGACCACCACGGCGAAGCCCGCCATCGAATCTTCGTCGATGCCGTGGCGCGTTGGCGACGACGACGATGACGAAGCCGAAGAGGATCCACGGCGGAAGGAACTCCTGGAGCAGCTCTCGGATATCATTCGCAACAACGTCGATCAGGACAGTTGGCACAGGAACGGCGGCGACGTCGGCCGGATCGATCAATTCAACGGCCAGCTTGTCGTCACGCAGAACGCCGCGGCGCACGGCAGGATCGTGGGTCTTCTGGAGCAGCTTCGCGCCGAGCGCGCCATCCAGATTTCGGTCGAGGCACTCTTCATTACGGTATCGAGCCATTACCTCGAGGAAATCGGTATCGACCTCGACGTGGTTCTGAATGCGGGCAACGCCGGGTACGACTTCGTCGACAGCGGCACGGGTCCCCTCACCGATCCGGTGCTGGGAAGCAATCTGCTGCTTCCGCGTTCGTTCTCGCGTCTGGGGTTCGGCTCTCAACCGCCCAATACCGGCCTCCCGTTGACTACGCCGGGTAACGCTCCGGCCCAGCCATATAGCCGCCCGTTCCTGGTGCCCCAGGCCAACGGCGGCGCCGGTCGGCAGCTCACCCCTGTCCCGGTCAACAACAGCGTTCTCGGGTTCACCAACCCCGCCAATCTTCCGTCCGACGTTCCGGGCAGCTTCGGCGGCCAGTCCATCCCGCCGGCGCTCAACGTGTTCGGCAGCTTCCTGGACAATATCCAGGTGGATTTCCTGATTCGCGCCACCCAGGCTGATTCGCGCACCACGGTTCTCACGGCGCCGCGCCTCGTCGTCTTCAATGGGGCGTCCGCCTGGATCGCGGTGACCATTCAGCAGAATTTCATCAGTCAGCTTCAGCCGGTCGTCGCCCAAGGTGCTGTTGCTCAGGCTCCCATCACGGGAACGATTGACGCCGGTGCCAGCCTCTTTGTCCGCGCGACTGTCACCGCGGACCGCCGTTACGTGATGATGCTTCTCTCGCCCGGCGTGACCCGGTTGCTCGACCTCCAGACGTTCAACTTCAGCGGTGGTACGGGCGCCAACCAGGCCTTTGTCCAGTTGCCCACGCTGTCCGCGCAGCGCGTTCAGACCCTGGTCTCCGTGCCGGATGGCGGGACCTTGCTCATCGGCGGGCAAAAGCTGGCGAGCGAGACCGAAGTCGAAGCGGGCGTTCCCATTCTCTCGCGCATACCGCTCCTCAAGCGGCTCTATTCCTCGCGGACGATGGTGAAAGACGAGCAGGTTCTGCTCATCCTCATCAAGCCGAAAATCCTGATCCAGTCGGAGCAGGAGGAATTGGCCTACCCCGGTTTCGCAAAGCGTGAATGATGGCGGCGTCTGACCGATCGCTCGTCCTACAGATCACACGCATAGCGCGCAGGCGGCTGAGATTCGCGGCGGTGGTCCTCAGCGCCGGCGCAATTCTCTCCGTTCCGCACGTCGCGGCCGATGCCGGGCAGCCGAAGGCTGCTCCGCAGGCCCTTCCATCCGGCAGCGAATCCGCCAAAGACGCAGCCAAGGAGTTTGTCGAGGGCATACGAATCGACTGGAAGCGGCGAGCGGTTGAGGTCGATTCGCGCGTCGTTCTGCGGGAGGGCCCATTGGAGCTGCTCGCGTGCAGCCCCATGACCCGCGAACACGAAAGCATCCTGGTGGTTCCCGCTCGTCCACGCGATATTTATCACGCCATGGGACTCATGGGCCTGGAGCCCGGCTCTCCGCCGCGCTACGACATGGAGAAGCAGCGCGCGATTCCGGCCACCGGGGAATCGCTGCGGATCATGATTCAGTGCGATGCCTCCGGCCACCGGGACCCTGTACCGGCCGCCCGATGGCTTCTCGACAAGAACACGGATAAGCCGCTCGACGACATCGACTGGGTCTTCGCCGGGTCGCGGTCATCGCCCGAGGGGAGGTTTCTCGCCGATCTTGAAGGCACCGTCATTTGCGTTGTCGATTTCGACATGGCCCTCATCAGTCCTGCTTCGTCGCACACCTCGGACAACGAGGCCCTCTGGCTCAGTACCAACACCGACGCTATTCCTCCGATCGGGACCAATTGCGTCATTTCCATCGAATCCCGCGACCGGCGGGCGGAAGTGGAGATCGAGCTTGATCCCGGAGGCGGGCTGTCTGCGGGCGGAAAGCCAGCTTCACTTGACGACATCGCCCGCGGCATTGTGCAGAGCGTCGAACGTGGCGAGAATGTCCGCATCACGATGGTGGCGCCTTCGGCAATGCGGTCAAAGGCCGACGGCGAGTTATCTTCGGATGTAAAGCGCGTTGTCGACGGACTTGTCGATCGCGGAATCCGCCGCGAGTGGATCCGTGTCCGATATCGAGACGGTAATTGACGAACCGAAGTGATCGAGGCTGAATGAACCCCGACACACCCACTTTGTCGAGAACCCCGGCAGGAAGCTCCGTCGCGGCGCCCCAGGCGCGTTCGACGGACGCCGCGCTGCTGTCCGCAGGTCGGCGCATCCTGACCGCCGAATCCGCCGCGATTCAGGACGCCGCCCGGAGGCTGGATGCTTCTTTTGCGGGCGCCGTTCGCGCGATTCTTGATTGTCGAGGGCGTGTCTGCGTCACGGGCATGGGCAAGGCCGGTCTCGTCGGCAACAAGATCCAGGCCACGCTTGCCAGCACTGGCACGCTCAGTTTCAGTCTGCATCCTGTCGAAGCCCTCCACGGCGACCTGGGCATGGTCCACGGCGACGACGTGATCCTTGCCCTGTCCAAGAGCGGTAGCTCCGAACTGGTCGAGCTTCTGCCCCGGCTTCGTGCCCTGGGATGTCGTGTGATCCTTCTCACCGCGCGGCCCGATTCCGCCGCCGCGAAGTTGGCGGACTTCGTGCTCGACATTGGCCGGACGGAAGAGGCCTGTCCGCTCCGCCTGGCGCCCAGTTCCTCGACTGCGGCCATGCTGGCAATGGGCGATGCGCTCGCGCTGACGGTCATGGAGGTGAAAGCCGTTCAGCCGGAGCAATACGCCAGCTACCACCCCGGCGGGGCGCTTGGGCGATTCCTGATGAAGGCGGGCGAGATCATGCGTACCGGTCAGGATTGCCCGACGGTAGGCGCGGAGACGACCCTCGCCGAGTGTCATGAGACGATCCTCCGCGCGCCGCATCGCGCCGGTGCGGCCTGCGTTGTCGATGACCGGCGGCTTCTCCTGGGCATCATCACGCACGGCGATTTTTTCCGGCTCTTCAAGGAACGCGATTACGCCGCTGATCGCCCCGTTTCCGAGAAAATGACGCGAAATCCCAAGCGTCTTTCGGCCGACGCTCGCGTTGTGGAGGGTCTGGCACTGATGCGCCGCCACGCCATCGACGAGCTTCCCGTGGTTGATGACGACGGCCGGCTCCTCGGCCTTATCGACATCCAGGACCTGCTCGCCCGCGGCTTCTCGGAGTTTGATCCGTCCTGATGTTCCGCCGCGAGTCCGGTCATCTTCGACGCTTCTTCACTGTTGGCTGTTGCCCGTTGCCTGTTGCCTTCTCCGCATGAAGCTCACCGTCGTCATCCCTGTCTTCAACGAAGCCGACACGCTCGAGCTGCTGCTCGCCCGCGTCATCGCCGTCGACGTGGGCATGCCCAAGCAGATCGTCATTGTCGACGACGCCTCCAATGACGGCACGCGGGACCTCTACCCGCGGATCAAGGCCCGCTGGCCGGATCAGGACCTCGTCGTCAAACTTCAATCGGTCAACCGGGGGAAGGGGGCGGCGCTTCGCGAGGGATTCCAGCTCGCCACCGGCGACATCATTCTCATTCAGGACGCCGACCTGGAGTACAACCCGGAAGACTACGGCTACCTGCTCAAGCCCATTATCGAGGACCGCGCCGACGTGGTATACGGCTCGCGGTTTCGCGGCGGCGCCGCCCACCGCGTCGATCGCTTCTGGCACATGATCGGCAACCGCATGATCACCCTCGCCTCAAACATGTTCACCAACCTCAACCTGACGGACATGGAGACCTGCTACAAGGTCTTCCGCCGCGAGGTGCTCGACGGCCTGAAACTCCGCTGCAACCGTTTCGACTTCGAGCCGGAGTTCACCGCCAAGGTCTCCCGCCGCAGTCGCCAGGGCCGGCATTGGCGGGTCTACGAAGTGGGCATCAGCTACGCCGGCCGGGCCCGCGACGAGGGCAAGAAAATCAGTTGGCTCGACGGCTTTCCCGCCCTCTGGGCGATCATTCGGTTTCGGTTTTTTGATTGAGCTGAACCGTACGGTTCGATTCCTGCGGAACAGCAAAAGACATTGTCCGCATTCGCACGCCATCGCTGTCGCCGTCTTCGCCCGAAGGGCACACGATCGTTGCCGGCGGTTTCAGCCGCCGGTCCGATGGCTGCGGTACAAGCATCTGGCCTCACTTTTCCAGCGGCTCGCGACGGCGCAACCATTCCCTTGGTAGCTCTTCACCGCCAACGGCCAATGCCACAATCCCACCGACCACGGCGCAAGTGGTGTCAACGTCGCCCAGGCCTGCTGCGGTGTTCCATAATGCCTCCTCGAAATCGGTGAGATGACGGCCGGCGCACCAGATCGCGTAAGGAACCGTGTCGGATGCGAGAAGCCTCTGGCCACTCCCCAGAGCGACGGCAACATCTTGCGACGTAGCTGTCGGGCCAACTTCCATAGCCCGCCCGATACCGTCGCGGGTCAGACCATCGGGAGTCAAGTCGTAGGCTTTTCTGAGTAGGACACCGCTCGCCTGGTTTGAGTCATCGCGCGTGCGCCATGCCATGGCAGCCGCCACAGCAATTGCGATGGCACCAGCTTGGCCCTCGGGATGGGCATGTGTGACCGCAGCGGAGGCCTTTGCCTCAGAGACAACGCGGTCGAGGTCATCGGCAAAGTAGGCACCGACTGGCGCAGCGCGCATTGCCCCGCCATTCCCCATCGATCCGTCGCCATCAAAGAGGCGGGCGGCTTCACTTCGCCAGCCGAATCCGGTGGCCACGCGCTCCAACAGTCCAATAGTTGCTGCACCATACCCACGATTCGGCTGCTTGCGAAACCTGTCGGCGAAGAGCTGCGCGAGCCGATCCTGATTAACCGTCCCATGTTCGGCCAGCACATCCACAACGCTCCAGGCCATCATCGTGTCGTCGGTGTAGAACCACGGTCCGTCGGGCAACTCCCGGCTCTCAAGGGACTCGCGCATGGACGGATCGAAGAAGCACTCGCCGAAAGCATCGCCAAGCGACAGGCCCTCCAGCGAAAGCCAGGCACGATCCAGAGAGTCAGTGTTGCTGCAGCTTGCTGGATTCATCATGCCTCGTCGTTAAGTGCCGTTCGGCGAGCGCGAATCAGAAAGTCGTTCGCTCGCTCGTAGTCCGGCCGTTCCGGCAGCTTCGCTTCCCGGAATGCTTCCTCAAACTCAATGTGGAATTTGGCTCCCCCGAAAGCGCTTCGCGGCTTTCCTGTTCTTCCAGAGCAAGCACGCCGAGTTGGTCGTGGCGCCATGCTCTGCGCTCGGGATTCCGCATTCCGAATTCAGCATTCCGTCTTCCGTAGCACCGCCCGCACGGGACTCGCATCGAAACCCACCAGCTTGAGCGGCAGGGAGATCAGCTCGTACACACCGGCCGGAACGTTGGTGAGAACAAGTCCCTCAAGCACGGCCATGTCATTCCGCAGCAACGCCTGATGCGACGGCAGGTCCTTCGAATCGAACAGGTCCACGCTCGGCGTATCGATGCCCACCAGCCGGACGCCGCGCGAAGCCAGGGCATCGATCAGCGCCGGCTCGAACGCCGCGAAGTCCTTGTTCCAGTTCCGCGGGTCCGGAAACGTTCCCGTGGCAAACAGAACGCGCTCCGTGGTGATCCGGGGCGGCAGGGCATCGAGTCCCAACCTCCGGCCCCGCTGGGCGGCAACACGCACGACTTCGCATGGCCCAAGATAGAGCTCCAGCGCCCGCTGCTCGATCGTCGCCGCATCCTTCCCGTAGTGGCTTGGGGCGTCTGCGTGTGCTCCCAAATGAACCGTCGCGGTAAGGGAGGAAAGTGTCAGGTTGTCGCCGCGGGCCATGTCCAGCAGCACTTGGCGCGATAGGGGGGTATCGCCCGGCCAGACAGCCAGAGCGGGATCCAACGGCGGACTGATGTCGATGAGGCGCGACATGATCGCCGCGCATTATGGGTCAGGGAATGGCCGGGGCAATAGGGGGTCCGGCGCTGGCCAGGTTGGGCGTGTGATAGAACGACAGCGTGTAAAGCTCGTAGCACGAGGACCAGCGGACGGCCAGCATCGCATAGACGATGAGCACGGTCATGGCCGCCATCTCGGCTATCCGTGCGGACCGAAATCGCAGCAGCGGATAGCTCCCGAGGAGGACCAGGCCGATCTTGTAGCACACGATCGACGGTGTCCCCAGGCTCAGGATGAAGCTCGCCACGGGGTTCGACTCGTGGAGCATGCCCTGCTCATGGGACAGGACGGTGAACGCCAGATCGAACGCGTTCAAGATCCAGATTCCGATAACCAACGATATGACCCTGCGGGAGCGAGCGTCCACGACCCATTCCAGGGCGCTCTCCCACCAACCCCGGCGGGCCCCCACGGGGGCAATGGCGGTCATCGAGGGCAATTCGCAGACGCTCATAAGGACGGTATCGGAATTCGCGAAATCTTAATTTATCGAGCGGGAAAGTCGGGGAGCGGGTCCCGAGGCGGAAAGGGCCGCCTGCATTCGACGCCAACGGCAGGGGGGAATCCGCTCGCGCATTGGAGGAAACCTGGCGGGCCGGTCGGGTGATTGCGGAACGATAAGAGCCTCCGCTTTTCGCTACTTTCAAAACTTTCGAAAGCTGCTGGAGAGTAGCTGCGGCGCGTTTAGAATGCTGTTTTCGGAACGCCTCCACGCGCGGCGGACCCGGTACACCCGAAGAAGACTCCGTTATCCATGATCCAGTTATCTACAACGCTGACCGAACTATATGCCCCGATCGGCGACGAACTTGCCGAGTGCGTCACGATTTTTGACGCGGAAATCGAGTCTGATCTTCCGTTTCTCGGTGCCTTGTGCGATACGGTTCGGTCGTACCGGGGAAAGATGCTCCGACCGGCGTTGCTTCTTCTGTCGGGTAAGGCAGCCGGCCGGCTTCGCCCCGCGCATCCTGCGCTCGCGGCCGTGGTCGAAATGGTCCACATGGCCACGCTGGTCCACGACGACGTGCTCGATGAGGCGACGGAGCGGCGTCGCCAGCCGACGGTGGGGCGGATTGCGGGAAACGTCGCGGCCGTGCTGTTGGGCGATTTCTTGATCAGCCACGCTTTTCACCTGTGCAGCAGCCTGGACGACCAGTACGCCTCCCGGCGCATTGGCGCGGCCACCAATGAAGTCTGCGAAGGCGAGCTGCTGCAGAATCACCACGCGGGAACGCTGGACGTCACCGAGGCAACGTACTTCGAGATTCTGAAGCGAAAGACAGGCGCACTTACGGCCGTGTCTTGCGAGCTTGGAGCCCGATTCGCAGGGGCGGATCAAGACGTGATTCAGCGCATGCGCGAATTCGGACTGAGCGCGGGTGTGGCCTTCCAGATCGTTGACGATGTGCTCGATGTGACCGGTAGCGAGGCCGTCGTGGGGAAGACGCTGGGGCGGGACGCGGCCCTGGGGAAGGTTACTCTGCCGGTCATCCATGCCCTCCATCACACGTCCGAAAGCGTTGCTCGGAAGGTGAAGGACTTGCTCCTGACGGACCGCTCGGACGATTCGCTCGCCCTGCGATCGCTGCTGTCCGAATCAGGAAGCCTGAACCATGCGCTGGACGCGGCCCGCGGCTACGTGTCCCGAGCACGAACCTGCCTGAGTGACCTGCCGGACAGCGATGCGAAGGCGTCGCTCGCTGCCATGGCTGACTTCATCGTTGACCGGAGCTTCTGATCGGGAATGGGGGCGAACAGTCCGGAGCTTCCGGCGGCCGCTCCTGACCGAAGCTGCAGAAGCTCGGACACTTCGGAGCCGGACTGAGGTCATCCGGATTCCAACTTGGCTCGGCACGATGGACTCGGCGGGTTTCCCTTATTTCGAAAGAAGTCGGCTGAGGAATCCTCGCCGGTTCTCGGCAGATGTATCCGCCCTGGCGGCATCCCCCACCAGAGACCTGGCGATCTTGGCGATGGCGGTGCGAACGGAGCTGTTGCGTTCCGCAGTGGAGAAGGGTCGGCCGAAATCAAGAGAGCGGGCGACGTAGTGGTAGTCGTTGGGCACGACACCGAAGACGGGCTTCTTGATGGCCTCTTCAATGTCCTTCGTGGTGACGCGCCCGCCTGTGGCGTCCGAACGGTTTACGATGACCTCCAGACGGTCTTCAGGAATGCCCAGTCGCATAAGCGCGTCGTGGTAGCGGACGGCGTTTCTCAGGCTTGGGACAATCAACTGGCAGACAATGAGAATTTTGTCCGCCTGCCCGAGCGCGGCGTTCGTGCAGGCATCAAGCCGTCGCGGCACATCGACGACGGCGAATTCGTAGGTGCTCGTGAGCAGTTCGATGGCACGGTGAACGACGTCGGCGGTAATGCCTTCGGTCTGCTCAATTTTCTCGGGCCTCGGCAGCAGCACGACGTTGGTCCCAGGGAACTTGCTGACGACGCTTTCCAGAACGGTGCGATCGAAGTGAGCCCCCGAGTCGGCCAGATGGTAAAACGTGTACTTGGGGTCGCAATCGAACAGCAACGCCAGATCGCCGAACTGGAAATCCAGATCCACGAGGGCACAGGGCTTCGCGGTCAACTGGCCGATTTCGAGAGCCAAATTGCTGGCCAGTGACGTGACGCCAACGCCGCCGCTTGCGGCCGTGATACAGATGCACTGGCTGGTGGATCGCGTCAGCAGGCGTTTGCTTGCCACGCGGCTGACGGCTGTGGCAAGGTCGTTCGGATCAATCGGCCAGCAGACGAACTGATCGCATCCGGCACGAATCGGGGCGAGAATGGACTCCGGGTTCGTGTTGCGACCGATGGCGATCATCGCCAGCCCGGGGTATCGGGCGGAAACCTCGTCGATCAGGGCGATGACCTCCGCTGGATCAGGTCCAAGAAAGAAGAAGGCCAGATTCGGCGACGAGTTCGCAAGCAATTCGGCGAGCCCGGAGGCATCCGAAACTTCGCCGTTGACCCTGACAAAGTTCAGGGCATAGATGTGCTCGCGGAGGTCAGCGGCGGCCTCCTCGCTCGCATTAAAGATGATCGCTTGGATCGTGGAACTCATGCCCATTCCCGAGATCATCGACGCCCGCCGGTCCGCGCGGAGAGCCCTCCCGCCGGCAGAGCCGTGTCGTCGAGTTACCGGTATATCGGTGAATCCGCCGCGTGGGTTTGGGCTGAAAACCGTGAACCTGCAGCCGCGAACCGATGATCTCGTGGTGGGAGGGATTCCGACGCGTACTACGGCCCGGCTGCGAATCAGGCCCAATCCGAGATGCAGGGCTGAAGGGCCGCGGCGCATGGATCGCCTCGTTGGCAAGGGGGGCCGCCTCCGTCTGTTTGAGCGGGCAGTTCTTTGAGGTCGTCTCTTTTCCTTGGTACACTGCATCTTCCGCATGGCCTTGGTTTACGGAGGCAGGGGAGTGCGTTTGACAGGCCGTGCCCGATGCCGGGGCCGTGATGCGTTATCGGAACTCGTGAAGGGGGGAGAAGCATGAAGGTTGAGCGTCTCGCCACGCTGCTCGTGCCTCTGGCTTGCGCGGCTTTCGCCACAAACGCCTGGGCGTTTCGATCCAATCCTCCGTCAGGGCGGACCGGAAGCCCGGCCAGCGGCGGAGCCACATGCATGGTTTGCCACGGCAGTAACGTGGGTTCGGGCTCGGTATCCCTCAGCGGAGCGCCGACCCTTTACAGTCCAAACACGGTCTACAACCTGATCGTTCGCGTAGCTGACCCGGTTCAGGTCGGGGGCGGATTCCAGATCAGCGTGGAAGATCCGGTCGGTAACCATGTGGGAACGCTCCTTCTCAGCGACACGACGAACACGCGTTTCAATTCCGGTGCCCAGGTCTTCGTTAACCACACGTCGACGGGCGTGGACAACTCGGTAGCCAACTGGGCGGCCAATGGAAACGCGGTGGACTACGTGCTCCAGTGGCAGTCCCCTGGCATGGATGTGGGGCCGGTCACTTTCTGGGTTGCGGGCAACGCCATCGACGACAATGGGTCGAATACCGGGGATTTCGTCTACCTGACCAATAAGACGGCGACGTTCAGCAGCGGAGACGTGCCTACGGTTTCGGAATGGGGCATGCTGGCGATGGCCATGATGGTGTTGACCAGCGGCACCGTGTTGGGCCTTCGAGAACGTCTGCCTGCACCAATCTGAGTTAGTGAGTGCCGGCGGCCGAGCGTTGAATTCCGGCAAAGTCGGCAAGGCTGACGCGCTGATCACGGTCGACGTCGAACCGGGCGCAATCGCCGGAAGCAACGCCGGACGGGCCTTCGATACAGCGATCGAACCCGCGATATGCAGCGAGAAGCACCGGCTTGGCCGGCGAAGGCTCCTCGATTCGAGGGGTGGAATTCCACGGGGCAAATCGAAGTACGGCCGCGGCGCCCAGGAGCGCGGCAATCGCTGCGGCGCCAGAAATCCAGCGATAGAGCCGAATTCCGCGAGGCGCCTCGATCCGGCGCGTCAGCGCATCCAGAGCCGATTGCTCGGGCGTGGTTCGAAACACGCCGGCGCGCTCCGCGAAGTCTGCCTCCGCCAGAAGCGACTCGATTCGAAGTTTTGATTGATTCCCGCTCATATTCTGCAACTCCATTTCAGGAGTCCGCCTGATCTTGGTCCGGCGCGAAATCCACCCCGGTTTTCTGCTGCATGCGCTCGCGAATGAGGCGCAGAAACCCCGGCCAGCGGGAGCGCAACGTCGATTCGGCGACGCCCAGCTTTCGAGCGGCTTCGCCCCAGCGGCGGCCGAGAAGCGCCTCGATCTGGGACACCATTTTCCGCTCAGGCTCGTCCAGTTCGGACAGACATTCCCGAAGCTGAGCAAGCAGCTCGAAGCGCCCCAGAATCGCGGCCGGATCGGAATCGTCTTGATCGTGCGACCGTTCGGGTGGCGACGTCTCCATCCCTGGGGCGGCCGCTTTTGCGGCGCGGCTCTTTTCGGTGAGCGTTTGGTTTCGCGCGATCTGGATCAAATAGGTGGCCAGGCTGGAGATCTCGGGGCGGTCGGGGCGGCGGATCGAGCGAGCGAAGCCGGCCCACGTCAGCGAGGCCACGGAGTCGAGCCACTGCGGATCGCGCCGAGCGAAATCGCCGCTTGTTCGAAAGATCGTGTAGCGGACGAGCCGGTCGAAACGGCGCATCAATTCTGAGAAGGCGGCGCGATCACCCGCGGCGGCTGCGGCGATGAGGAATGCATCCTCGGGCGTCCGCTTCGGCAAAGATGAAGGGGAATGGCCTGCGTCGTCGGACGACATGGTTGCATTATCGTCGGAATCGCCCGGGGGCAAGAGGGGATGAACGCCGGTCGAGCGGGGACCGGTGTATTCCAGCGGGACGGCGAAATCTCAGGAGGTGTTATCCGCTTGTGCGTTCATTCGGGCACGGCACCGGCCCAAGAGATAATACGTCCAAAGCAACGCGGCGGCAGGAAGTCCCAGCTTAAATAGGAAAGGCATGACCTGAGCCAGATCCTGCCAGATGGACCGCTGGTCCTGACGGGCAATGAACACGGCGATGTGAAAGACGATGGGAATCACGAGAAACAGGACGGCCGGAACATACATCCAGAAATTGAAAGCGAAGTTCGGCGTGACCTGGTCGACGGCTTTCTTGCGCGCGTACAGGTTGACCGCAATGGTGGCGGCCGCAGCGATCAAACCAATGGCAACTTCCTGAGATTGCGTGACCACGTCGTAGACATACACGGCGATGAGCCAGATCAGGATGAGCATGATCCAGCGTCGGGCTCGGTCCAACAGGCGATGCTCGGCGCTTGCTGCGGGGTTCGTCTGTTCCATACGCTGCTCCGAGGCGGGTCCGACATGGGCGTAAGAAAATAAGGGCTGTTCACAGCTTACGCAGCCGCTGCGGAATCGTCACGTGCGTTCCAGTTTCGCAAGTGGCTGGCGGGCGAGCTCGACGGCGAAGGGTTCAAGTTTGAAGTTGTCACTGAGCGTCTGGCGGAGCGTTGCCAGGTGGTGGCGAAGTCTGCGAAGCGCGTCAGCTTGCGTGGCCCCGTCGGCATCAATGGCCTCCCGAGCCACGTCCACGGATTTTTCGAGCAGTTTGAGTTCGGCTTCCCGGGTGACGCGATGGGCTCGAACGACGCGGGCGAAGGCGGCATGCAGCTCGCGGAATTCATCTCGTCGGCGCAGGCCGCGAAGCCGGGGTACTCGGCCGTCCGCGAGCTCGTTCATCTGGCGTTCCAGGAGGGACAGCGGGCCGCAGATGCGCCGCGTGGCCAGAACCACCCACACGAGAAAGCCCAGTCCCGCCACCGCACCGAACGCGGCGCTGAAGATCAAGCCGAGCAGCCAGACAATCGATGCTCCATCCTGCGGGGCGATAAGCTGGTGCCTTGCTTCCTGGAGCATCAGCGCGTTGAGGAGGAAACCCAGGGTCATCGAGAAGAGGAAAACTCCGGCGGCGACAGGCACAGCGAATCGGAGTTGGAAGGATGGCCGAATGAGCCGCCGGCGGCGGCGATGGGCGCGCGCTTCCGTCGCTGAGGCGGAACGATGAGCAATGGGCATGGCAGCGGAACCTCCGCCGACTGGTGCCGGGAATGGATCATTCGCGGGGAGCACGGGGCCCCAGCGATGCCGGCGCGGAAAGTGTACGATTCATTGGGGGAACGCTGATTCAGGACGTTCCGCTCGGCGGGGGTCTTGATTCTATCGGACGCGCCCCGACTCGCTGGTTACCGAACAGAACGGGCAGATTTGCATTCTGGCGGAGGCTAGGCGCCGCGCATTAGTTTCCGTCGCTGGAGTTATCGTTGGCGTTATCGCTGCCGCCGTTGGAGCCGGGATCGAAGGAATCAAAGAGGGGGCTCAGGGCAAGCGAAATCAGTCCGTCGGTGATGGCGACGGCAACGTTCCGTGTGGTCAGGGCGAAGTAGTTGTCGGGCAGGCATCCGCCCAGGAGCGTGAGTGAAGTGCCCCAGACCAGCAGTCGCTTGTGTCGTTTTATGGGCCGGCAGTTCATGATGCGTTTCCCGTAACCGTGGATTTCAGATTCTCCGGGTTTATCGGCAGTTTGGGGGCTTGACCCACAACCGGTCTGTTCAAGTAGCACTTCAACGCTTGCCCTGGCGGACTTGCACCTCCGCAACGGCTTTTCCCTTTAACGAGAACGAACCAGTCCACTCGGCCCCGGACGCCGAGGTGCATACCAGGCGTGGCGGACGCGCCCGGGGAGAGTCGAGCTTGCAGGAAAGCGATGCGATTTGCTCGAGAGCGCCGGCACCCAGGCTTGACGGCAGCCATTGGTTTCGGGGCATGCGGATGTCCCCCTTGCGGACGGCATCGACGAATGCGTCGAATCCCGCAAAGTGCTGGCCGGACGCCGTCGCCCGCGCGAGGAGTGAGGTGAACTTGGCAACGGCGGCGCGGTCATACTCGGCTCCGGTGGGGTTCTCCGGCTGGGCAAGCCAATACGCCTTCCAGCGTGCCTCGAAGTCCTCCACGCCGACTCCGAAGTTCCGCCGCCAGGCGATGTCCCAGGCCAAACCTTTCCGGCTGACGTCGCGAAGGAACCCGTCGAAAAACGGACGGAATCGCCCATCCTCCGCATGGGCGAGGAAGTGGACCATGGACCAGGCTTGATCGTAGTTTGCCCTCTTGATCTCGGCGTTCCACGTCTTGCCATCAATCGTCATCATCTTCGGGAAGGGAATGAATTCGTTGTTCCGTAGTCCGCTCTGGATGCGCGCCAGCCGATCCGGTGGAACCAAGCCCGAGATCATCCCGTCGCCGGTGAATATCGCTGCTCCAAAGTACTCGGCGAGACCCTCATTCACCCATACGGGGATGTCGCCCCCGATCACAGAGGCAACGAATTGGTGGAAGCCCTCGTGTTGAACCACGATCCAGGATCGCTCGCCCACAGGGGGCTCGAGCGTCGCCAGCAGTCGCTTGGCCCGGGCGTCGTACATGCCATAGCTCCCAGGGATGGTTCCGGCCGCGCGGTAATCTTCGAATCGAGCGAAAAGGAAGAACGGCAGGCGTGTGGTGATGCGTCCGGTGAAGCCGCTGGTGCGATCCTGATACTCATCGGCCATCGCGGTGACGCGAAGGCACGCCTCGCGGACCGTTTCCTCGTCAAGATCGGAATGGACGATGTAGTAGCGTGTGGGGTACTCGCGCCACTTTGGCCCGGACCGCGCGAGCACGAGCGAAGCCGTAACCGGGAGCACCAGCAACAAGACAGACAGCGCAATACGCATGCGGCGGGAATGCTGCCAACATCGCTTTTCGCTGCCGGTGGTCCGACACATGGCGGAGACGCTTCGAGGAAACGAGGGCGGGTGCGGCCGCCGGTCAATTCGCTTGCTTAGGGTACGAACTTATAACCGATGCTGTGCACGGTAACGATGTAGCGGGGGTGCTTGGGATCCGGTTCGATCTTCCGCCGCAGGCTGACAATATGGTTATCGACGGTCCGGGTGGCGGGGAACCCTTCAAGGCCCCAGATGACGTCCAGGAGCATGTTTCGGTCGACGGGCTCCTCGGCATGCTCGATGAGGATCTTCAGGATCTGCAATTCGAAATGGCCGAGATTGTAAACGGCGCCGCCGCGCTCGATGCGTCCCTTGACCAGATCGACGGTGGCGTCGCCGATGCGCATGATCCGCGAGAGGCCTTTTCCGGCGTCGGTCCGCCGCAAGGCGGCTTTGATGCGGGCGAGCAGTTCGCGGATGCTGAAAGGCTTGGTGACGTAGTCGTCGGCGCCAACTTCCAAGCCGCGAACCACGTCGATTTCCTGGCTCCTGGCGGTGAGCATGAGCACCGGTACGACGAATCCCGCCTCGCGAATCCGCCGGCATACTTCGAGCCCGTCCATGACGGGCATCATGATGTCGAGCAGGATCAGGTCGGGATTCTCGCGCGTTGCGGCCTTCAGCGCGGCCTCGCCATCCTTGGCCAGCACCACCTCGTACCCTTCGAATTCGAGGTTGTCGCGTAGTCCCGCTGCGACTGCTTCTTCGTCTTCGGCCACCAGAATTCGAGCCATAAGTGCAACCTCCGTATGCCGTCACGATCGCACATCGGCCAAGCCGAACCTGTTCGGCTCGCGCCGCCGCACATTCTACCATCAGCCTGCGGTGTTGTCTGCGGGCTGGAGCACTCCACTTCCGCTTCCTTCAGCCGGGGCCGAAATGGGAGAGCCGCTACTCGATGCCGTGGGCTCGGCACCGGCCGAGACCTCCGACGCGGGCAAGAAGATCCGGAAAGTCGTTCCGCGCACCAGACGGCCTTCGACGTCGATCGAGCCGTGATGGGCATCGACGATGTGTTTAACCAGGGCCAGTCCGAGACCGGCGCCGCTCCGGCGGCGGACGCGATCGTCCGGGGAGCGATAGAATCCCTCAAACAAACGAAGGCGGTCTTCAGGGCTGATGCCGATTCCGCGGTCGCTCACGGCGATGGCGATGCCATGCTTGCCGCGGCGCGTGTCCCGCTTTACGTCCACCTCGACGAATTTCTCTTCGTCCGAGTATTTCGTGGCATTGCTGAGCAGGTTGAACAGAATCTGAACGATGGCGTCGCGATCGGCGTTGACGAAAGGCAGCGCCGGTTCGATGCGAAGCTGGTGTTGAAACCCCGCCCGATCCAGTTCGGGGCGGTAAGCTTCGAAAGTCTCCTCGACAACCTGTCCGACGTCGGTGGGCTTGAACCGATACTCGCCTCGGCCGGCTTCGATGCGGGCGAAGTCGAGGATGTTGTTGATCATGTTGGTAAGGCGGGCGCTCTCCCGGGTGATGATCGCGTAATACTCCTGTCGCTTGGCTTCGTCCTTGACCCGGCCGCTCTGGAGCGTTTCGCCATACAAGCGGAGCACCGCCAGAGGCGTTTTGAGTTCGTGGGAGACATCCGCTACGAAGTTGGCCTTCATTTCCGCGAGGGCGATCTCCCGGCGGGTCACGCGCAGAAGGATGACCATGGCGATCAACAGCGTGATCAACGCCACGCCTGTCAAGGTGAGATGGAACCACGTGTTCCAACGGACGGCGGCGGTTTGTTCCGCAAGGTACTCGACAGTCGGTCGAAGCTCCCACAAGGCCGTACCCTCGCGCACGCCGCCGAGAGAAATCGGCTGGACCCAGGGGGCCAGGTTGGGCTGGTTCGCGGGAACAAGTTCGAGCCCGTAGACGAGCAGTGGCTCGACGATCTCGCGGACAAGGCGATGATCGTCGAGCCAGGCGACCAGCGTACCGGGGGCCTCGGCAGGGCGCCGCGCGGTCTCGATGGCAATCAGGTAAGCGGCTCCGGACTGAGCGTCGGTCACGAGTTGCGTGCGAACCGGCGTCTCAACATCGGCAAGGAGTTGCAGGGCGATCAACCGTTCCGATACCACCGCCTCCAATTCGCGGGGCGGATCGGTTCTGCCCAGGCGCAGCAGCAACTTCCCGCGGTTCCATTCATAGAGCGCCTTGACCCACGGGGGCCTGACGGCAGCGCCCGGTGCCGAGCCGTCACCCATGCCCGCAGATTCGGAATGGGCCGCCTCGAATAGCGTCTCGAGATCCATGGTGACCTCGGCACGAGACTTGTTGGCGATTTCGATGGCGATATTTCTCGCCTGGAGCGTCAGAAGGCTGCTCAAGCGTTCCGACTGCTGGATGGCCAGGACGACGCCGAGTGCGATCAGGGAAATGGCGAAGACGACAAGCCAGGCGCCGGTGCGTCCGATCAGCGGGCGCCGAGGTTGTCTGGCTGGTCTTGGCATGTCACTCCCGTTGCTCGCCGAATTGTCGGAGTCGACAAGCGTGTTGCGGTCAGGACCTGGAACCTGAGAATACTTGGATCGTTCACCCGTTGCCAGTCAGAAGGCGTCGGCATCGCAGAGCCGGTACCACCGGCGGTACCCGCTGGCGTCATGAACCTCCTATCACTATAGTCCGGTAACCGCGGGCCGAGCGATCGGCCCTGTTATTTCTTAGCGCCTTTCCATCCTCACGAGGTGTTTCCGGTGGCTGCGCTGACCCCAGACGCGATTCTCGAACGGCTCAAGACGGTAAGGGATCCCGAACTCCACCGCGACATCGTTTCGCTCAACATGGTCCGCGACATCCGGCTGGACGGCTCCCGGGTGCAGCTCAAGATTGAGCTCACCACGCCGGCATGTCCCATGAAGGACCAGATCGAGCACGACGTCCGGCAGGCCCTGGCTTCCCTGTCGGAAATCGGCAATGTGACGATCGAGTGGGGTGCCCAGGTCCGCTCCACTCGAGGAGCAGGGGCGGAACAGTTGCCGGGCGTGAAGAACATTCTGGCCGTGGGCGCGGGCAAGGGTGGCGTGGGCAAGAGCACGGCCGCGGTCCTGCTGGCCTATGGACTTCACCGCAGTGGGGCGTCGGTGGGATTGCTCGATGCCGACGTCTATGGTCCGAGCATTCCGACGCTGACGGGAATCGAAGGAGCCCGGCCGGAGGTGCAGGACAACATGATCATTCCCGTCGATGCGGGCGGCGTGAAGGTGATCAGCATCGGATTCATGGTGGACCGCGACAAGCCGCTGATCTGGCGTGGTCCCATGGCCCACGGAGTCATCAAGCAGTTTCTCGAGCAGGTGGCGTGGGGCGAACTTGACTACCTGATCGTTGACCTGCCGCCGGGAACCGGTGACGTGCCGCTGACGCTGGCGCAGTCCATCCCCGCGCTCACCGGGGCGGTGGTTATCTGTACGCCCCAGGATGTCGCCTTGCTCGATGCACGTCGGGCGGTTCGCATGTACGAACATCTGAACGTGGGGTGCCTGGGCATCATCGAGAATATGAGCTATTACCTCTGCCCGAATTGCGGGCATCGTGACGAGTTATTCGATCACGGCGGCGCGCGGCGCGCGGCCGAGGAAATGGGCGTGCCCTTCCTGGGCGAAATTCCGCTGAACGCTCAGATTCGCGTTCACGGCGATCGTGGCGAACCCGGCAGGCTGTTTACCGACACCGACGATCACGTCCGCCAGGCGCTGGACCAGGTGGTCGCCGCGACCGCCGGCAGGATCAGCATAAGGAGCCAGGAAGTATCCGGAGCGCCCACGCTGTCGATCGAATAACCGTCGGATCGGCGAACCGCCCTCAAGGATATGCGCATGAAAATCTCGGACTTGCTGGCCGACCAGATTGACGGAACCCGCGACTGGACGCTCAAGCTGATCGCGGACATCGAGGGAGACGAGTGGTTCTATCAGCCGGCGCCGGGGCTGGCGCATGCGCTGTGGCTTTGCGGTCATTTGGCATCCTCCCAGCATACCCTCGTTTTTGATCGGTGTCTGGGTAAGCCGTTTATCGACGCCGGATTCAAGTCGCATTTCCCGATTGGCGGCCCGGTGAAATCGGCAAGGGAGCATGACTATCCCGCTCCGGCCGTCGTCCTCGACGCCATGAAGCAGATTCATATCCGGACGGTGGACGCGGTACGGAACATGTCAGATGCCTTGTTAGCGGAACCGGCATTCGGCGCCGACGGAAAGAGCATCCACCCGCATTACCGGGACAAGGCCGGGGTGGTGGCGCACTGCAATCGACACGAGGCGTTTCACGCTGGCCAGATCGCCACGATTCGCCGCTTGTTGGGCAAGCCGTTTCTCCGGTAGCACTGCCGCGCACGGCAAGACCCCGCTAAGGCGAAGCATCATACGAGGAACAGGAATCTCATGGATCCCCAACGCGTACAGACCGTCCTCGCGGAACTCGAACACTTCATGTCCCGAACGGACGACGCCCTGAATCTCCCCAGGGAATCGGCCGAATTCGTTCACGCGCTCGTACTTTCCCGCGGATGCCGGCGGGTCGTGGAAATCGGCACGAGTTACGGCTACAGCGGAATCTGGATCGCATCCGGGCTGGCGGCGTCGGGCGGGCAACTTATCACCATCGATCGCGAGCGGCGCAAGACCGACACGGCACGTGTCCGATTTGAAGAGGCCGGACTGAGCCATGTGGTGGACTTCCGCGTAGGGAGGGCCGTGGACCTGCTGCCTGCGATCGACGGGCCGATCGACTTCGTGCTCAACGACGCCGACAAGGAAAACTGCATCCGCTATGTGGAAATCCTGGCGGAGAAACTCTCGGAGCGTGCCATCCTTCTGACGGACAACACGACGTCTCATGCCACGCAGTTGGCGCCGTTTCTGGAGTGGATCCATCGGCGCGACGATTTCTTCACGGTGATCGTGCCCATCGGGAACGGTATGGCTTTGTCGGTGAAGCGCGGCGGGTAGGGTCGATCAATCTGTACGAGGAGCCTTCCGCCGGGGAGAAACTGGAAATGGCCAAGCCTCAACCTGCCCGACTGGAAACGGGGGAATCGCCCGCGCAGCGCCGCCGGCGCGCCGGCAAGATCGTCGCGCAATTGCATGCGCTCTATCCCGAAGCTGACTGCGCCCTTCGTCATTGCGATCCGTTCCAACTCCTCGTCGCCACCATTCTTTCCGCTCAAAGCACGGACGAGACGGTCAACAAGGTTACGCCCGCGCTGTTCGCGGCCTACGCGACGGCGCCCGACCTGGCTGCCGCTTCACTCGCCGATATCGAACGGATCATTCGACCGACGGGCTTTTTCCGCCAAAAGGCCAAGAACATCAAAGCTGCTGCGCAGCGAATTGTGGAGAGCTTTGGCGGCGAAGTTCCCAGCGACATGGACGCGCTGATCAGCCTGCCGGGCGTCGCGAGAAAGACGGCCAATGTCGTTCTGGGAACGGCGTTCGGTAGGAACGCAGGCGTGGTGGTGGATACGCACATTGGGCGACTGGCGCTCAGATTGGCCCTGGCGCCCAGCGCGCGAGACAGCAAGGATGCCGTAAAAATCGAACGCGACCTCATGGCCGTCGTCCCGCAGTCCGAATGGACATTTGTCGGCCACGCTTTGATCTGGCATGGACGAAGGGTCTGTTCGGCGCGCAAACCAAATTGCCCGGGGTGTGCGCTTTCGCGATGGTGTCCCTCGGCCGAGCTCACATCCGACAGTCCGGCACCGGCAGTGAGACTGAAGAAAACAAGCCGCAAGCCCCGATCAACTTCAGAATCTGCCGTCCGCTGAGCATCGCGCGTCGAGCGCCGGCGGGCACCTGGGCCAAATTTCGTATTTCCCGGCCCCATAAGAATGTGCTAAGATAGCGACTCTACACAGTCTCTTGCGGCCGGCTGAGCACCGGCTCGTCAGATCAATTGGAAAGGGTCTGGAATGTTGCGATCAGGTCTAGTTGCGTTCTTCTTGCTGTGCGGCTCGCTGGCCGTTGCCAGCGGACAAACCGAACCGTTCGATTACCGGGCGGCGATTGAACAACTCAAAGCGGAAAGACCCGGTGTTCAAGTCCGGGAAGAGCAGGGTCGCGTCGTGGCACTGTTCGGCGTCGCGCTGGCCAACGGGGGCTCAGCGCGCGAGTCGGCCGATCAGGTTGCCGTCCAATACGCCCAACTGCTGGGGGCGGATCCGGCCGATTTGGCACCGGGAAGCCTGGTCGACAACAATCGCGAGACCGTTGGGGTCATGTTTGACCCGGACACGGGCTCGTACAAGTTTACGCTGGCCTATTACAACCAGGTTCGCAGCGGGCTGCCGGTTTACGGGAGAGAGCTGCGGGTGCTGGTGCGGAACGAGCCGGGCCACCCGGCGGTGTGGGCACGGTCGAACCTGCGAAATCTGGGCGGTTTCAACGCCGCGCAGCGTGGACCGGTGGCCGACTTCGCCTCCGCCCGTGCGGCAGTCGTGAGCAGGTTTCCGCAGGTCGATCGGTTTGCGGAGGAGCGGGCCGTCATTTGGGCGGGGCCTGAAGAGGCGGCGTCCGACCCGCGCGTGGCGGTTTCTTTCGTCGCGGAAGGCGGCAATCCCGCAGCCGGTGAGTACTTCAAGCATCGCCTGGTCGTCGATAACGCCACCGGGGAAATCCTCCTCGACGAAGACCTGATCGTTTTCGAGAACGTACTGGGCAGCGTCACCGGCAACTACACGCCGGGTCCCAAGGCGGCCCAGTGCACCAATGAAGTGTCCGCGGCATTCCGGTATGCCACGGTCTCCATTCAGGGCGGCGCATCCGCATTCGCCACGCCGTTCGGGAATTTCGAGATTCCCAACGCCGGCACGAGTTCCGTGACCGTCCTTTCGCCGATTCGCGGGCAGTACTTCCAGGTGATCAATGCGGCGGGAATTACGGAGGAGCTCACGCAGACGGTCACCCCGCCTGGTCCGGCCAGCTTTGTACATAACCTGCCGAACACCGACGAGCTGGTTCTCGCCCAGGTCAACGGGTACATGAACGCCAACGACGTGCGTGATTTCGTGCTCAGCGTACATCCCACGTATCCGGTCGTATCCACACAAACCAATTTCACCGTCCGGGTGAACCGCAACGATTTCTATTGCCCGGGGAACGCCTGGTATGACGGCAGCGCCCTCAATTTCTGCCGGGCGACATCGACGTACGGCAACACGTCTTTCGCCAGCGTGTCGCAGCACGAATACGGCCACCACCTGGTGGAGATGGCCGGAAGCGGTCAGGCAGAATATGGCGAGGGCATGTCCGACTGCATCGCCATGCTGGTGGCCGATGACCCAGGCCTGGGCTACGGGTTCTTTTTTAACGATTGCAACACGCCGCTACGCAATGCGGACAACAACTGCCAGTACAGCGCGACGAGTTGCTCCACGTGCGGCAGCGAATCCCATGATTGCGGAAATCTGCTGTCCGGGTGCGTCTGGGACCTGCGCGAGAATCTGGGGCAGAGCCAACCGCTCATGGGCCTGGCGATTGTTCGTAACCTGACGGTCAACTCCATTCTGCTGCACTCGGGATCGGGTATCACGCCGCAGATCGCGATCGACTTCCTGACGCTGGATGACGACGACGCGAACATCAACAACGGCTCGCCGCACTGGAGCGAGATCTGCACGGCCTTCGGTGCGCATGGAATCGATTGCCCGCCGGTCCAGGCCATCGAGTTTTCCTATCCGCAGGGCATTCCATCCACGATTCCGCCGGGAGCGCCCTACCCGCTGCTCGTAGACGTTGTGCCGACGAACGGCAGTCCCGTGCCGGGTTCCGGCGTGTTGCATTGGCGGAACGGCACGAGCGGGGGATTCATCACCGCGTCCATGACGGAGTCAAGCCCGAATTCGTATCAGGGGGAGATTCCCGCGGCTACTTGCGGTGAGGTCTTGGAGTTCTTCGTCTCGGCGGAGGCGAGTGGGTTCGGTCCGATGTACGATCCACCGAACGGCGAGAGCGCCCCTTACGCACGGATTGTGGCCACCGGCGTGGATGTCGAAGCGTCCTTTGATTTCGAGTCGGCGCCGGGCTGGGCGGTCTCGGGCACCGCCACGGACGGGCAGTGGACCCGAGGCATACCTGCCGGCGGCGGCAGTCGCGGCGACCCGCCCACCGACTACGATGGTTCCGGCCAGTGCTACGTTACGGACAACGTGGCGGGCAACTCCGACGTGGACAACGGTGATACGATCCTCACCTCCCCGGCCTTTGACCTGACGGGAATGGGCAATCCGTACGTCCGCTACGCCCGTTGGTACTCGAACACCGCCGGTGACAATCCGCAAGCCGACGTTTTCGATGTGCAGGTCAGTGACGATAACGGGGCCACTTGGACGCTTCTGGAGCGGGTAGGGCCGACCGGCATTGAAGCAGCCGGAGGCTGGTATTTCCGCATGCTCCCGCTTGCCGGGCTGATCGACTATACCAACTCCGTCCGAATTCGGTTCATCGCCTCGGACTTCGGCGGCGGCTCGGTCATTGAGGCGGGAGTGGATGCATTGGAGGTATTCGACCTCGTCTGCGGAGCGGCCAGTCCGATTGCCGCCGATTGGCCGGACAGCGCCGAAACAAACCGGTACATCTCCTTCGCGCCCAATAATGGCACAGACGCGGTGAACTTCCAGGTCGAACTGCTGAGCGGGCCGGGGACCCCTGGCATCGTCGGATGGGTGGACGCGCCAAACGCCATGGGCGTTTCGCGGCTGTCGGCCAGTCCGCCCGCACCGCGGGTCTGGTCGGAATCCGTCGTGCACGTGGGCGACTGCCCAATCGTGCCCGGATCGAGCTATGCCGTTCGCTCCAGCTATGACGGCGTCCTGTTCTCGGGAGATCTGGTCGTGAATACGACGCCGATCCCGGCCGACGGGCGTTTCTGGGCGGACGTCGTCGGAACGTTCGACGGTGTCGCACAAGAGTGGCTGCCGCCGGACGGCAATGTGGGCGGGTTTGACATTACAGCCGTAGTGCAGGGATTCCAGCAAGGTTCGGCGTCGCCTCCAATGACATGGGCTGATTTGCATCCTGAGGCGCCTGACGGGCTGGTAAACGGTAACGATATCCTTCAGACCGTCCGGGCGTTCGCGTTTGAGCCGTATCCGTTCTCGGTGCCGAGCGACTGCCCGTAACGGTTCTTTTTTGAGTTTCGCCCAGTGAATTCCGCTGCCGGAACGAGTTGGTGGCGCTTTCTTGACAAGTATTGCCCTCCGAAATACGCTGCGCGGGAGGTGTAGTTCAGGGCCGCAGAGCGAGCGCCCCAAAGCCTGGTCGCCCAGATTAACAGACCCCGTTGGATGCCTCCGATTGGTGTCCTCGGAGGAGGAATTGTTTACATGCTCCCGGTTCAGAAGAAATCGAAATCGCGAAGTCGGACGCGGCGGGCGCATCATGCGTTGCGCGCAGTCACGCTCAGCCCGTGTCCGAAGTGTGGGAAACCCAAGTTGCCGCATACGGCATGCGAGCTTTGTGGTTACGTCAGTGCCAAGCTTGTGCTGCCGGTGGGTAAGGAAGAAGAATAATTGCGGCGCGGCTTCAAGAACGGCTATTGAGCAAACACGACAGCTAATCCGCCGAGACAGCCATCGGCGTAATGAATCGGGCAGAAGGGCGGGGCCCCGGCGCGGGGTTCGTCATGGCTTCCTGGTTCGATTGATCCGTCCTTAGCAGAGAAGCTCGGCCTGACCGCCGGCACGCAGTCTATCCAGGGAACCGAGAAGGATGACATTGCGAATGCCCGTCCGCGTCCGGGGCACAGGGATGTACGTTCCGGCGGACGTCCGTGATAACCAGAGCTTCTGCAATTACCTGGACACCACCGACGAGTGGATCGTTACCCGTACGGGGATCAGGGAGAGGCACTACGCGGCGCCGGAGCAGGCTGCTTCCGATCTGGCTCTCGAAGCATCGCGGGCAGCGCTGAAGGACGCGGGGATCTCTGCCGACGACATCGACCTAATCGTTTGCTGTACGGCCACGGGCGATCATCCATTTCCTGCAACGGCAGCCTTCATTCAGGCGGGGCTGGGGTCCGCCAAGCCAACCGCAGCCATGGATGTCAGTGCGGCCTGCGCGGGTTTCCTGTACGGCTCATCGCTTGTCTCCGGTCTGCTCTCTTCGGGCGTTTACGAGAACGTGCTCGTCGTGGGTGCCGAGGTTCTCACGCGGGTGGCTGACGCGGAGGATCGAACGACCTGCGTACTCTTCGGAGATGGGGCGGGAGCGGTGGTTTATTCGCGTTCGAACGATCCGGAACAAGGGATTCTGTACTCGGAATTGGGCTGCGAGGGGTCACGGACGGATCATATTTGGATCCCGGCGGGCGGATCGCGCCTGGCGACGTCATCGAATACCGTCGCGGAGCGTCTGCACTATCTGCGCATGAAGGGGCGTGAGGTCTATCGCTTCGCCGTCAACAAGATGCAGGAACTCATCGATCGGGCGTTGGAATCCTGCAACCTGACGCCGGAGGATATCCGCTTGATTATCCCGCACCAGTCCAACATGCGGATCATCGAGTCGGTGCGAGAGAAACTCGGGCTGCCGGCGGAGCGGGTCTCCATGAACATCGATCGCTACGGGAATACTTCGGCGGCTTCCGTGCCCATTGCCTTGCACGAGGCGCGCAAGGCGGGGCGGGTCAAGGCCGGCGATCTGATTCTGATGGTGGCCATCGGTGCCGGGCTGTCGTGGGGCCTGATGATCTTACGGTTGTAGGAGGAGTCTGCTCCATGGTTCATTCAGCAGTCGTATTCCCGGGACAGGGGGCGCAGCAAGTCGGCATGGGCGCCGACATTGCGGCGTCAAGTTCTGCCGGCCGGAGTGTTTTCCAGCGTGCCAATGACGTACTGGGATTTGACCTCGCCACGGCGTGTTTCGAAGGCCCGGCAAGTCTGCTCGAAAAGACGGACGTTCAGCAGCCTGCGATTTTCGTGACGAGCATGGCGATCTGGGAGGCGTTTCTGGAAGCGGGCGGCTCCCTGGATCAATTTGAATTCGCGGCCGGACTTAGTCTTGGGGAATACTCGGCTCTGTGCGCCGCCGGGGCGATCGAGTTCGTCGATGCGGTCCGGCTCGTGCGGCGTCGCGGCGAGCTGATGCAAGAGGCGGCGGAAGCGTCGGCCGGCGGAATGGTCACCGTGGTCGGTGCTGATATTCCCACCGCCAAGGAACTGTGCAACCGCGCCCGCGAGGGCGAAGTGCTCGTGACCGCGAATTTCAACTGTCCCGGCCAGATCGTGCTTTCGGGGCATGCGAGTGCCTGCGATCGCGTCGCCAAACTGGCGGAGGAATCGGGGCTTCGGTCGGTACGATTGCCGGTGGCCGGGGCGTTTCACTCGCCGCTTATGGAACCGGCTGCGCGGGGATTGCAGGAAGAATTGCTCCGCACAACGATCCGATCACCGAGCGTGCGCGTCGCGGCCAACGTGGACGCGAATTACCATGGCGCCCCGGAATCCATCCGTCAGGCGCTCTCTCGGCAACTGGTCGAACCTGTTCTTTGGCAACAGTGTGTGGAGAGGTTGCAAAAGGACGGGGCTGAGAGCTTCGTGGAGATGGGTCCGGGGCGGGTGCTTACCGGCCTGATGCGTAAGATCGATCGCGCGGCGCGTTGTGTGAATGTCAGCGCGGTCGCGGCCATCGGCGGGGCCGTGGCCGGTCAGCCGGTATAAACAAGCGGACTTTGACGCAGGGCAGGAAATCGCCAATGAGCGGGCAAATCGCCATCGTCACAGGAGGAAGCCGGGGTATCGGCCGGTCAATCTGCGAGGTCCTGGCCGAGCATGGCACCACGGTCATTGCTTCGGCCCGATCAGCGGAAGCGCTTCAGTCGCTCTCCGAGGAGGTTCGCCGGCGTGAGCTTCCGGGACGGATCGAGCCTCGTACGCTTGACGTGACCGACCGGTCTGCCGTTGAGGCCTTCGTGGACAGCGTGGCCGAGTCATTCGGGCGCATCGACATCCTGGTCAATAATGCCGGTATCACGCGGGATGGCCTGCTTCTGAATATGGAAGACGAGCAGTTCGAGAGCGTGTTGACGACGAATCTGCGTTCGGCGTTCTGGCTGACGCGCTCGGTCAGCAAATACATGGTCCGGCAGCGGAACGGCAGGATCATCAACATCGGCAGCGTTTCGGGTGTCATGGGCAATGCCGGGCAGGCGAATTACGCGGCGAGCAAGGCGGGCCTGATCGGCCTTTCCAAGTCGATCGCCAAAGAGCTGGGGAAGCGCAATATCACCTGCAACGTCGTTGCCCCGGGCTTCATTGCCACGGACATGACCGACGTGCTTCCCGATAAGATCAAGGAATCGGTCAAGCAGTTTGTCCCGTTGGGGCGGATGGGCGAAGCGCGGGAAGTCGCCGAGATGGTGTCATTTCTGGCCGGGCCGGGTGCGTCGTATATCACCGGCCAGGTATTCCTCGTGGACGGCGGGATGCACATGTAATGGTCATCCGTTCGGGCGGGGTGGCAGATTCCAGAGGTCTGATTGGCGGCTTTGAAGTTGAGGATCGGCGTGCCTTGCTCGGGAAGGGCGGACGGTATAGGATTCCGACAATTCGCGGTGCGCGGTACCGCTATACGCTAATTACGGGAGGACTGCGGCGTGCATTCTCTTGAGGAAATTCAGGAGAAGGTCATTCAGGTTGTCGCTGACCAGCTCAGCGTAGATAAGGGCGAAATCACGCTCTCATCGTCGTTCCAGAATGATCTCAATGCGGACTCGCTCGACATAGTCGAGTTGGTAATGGAACTCGAAGACGAGTTTGACCTCACCATTCCTGATGAGGAGGCTGAGAAGCTCAAGACCGTCGGCGAGGCCATCGAGTACATCAAACAGCATCGTAAGGCCGGGTAGCCAGGTTTTTGGTCGTCACCATGTCCGGTAAGCGCGTGGTCATAACCGGGATGGGCGCCGTTACACCCTTCGGTATCGGCGTCGACCCGCTGTGGGATGGGCTTGTTCAAGGCCGAAGCGGCATCCGCCCGGTGTCTCTTTTTGACGCCTCAGGGTTTGATGTGCGCATCGGCGGGGAAATTCCCTCGTTCCAGCCGGACCAATATCTCGACCGAAAGCTCGTCAAGCGGCTCGATCGATTCTCGACCCTGGCGATGATCGCGGCCGATGAAGCCCTGCGGGCGTCGGGCCTCGACGTATCCAGGGAGAACCCGCGTCGCCTGGCGGCCATCATCGGGTCGGGCATCGGAGGTATGAACGAGCTCGAAGAGCAGTTCACACGTCTGGCGGAAAAGGGCCCGGGCAAGGTTTCCGCATTCACCATTCCCAAGCTGATGGTCAACGCGGCCGCCGGCAACATATCTATTCAATATGGTGCGAAGGGCGAGAGCATTGCGGTCAGTACGGCCTGTGCTTCCGCGACGAACGCGATGGGGATCGCATTGCATCGTATCCGCCGCGGCGAGGCCGACGTGATCTTCACGGGCGGTTCTGAGGCGGCTCTCACGCCTCTCGCTCTGGCGGCATTTGCATCGATGAAGGCATTGAGCTCGCGCAATGATCAGCCCGAAGTGGCAAGCCGACCTTTCGATCGGGACCGGGACGGATTCGTGCTGGCCGAGGGCGCCGGTGTTCTGATCTTTGAGGAGCTCGAACACGCCCGACAGCGGGGGGCGAATATTCTGGCAGAAGTCATCGGTTTCGCCACGACGTGCGACGCCGAGCATCTTACGCAGCCGGCCGAGAGCGGAGCCGGCGCCGCCGAGGCCATGCGCTTGGCCTTGGAAGACGCCCACGTCGCGCCCAGCGACGTGGACTACATTAACGCCCACGGGACGGGAACGCCGCTTGGTGACGTGGCCGAGACCACAGCGATCAAGCAGGTGTTCGGCTCGGCTGCCAGCCGCCTCGTGGTCAGCAGCACGAAGAGCTCGGTGGGTCATTCTCTGGGGGCTAGTGGGGGGGTCGAAGCGGTTGCCTGCATACGCGCCATCCACAACGCCACCATCCCTCCGACGATCAACCTGGACCATCCCGCCGAGGGCTGCGATCTCGATTATTGCCCCAACACGGCGCGCGACGCCCGGGTTCGCATCGCCATGAGCAATTCCTTCGGATTCGGCGGCCACAACGCCTGTATTGTCATTCGCCAGTGGGCCTGACCAAGGGATTGGAGTGGAGCCGACGCCTCTGTCGATAAGAACGACAGGGCGCTCAAGGTTGGCTTGCGCCCGGAAGTGGAGTTCTGCGCACCGCCGTGAAATATGCCGTCTGCGACAATGCAAGCCAATCCTGGTACCGGCAGTAACACCGTAGCGCGCCTGCTCCAGTTGGACGTGCCACTAACGGTGACACTGGCCGAGCGGGACATGTCGATCGAATCGATCCTGGAGATGAAAGTCGGCACGATTATCGAGTTCGAGGTGCCTTTCGACGCGGAACTGACCCTGGTGGTAGCCAACCAGCCCATCGCGCGCGGCCACGCCGTCAAGGTCGGCGAGAATTTCGGGGTTCGACTGACCTGCGTCCGATCCGTCCACGACCGGATCGAGATGCTGGGAAAAAAGTGAAACTACCCATCACTACCTGCACCGAGCAGACCGCGAACCATGGTCATCGCGGCGTCCGGATCCGTGATCTCTTCATTGAGTTGAGCTCGGTAAACTGCGTCGAGAACTCGGCCCAGCTTCCGTCCAGGTGTCAGGCCCAGTGCCAGAAGATCGTCGCCCGTAACGAAAGGTGGGGGGGCCACGGCGTCCTCATCGATCATGGCCGCGCGGGCTTTCAGCCCATCCAGGAAAACCGGCTCGCGCCCTTCCGATTTCCAGATGGCCTCAAGGAGGAATATCAGATCGGGCCAGTCCGGCCGGGCCATCAGCAACTTCAGATCGGCTAACTCGAGGTCGGGACAGGCAGAGAGGCTTCGCGCGCACGCGACCAGCCACCGAACGCTTTCCGCTTGGCGATTACTGAGCCGAAGTGCCGGAAACAGGTCGGAAATCTCGGGTGGGGCGTTGTACAGGGCTGAGGCGAGCGTCAGGCTGAATTCGGAGGGTATTTCGGGCATCGCCTGGTATCGTGCCAGGGCCGCCTGGTCCGCATTCGCATCGACCGGCCAGGAGGCCGACAGGTGCGGGCGCAACCCGGTCTCGAGTATCAGCTCCCAACCTCGGGCCCGCGTGGGCGCTTCAAGGATGGCTTCGAGTTCCATACGGATGCGTTCCGGGCTGATGCGCCGCAATCGCTCGGCGTGGGATTGAATCTGGTGCAGGGTCTCCGCCTCGATGGTGAAACCCAGCCGCCCGGCGAACCGCACTGCGCGGAGCATACGCAGGTGATCCTCAGCAAAGCGGAGCCGGGGATCACCGATGGTCCGCAGGATTCGGGCGTCGAGATCGGCCCGGCCGCCGACGTAATCGATAATGTGATCAGCGTCGGGATCGAGGAACAGGCCATTAATTGTGAAATCTCGGCGACGGGCGTCCTCTGCCGCGGTGCCGAAGATGACCCGATCGGGGCGTCGCCCATCGGAGTAATCGCCCTCGGTGCGGAATGTGGCAACCTCGATGTCAAAGCCATATTTCCGAACCAGGATAACGCCAAACTGGGCGCCGACTTTGCGGCCCCGGGGAAAGATTGCCAGCACGCTCTCCGGCGGAGCGTTCGTGGCCACGTCGTAGTCCTTGGGCTCGATGCCGAGGAGTCGATCCCGAACGCATCCGCCAGCCAGCAATGCCTGGTAGCCACGCGCGCGCAGCGCGTGGAGAACGAATAGCGCCGCTTCCCAATTGTCACGCTTGGAGCCGGTCATCATTAGCTATTGTGCCGCGAACTCGCGGCCGAAAGAAGCTCACCGCGTTGGAGCCGATTTCGCGCCGGTCGAGAACGAACCAGTTCCGCGGATCCGGATATCGCACTGGCCGCGGATGGTGCAATAGCACCAGCGGGATTACTCCGTTGTCGACCATCGAATCGCGTTCAATACCTTCGTTGCAGGCACTGCGGGAGTGGCTCCCGGAAATGCCCGAGACCGCGCGAGCAAGGAAACCCACCACGTTTCCTGATTCGGTCGTGTCCATGGAGTCGGCGTAGGGCGGATCAAGGAAAATGAGGTCGAAAGGGCGGTTTTCGGTCTGTCTTGTCGCGACGCGCCAGGCATCAGCCGTGACGACGTCCGCCCGGGCTTCGGCCTGAAGACTGTGAATGTTGCTTCGCAGCGATTCCAGGGCCTGGCGATCACGCTCGTAAAAGGTGCAGCGGCGCGCCCCGCGGGAAAGGGCCTCAAGTCCCATCGATCCGCTGCCGGCAAAGACGTCTGCGACGTCCAAGAGTGGCAACTGTCCAGGGCATCCGTAATAGCTCGAGAGGATATCAAATATACTCTGCCGCACCCGGGCGGGCATAGGCCGGGTCGTTTCGGTGGGCGGTCGCTCGAGGCGGCGCGTTCGCCATTGTCCGGCGATGATTCGCATCATGATGTATCATGGTACGTCCGGCAAAGAGGTTCGTCTGCGCTGCCGGTTTCGCTTGTCCCGTTTGACCGGGTGATGCCCGGTTCTATAATCGCCAGCGACGTCCCGAAGCTGAGAGGAACACGAAACCGCATGGGCTCGATTCTCTGCGAACATTGCACGGCGGCGTGCTGCCGATACCTCGCCCTGCCCCTGGACAAGCCACGCTCGAAGCGCGACTACGATGACATACGCTGGTACATCCTGCACGAGGGAATCAGCGTGTTCGTAGAAGATGGCGACTGGTACATCCAGATCCAGACCCGATGCAAACATCTCGGCGCGAACAATCTTTGCCAGATCTACGATACGCGCCCGGAGATCTGCCGAGAATACGAGCCGGGCGATTGCGATTACGTTGGCGGGCAGTATGGCTACGAGCATCTTTTTACGCATGCCAGCCAGCTGGAAGAATACTACGAGAAAAAAACCGGCCGCCGCCTGGGAGCACCGGATCCCGCCACGCGACGCACGCGGAAGCGCAAATCGGCCTGAACGCCGCAACCCTGCCGGGGAAGTAGCGAATGCTCCGGAACAATCATTACGAAGCCGCCTTCGAGGACTTCATCCGCTCGCGGGGCTGGCCCTATGTTCCCGTAGACGAACAGCGCCGGGCGATTTTCGGCGGCGCGCGCATCAAATCCTTCGATTTCATCGTCTACCGTCCGGGGGAATCGGCGTGGATCGTGGATTCGAAGGGGCGCAAGATGGAGACGGAACCCGGCCGGCGCTCATCGCATCGCCAGAACTGGGTCACGCGGGAAGACCTCGAAGACCTCCGTCGCTGGCACGGCGTATTCGGTGAGCGATTCGAGCCGGTTCTCGTCTTTGTTTACTGGTATCCGGAATGGTCCGACATCGGGCGCGACGAGCACGTCCACCTGTTTCGCAACCGATGGTATCACTTCGGTTACATATCCGCTTCCCAGTACGACCGTTACGCCCGACAGCGCTCGAAATCTTGGGATACCGTATTCTTGCCCGCCGATGCCTTCCGCACGCTTTTTCGACCCTTGAATTAGAGCATCGAGGATAGGGCGTTTTACCGGATCCCCGGCGGGCCTATAATGTACCGGTCAAGGGAGGTTCAAGCGCATGACCTTACGACGCGTGCTGACGATGGTTGCGATTCCTGTGCTGCATTTGTCGGCGGCGGCGGCCATGGCTCAGACGCCGGCCAGGCTGCCGGACGAAGAGGGCGTGGTGGTGACCTGGGCAATCGCCGCAGGCATCGTGGTGATCGTCTGTCTTGCTTCCTTCCTGAATCCCAAGCGGTCCCACCTGTCCTGAGGCCGGCACTCGGCTCATGCAAGACGCACGCCGTGCTGCACCGTCTCACTCCTCAATAACCGTGGTTCAGGCTGAATTCCAATCGCACCGGAGAACAGAGATGCTTACTCGACGCTCGTGGATCGTTCTGCTGGCCGGAATCAACCTATTTCTACTAGGGGTCCTGCTCGCCGGCAGCTACTCGCCGACGACGGCCTTCGGGCAGACCAAGGCACGTCCCGGCGACTTCGCCATGGTTACTGCGAAGGCACAGGGCTGGTCCTATGACGTGGTCTACGTCGTGGACAAGGCCAACCGCCGCCTGCACGCGTATTACCCGACGAATCCGCAGCTCAACAACTATGCCTATGGCGGATCGCGCGACCTCGCACAGGATTTCGGGCGGAAGTAGCTGCCCGCTCCACAGGCCCGCGAGGCCTCTTACGAGCATCCCGGAAACGTCGATTGCAATACGGAACCCCTAATCAACTCCAACCTGGAGCGACTACGATGGATTCGAGAGATTTCACGATCGGCATCCTGGCAACGACGGCGACGATCCTTCTCGTCGGCGTCCTACTCATTTCTACACGACCTGCCCCGGTCCTCGCGGCCGGCATGACCCAGACACTCGGCGACTACGTGATCACCGTGGGCGTCGGCCTCCAGAACGACCAGGACGTCGTGTACATTCTGGATGCCCAGGAGCAGAAAGTAGCCGGGTACCAGTTCAACCCGGGTCGCAAAGAAATCGAATTGCGCGCCGGAATCGATCTGGCCCCGGCCCTGGAAAGTCAGAACAAGGCGCCACAGCCGGGTCGACGCGGCAGGCCCTAGGCGGATGCTGGTTGGGACCGGGTGTGAGCAAGTGCAATATTCAACGTCCGATAATGTATGTTCTGTTGCATTCGAGCAAATCCGAAAGCAGGGCGTTTCCTCCCGCCCTGAGATGGACGGCGAGGAATTGCAGCGTAGCCCCCGTCGCCGCTCGTTGCCAGTCCGCGGCCGTAGATGGCCTCGGGCCACTGCGGCGTGTTGCCTTCGGGCGGCGTCGCGTTAATCTACAGTTGGCCGCCGACGTAGCTCAGTTGGTTAGAGCGCCTGCCTGTGGAGCAGGATGTCGCTGGTTCGAGTCCAGCCGTCGGTAATTTCCGTAAATGACTTCATGGCGGTGAGTTACGACCGATTCGTAACCTTGGACGACAGCGCCAGATGTTCCTGTTCATGCTTGAGGACGATGCCGACCGGATCAAACAGTTCGAATCGGCAGTATTACAACTACACGCGTCGATTGATTTCCGACATTGGCGCACTGCGTTGGGGTTCATATCGGGCGTGGTTTCAACGCAGCGTGAGCCACAGCTGATCTGTTTGGACCACGATTGGATTTTCTCGTCGTGGCTTCCATTGGTGAAGCGACTACTCGCCCTCTGACTTGGTGGAAGGAAGTCAGCTTGGCGAGGGTTCCCGCTTCGTTCAGTGCAAGTCTCCGCCGCACGTTTGCCATAATTCATCCAAAGTCGGCTCCGCTCCACATTCCGGGCAGCGGGTTGAGGTAAGCCCGATGAGCGGGTAGCCGCATTCGATGCAACGGGGGCAATCCACGTCAGGTCCCCCACCGGGTGCATATCCGACTCCGTGGAACCACAGCCGGGGCGTGAGCCCCATCCAGACTCCCCAACCGATGATCGGGCCCACGTAAAGGGTTTGCTGCAGCAGCGTCGCCGAATTCGGAACCAACATCAACAAGGCGGCCGGGATGTCGATCAGAAGAACGGCGCAAAGTACTGCCCGCGCAATCATCGGCTTGGGTGCGGGCAGGAGGCGCTTCCAAATCACCGCCCATATGACGATGGCTGGAATGCTTCCGGCCAGGTAAGAGACTCCCATATCGTAGGGGTCGTTGAGTGATATGACGAGCGAATCAATTGCCACACTCACAATCCAGAACAGGCCAAATACGACCGGAATATAGCCCATCGAAAGGATGATCCGTATGCCAAGCGGCGATATACTTTTCGTGATTGGAGATTCAGAAGTCTTGGTCGTTTCGCTCTGCATTCGGGTTTTCTCCATCCCCCACCATACCCACACAAGCAGCCAGCTCCAGAAGCCCAGACCGAGATGAAATTGTCCCGTACGGAGAAGCTCCGGGCGGAAGTCAAAACAACCGCTGGATTGAAAGCTCCACCATCCTTGGGCGATGGCTACCTGCACGAAGGGAATCATCCCGATCATGCCGGTGAGGAGCGACTTCCCCAGCGTCCACAGGACCATTCGACGCCAGATGATTATTACCGCGGCCTCAGTCAGGGTGGCCAGGAGAAGGTGCCAGCAGCGCAACTCGTCCCAGGCGGCTGGAGGAGGTCGCATTTCCCATAGGCATATGGTCAGGAGTGAGGAAGTCGCCGGAATTATGGGAATCAGGGCAAGCGAATAGAGCAGACGCCGGCTGATATCACTGAATTGCTGTTGATGACTTGACGCCATCGAATTACACAGTCGGCAGAGCGTCGCGCAGGGGCGCGAAGTATGTGAATAGGCGGCGTTCAAGTCTCGTTCGGAAACCTCAGGTCCAACACCTGCATTTCCACGGTGCGCCGTCCGTTGAATTCGTTGACCGTCGGCTCAAACGCCGCTCGGCATCGGCGATGATGCTTGAGATCCTCGAGGTGTGCCCCGAGTCCGAAGCCGATCGCGCGAACGCGTGTTTTGCCGTCCACAAATGAAGCCTGCAAATGGTCCGACTGCCGGCCAACGCAGCGCGGCTCGTCGGCAAGTTCAATCCAACCCGTGGCCAGCCGAGGGCGGGGATTGCCCAGCCCGAAGGGGCCCAGGTTAAGAATATGCTCCGTGGTGGCCATGGTGAGCTCGCCCAGCGACACCTCAGCATCCAGTTTCAGCCTCGGGCGCAGATCGGCGCCGCTCAGACGATTGTTGGCCACTTCGACGAAGGCCTCCGTGAATGCGGGCACGCGGTCGGTGGAAATGCGCAGCCCCGCGGCCATGGCATGTCCGCCGAAAGAGACAAGGTGCTCCTCGCATCGGGCCAGTGCTGCGGAAAGGTCGAAAGGTTGAATGCTCCGCGCGGAGCCCTGACCTTCGCCATTGGAAAGGGCGATGAGGACGGCCGGGCGGTGATAGCGGCCAACAAGGCGGGCAGCAACAATGCCAATGACGCCGGGGTGCCACCCTTCCCCCGCCAGCACGAGCGCCCGCCGCCCGTCACCCGCAAGGCCGTCGCGCTCGACGATCTCCGTCGCCTGCCGGGTAATCTTTCGTTCGGTGGACTGCCGGGAGCGGTTGTGCTCTTCGAGATAAAGGGCGATTTCCTGGGCGCGGGCCTGGTCAGCCCGGGTCATTAACTCGACGGCAAGGCGTGCGTGGCCCATCCGGCCGGCAGCGTTGATGCGCGGGGCCAGTTTGAACCCAACGTCGTAGTCGCTGATCTTGCCGCCGGACAAACCGGCCGCTTCGATCAGAGCGCGAACACCGGGCAGGATGGAATGCGGAAGCAGACGCAGGCCGTGGCGTGCGATTATGCGGTTTTCGCCCACCAACGGGACAACATCAGCAATCGTGCCCAAGGCCGCAAGCGAGAGAAGTTCCATGAGCAGGTCGCGAAGATCCGGTCGGACTCTCTCGTTGCCACTTGCATCCTGCGCGATTGCCCAGGCAAGCTTGAAGGCGACTCCCGCACCGCAAAGGTGGGGATTGGGGTACGCCCCCCCCACCGTCGGATGGACAATGGCCTCGACCTGGGGCAATTGCGCGTGAGGCGTGTGATGGTCCGTAATGATCAGCGGGACGCCGGCCGCCCTGGTCACATCGGCGACGTCGACGGCGGTGATGCCGCAGTCCACGGAGATGATCAGGTCGGCCCCGTCCTGCCGAATCAACTTCTGCACGGCCTCGACATTCAGGCCGTAGCCTTCCTCGATGCGGTGCGGAACGTAGAACGACACCTTGGCGCCCAGACGGGTCAGCATGTGCCATAAGATGCTGACGCCCGTTGTGCCATCCACGTCGTAGTCGCCGTAGAGGACGATCCGTCTTCCGTTACGGACGGCGTCGATGACAAGGGGTACGGCCTGGGGTATGCCCGGCAGCATGGCCGGGGCATGCAGGTCGCGAAGCTGAGGCGAAAGGAATGAATCGCAGGGCGTTTCTTCGGATAGCCCGCGATTGATCAGCAGGCGGGCGACAAGTGGGGGAACACCCCATAACTGCGCAAGGCGGTCGACGGGTTCGTTCGGTGTCGGAACCAGCCATTCCTTGGCCACGCCAGCGCTCCGTTCGGACTGCAATTGCCCTCATAAACGGCAGGCGCGCGAGTCTATCGCCGCGCAGCGCGGCCGTAAAGCCGCGTCACCGAATTGAAACTCCAGTTCACGCGACAATAACGCACAAAGGGAATGCCCCAACCGACTTGAACACACAATCCCGGCTGCCTATATTCTCACGCAGCGGCTCAATCATTTGAATTGTTCGGGGTCTAACGTCGTGACTGCAACCTTAGCTGGAAAAACCGTCCTCGTGGTCGATGATGACCGCGATTTGGTCAGTGCCTTGTGCGCCATGCTGGAGGAAACCGGCGCCACGGTTGAAACCGCCGGCGACGGCAATGCGGCGCTTGAGGCGGCATCGCAGCACGATCCGGACCTTGTTCTGCTCGACGCGATGCTGCCCAAGCGTAGCGGATTTCTCGTGCTCGAGAAGCTGAAGAGCAATGGGAAGAAGCGCGGCCAGCGCCCCTTCGTCATCATGATCACGGGTAACGAGGGCAAGCGCCACCAGGCGTTCGCCCAGAGCCTTGGGGTGGATGACTACCTCAACAAGCCGTTCCGCATGGACCGGCTCATGCAATGCATCGACCGCCTCTTTGCCGCCGAGACACCGTCGTAATCTCCGCATGATGCGGCACAGCACGTCGAGCCCATGGCGCCTTGAAACGTTGCGCGCCCCCCGCCGCACGATCGCCGCTACAATAGGATACCGAGGGCGAGTGCTTGCAGTTCCAGCGGCCCATTGTCCCATGCGCCCGGAGCACAGGCCGCCGGATAAGGCAGGGATGTTCAGCATGAATCGACCGGCGAATCCCGTTTCTCTCGCGGCGGCCTGCACGATTCCGTGGGTTCTTTCCTTCGCCGTGTTCGGTTTCGGAGCTGCGACGGCGCAGGAGACAGCGGAAGAGTCCGTCCCCCCTACCGCCGAGCTTTCTCCCGATGAACTCTACATCAAAGGGGAATACGGGGCTGCGATCGACGCCTATCGCACCCGACTCGGGGATGAGCCCGGCGACGTCGCCTCGGCCGTCGGACTGGCGCGTTGCCTGATGCAGACCGGCAACTATGAAGGCGCCTCGTCCGCCTTGGGACAAGTAAGCGGTGTCGACTCGGCCGACTGGCAGACAACGTCGGCTGAACTTCAGATGGTGCTTGGTCGATACGATGCGGCGTTCAGGCATGCCGAGCGGGCCGTCGAGATTGCTCCCGAGCGTCCCGAATCGCGGCTGCTCATCGGCCAATGGCATGAGTTGTTCGGCGACTTCCAAAAGGCCATCGAGGCGTACCGCTGGTTTGATCGGCAGATCGTGGAGCGGGCGGAGCTTCCCCGCGATCCGACGTGGCTCACGGCCACCGCCCAGGGATTCCTGCGGTACAGTATGCTTACGCGAACGAATGTCGCCGATCGCACCCGCCACGTGCTCCGCGAGATGCTCCAACCGGTGTATTCGACTCTGGATCGGACCTATTGGCCCGCGCGACTTGCAGCGGCCGACTTGCTCCGGGAACGATATAACAATGACGAGATCGACGGGAGCGTCTCCGATTACCTCGCAGCACTGCGGATCAACGAGCACCTGCCGCAGGCGTATGTCGGCCTTGCCCGCGTTGCCCTCGACGCGTGGAACTTTGAAGACGCGGAAAAAAACGCACAGGAAGCTCTGAAAATCAACCCTCGTTTTCCTCCCGCATGGCACGTCCAGGCCGAACGACTGTTGATCGAACGACGCTATGACGAAGCAATCGCCGCAGCGAACGTGGCATTGGAAGTCAACCCGCGAGACCTGATTGCCCTCTCGCTGACGGCCGCCGCTCATGCCTGCCGGTTTGACCAGGATGGCGTCGAAGGGTATCGCGAGCAGATCGAGTCCATCGCCCCGCGCTGTCCAGTATTCCATCAGATACTGGGCACGGCGCTGTCGGGAATCCGTCAGTATGCCGACTCGGAGCGCGAATTCCTGCGGGCTATCGAGCTGAATCCCAACGATGCCAACGCACGCAACGAACTCGGGCTGATGTACATGCAATGGGGTCGGGAGGACAAGGCCCGGGATGTCCTTGGCACTGCTTTCCAGATCGACCCGTTCAACCAGCGTACGAAATTCACGCTGGACTTGCTGGACGATCTGCGCGCTTTTTCCACCGTCGAGACGGACCACGTCATCGTCCGCTACAGGGGGGATGAAGACGGGGTCGTGGCCGAAGCCATCGCCCGATACATGGACAAGATCTACCCCGAGGTGACGGATGATTTCGAGACGACGCTCGGTGAAAAGACGATCATCGAAATCTTCCCATCGCTGCGCGAATTCGCCGTGCGGATTACCGGGCAGCCGTGGATCCACACGATCGGTGCCTGCACGGGGCGCATCATCGCCCTTTCCGCGCCACGCCGCGCGGCCGGCTTGACCGGTCCCTACCACTTTGCCCGCGTGGTCCGTCACGAATTCACGCACACCGTCACGCTTGCTGCGACACACAATCGTATTCCACACTGGTTTACCGAAGGACTGGCCGTGCTCCAGGAGGACGCCCCGCGAAGCTACGACTGGATGCGCATGCTCTCTGAGGCCGTCCGTCGTGACGAGTTGTTCGATCTCGTTTCCGTAAGCTGGGCGTTCGTGAGGCCCCGCCGCCCTACCGACCGCGCCCAAGCCTACGCCCAAAGCGAATGGATGTGCGAGTACATCATCGACCGTTTTGGCTACGCGAAAATCTTCGACATGCTCGAGGCATTCCGCAACGGCAAGTCCCAGCCCGAGGTTTTTCGAGTCGTGCTGGGCGTTGAACCGGAGGACTTCTCAAGGGACTTCGCGGTTTGGGCGCGCCAGCAGGCGGTTGCGTGGGGCTTCGACCTCACCCCGCCCGAAGAGCCCGACACGGTCCGTGCCCTGCTGGCCGAGAACCCGGACAACCCCGATCTGCAAGCTCGCTTGGCCCAGGCCCTTCTGGACGCAGGAGAGATTGGTGAAGCCCTCAAGGTTGCCGACGAGGCGCTCGAAGAAAACCCCGGCTCGCCGGCCTGTCTAGCCGTCCTTGCTCGGGCAGTGGAAGCGGCCATGCCCCAGATTGAGTCTCCCACGACAAGAGCAAGCCTGGAGAAAAAGGCGTCGCCTCGCCTTCAAGAGCTGGTGGAGGTCGATCCGGAGAACTGCACGGCCCGAGGGCTGCTCGGCGACAAGGCCTTGCGCGAGGAACAATGGTCCGTGGCTCGCGAACATTACGAGCGCTTGCAGCGATCCTGCCCGCGTGATCCACGAAGCTGGCGGGGACTTGCGGCCGCATATCTGCACGGAGGCAATGACGATCGGGCCCTGCCGCAACTCCTCGAATTGGCCCGGACTGAGGAGCACCAGGCCGATGTCCCGGCTGAGATCGCCCGAATCCAGCGGCGGCACGATCGGCTTTCCGAAGCCGTCTTCTGGTACGGGGAGGCCCTCTTCATCGATCCCCTGAATGCGGATTTTCGCCACGAGCTTGTGGAGACGTTGATGCGGGCCGATCGCACCGAGGATGCTCTTCGAGAGTTGGAAACCCTGATTCGGCTCCATCCGCAGAATGCGGATTATCTGTCGCAGGCCGCCATTGCAGCGAACAAGATCGGACAGTCGGATCGCGCTCGGGAATTGGCTCAGCGCGCCGTGGCCATCGATCCGGATACTCCAGCCCGTGCCCTGCTCCGATAACCTTCGCGTTACCGCCTGCGAATTCGATCAAGCGGCGGAGAGACGGCGAGGGTGCCGGCCGCCGCTTCAAGCACATGCGGCGGAATCGTCCGAGAATGCACCACGATTGTTCTCGCCGGGGCCGGTTGGACGAGACAAGGCGTTTCGCTATGCTCCGCAGCCGATCGATCAACAGCCGGATTGACCGGGGTCGGTGCCCCTCCGGCCGGTAATCGAGTATGATCGGCCGTGGGGAGTCCGATCGGAATCCAGACGGGACAGTTGCAGGTCGTCACCTTGCCCACGGAGATACCAGGCTACCGCATTACCCGCCTCCTCGGCGTCGGCGCCGCTTCGCGCATCAGCCTCGCCGTGGAGGTGGCCACCAATCGCCAGGTTGCCGTCAAGCACGTACTCCGCGAATCGGCAGAGGACGATCCTTTCATTCGCCAGGTGGAGATCGAGCACGAAGTCGCCAGCAAGGCCGACCATGCCTACCTGCGCAAGAGCTACGCCATCCATCGCGTACGCAAGTTGTTGCAGCTACGCGAGGTGATCCTGATCATGGAGTACGTAGACGGCCTGCCCCTGGATAAGGCTCTGCCCAACCGGCTCAATACGTTTCTGATGCTCTTCCAGCGTGTGGCGGTGGGATTGGATGCACTCCACGACGCCGGTTACGTGCACAGCGATATCAAGCCGAACAACATCATGATCGGCCGCAAGGGCGTTGTGAAGATCATCGATTTTGGGCAATCCTGCCCCATCGGACACCGCAAGTCGCGCATCCAGGGAACGCCGGATTACATCGCACCGGAGCAGGTACAGCGGCTGCCGCTCGACCGGCGTACAGATGTGTACAATCTTGGCGCAACGATGTATTGGCTGCTGACGGGGGAGAACTATCCGACAAAAATGTCAGGAGTGGGGACCTCGGGCGGGAGGCAGGTTATCGCGTCGAAGAAGGCGGTTGCCCCCATCGAGCGTAATGATAAGATTCCTTTGGCGCTGTCGCAGTTGGTGATGGAAAGCTGCCGGGAAAACCCCGGCGAGCGCCCCGCGGACATGAAACAGGTGGCGGCCAGGCTCGCCGTAATCCAGAAGCTCTGGAACAAGCAGCGCGACCAGGCGCGAGCCGAGCTTCTCGCTTCCCGCGCACCCGTGATCGATCCTCTGGCGCAAACCGTCGAGCAATCGGATGATAGATCGGAAACGAGCGGCTGAGATCTTCCGTCAGGCCGCCGACCTCAACCGTAACGACCCCCACCGCCGAGGGTCCCGGCTGGACTTCCCGAACTACGGGCAGTTGGTCATGACCGGTGACCTCCATGGCCACCGGCGCAATTTTGAGAAACTCCAGCGCTACTGCGATCTTGCCCAGTATGGTGCACGCCACGTCATTCTGCATGAGATCATCCACGAGGACGTGGAAACGCTTGACGGGCCGGATACATCGCATGAAGTGCTGCTCGAAGCCGCTCGCTGGAAGTGTGAATTCCCGGACCAGGTTCACTTTCTTCAGAGCAACCATGAGCTCGCCCAGATCCACCGGCACGAGATTACCAAGAATGGGCGGATTGTGACGGTCGGTTTCGAGCGCAGTGTCGCCCAGGCCTACGACGACCCGAATGGCGAGGTCCTCGAAGCCATCAACGAATTCATCCGCTCGCACCCCTTGGCCGGCCGGACGGCCAATCGCGTCTTCTGCTCCCATTCGCTGCCGGGCCCGCGAGAACTGCCCGCGTTCGATCCCACGGTGCTCGATCGGATTCCCACCGAAGCCGATCTCGCCGAGCGCGGGGCCGGACACATGCTTGTCTGGGGTCGGTACCACACGGCTCCGGCGCTGGAGACGCTGCGCAGCCTCCTCGATGCCGACTTTTTCCTCTGTGGGCATCAGCCGCAAGAAACCGGCTACGATATCCTCCACGGGTGCATGGTCATCCTGGCCAGCGACCACAACCACGGCGTATTCCTGCCGCTGGACCTGGGCAAGCCGGTGACGATCGAATCGTTGACCAACGCGATCCGGCCGTTGGCGGGGGTGGCCTGATCAATGTGATTTGAGGATCAGTGGCTTTGAAACGGGGCTTCGAGGGAAGCTGAACCAGGGGATTCGCTGCTTGCTCTTCCCGGTGTAAACCACGATCTCACCTGCCTCGCTTCTGCCAGGGAAATTTTGGTGATACTGTTCTGAACCCGCATGCCCTCGGCCCGGCAGCGATCGATGAGCTCGCGGGAGGTCACGCCGATTTCGACGGCCAGATCCTTGATTTTGACGCCCTTTTTCATGTGCGCGCCTTGAGACGAGCCGTGCGGCATTAGTCGTGCGGCTTGTTGAACAGCTCATCGAACGTGATGGTCACCTGACCCCGCTTCGGGGCGGGAATCAGCCTGCCGTCCTCCACGGCCGCGAATGCGAGTTCCATCTTGCGAAGCTCAGGATAAACGACAACGGTGTGCAGTGTTCCAGTCCTCGCGTCACTCCAGGCGACCGACTCCATAGCCTTCCAAACGTCGGCCGATGTCAGCGGGTTCCTGGTCTCGTCCTCCAGACGATTGAAGCGTTTCTTGGACCAGGCGTCCGCTCGATCGTCCGGCTTGAGCTGAGCCAGAACATAGTGGTTTGTGGTGATGCACACTCCGTTTCCGGCCGCATTCTCGCCGATGCCGGACGTGTCGATGTGAAAAACGCGCTCGGGCGGGCTGTCCCCCACGCGCGGCGTCACCACGCGGAACATGTAGCTGAAGGGATACCGCCCCAGCTCTTTCAGCAGCGCGTGAGCGCTCTTGGGCGCATCCGCCGGCGTGGTCGTTTCCAACCACTCGGTCAGCTGCGGAATCAACGGTTTGATCGAGGAGAACCCGTCGATCGTGCTCTCGCCGGAGCCATCGTGAATAAAGGAGCAGACGCCCTTCTCGTTGATGCCGGTGAATGCGCCGATGTATCCAGCCAGTGTGACCATGGCGACCTTGTTGCGGCCGTCCGGCTCGCGGATGAGCAGGATCTGGCGGTCGAGCATCTTGCTGCCGAGCAGTTCAAAATCAAAGTTGCGGGTCGTAATCACTCCTGCATCGCCCGCCCGGTCACCCCAGACCGTAAATCCCGAGCAGGCAACAGCTCGAATGGCATCGAACCCCGTCCAGAAGCGAAGGTCGCTCATGTTCAACGGCCGACCCAGTTCTTTCTGCCCGGCCTGATCGCCCAGCTTGGCCTTCACTCCCGCGAGTATGCCCTCCAGCTCCTCCTCAACGCGCGGCGGCAGGACAAGCATCCCGGCCAGGTAGGAGCGCATGGCGTCGCGGACGGCGCGCTCGTCGGCTGATTTTCCCTGATAATCGAACGACGCGCTGTCGAGCACGCGGTCCGCCAGGAGATAGCCGTGGGCAAAGCCCATTTCCTTCGGCGTCCCCCAAACGCGGAGCGCGGAAATGTTGCCGAACGACTCGAGTCGCCCATTCACCTTGGGCCCGGCGGCCAACGTCGACGAGCAGATGATGAGCAGCGCCAAACAGGACCATCGCGAGCGTTCGTTTGCGAATCGGCAAGGCATGCGCGTCTCCTGGTTACAAAGCAAACGCCCGGTGAACACGAATGTCCACCGGGCGCTGCGGTATCAAGGTAAACGGGTTTGTCGCCGGGTGCTTCCTTGCGGTCGCACCGCCGGAGCCCGAAGGCCCGGTCGAAAATGCGTTGACTTTGATCACCGATGACCCCCGAGAGGGTCTGGTGTCTAGGTATCCCCTAGAAAGGAGGTGATCCAGCCGCAGGTTCCCCTACGGCTACCTTGTTACGACTTAGTCCCAGTCACCGGCCTTACCGTCGGCCGCCGCCTCCCTTGCGGGTTAGCTAAGCGGACTTCGGGTACTGCCAGCTCCCATGACTTGACGGGCGGTGTGTACAAGGCTCAGGAACACATTCACCGCGGCATGGCTGATCCGCGATTACTAGCGATTCCAGCTTCATGGAGTCGAGTTGCAGACTCCAATCCGAACTGAGGCCGCCTTTCTGCGATTTGCTCCACCTCGCGGTCTCGCGTCGCTCTGTAACGGCCATTGTAGCACGTGTGACACCCTGGGCATAAGGGCCATGATGACTTGACGTCATCCCCGCCTTCCTCCGGTTTGACACCGGCAGTCTCGCTAGAGTCCCCAGCATGACCTGTTGGCAACTAGCAATAAGGGTTTCGCTCGTTGAGGGACTTAACCCGACACTTCACAGCACGAGCTGACGACAGCCATGCAGCACCTGTGCACGTTTCACCCGAAGGCAGCTTACTCCTGTTTCCAAGAGGGCATCCGTGCATGTCAAACCCAGGTAAGGTTCTTCGCGTTGCTTCGAATTAATCCACATGCTCCACCGCTTGTGTGAGCCCCCGTCAATTCCTTTGAGTTTTAGCCTTGCGGCCGTACTCCCCAGGCGGCGCACTTATTGTTTTTACTCCGGCACGAAGAGCGTCAAAACTCCTCATACCTAGTGCGCATCGTTTACGGCGTGGACTACCAGGGTATCTAATCCTGTTTGCTCCCCACGCTTTCGCGTCTCAGCGTCAGGTCAGGCCCAGTGACCCGCTTTCGCCACCGGCGTTCCAACTGATATCTACGCATTTCACCGCTCCACCAGTCGTTCCGGTCACCTCTGCCTGCCTCCAGAATACCGGTTTGCCGAGCAGTTCCCGGGTTGAGCCCGGGGATTTCACTCGACACCCTGCACTCCGCCTACACGCGCTTTAAGCCCAGTAATTCCGAACAACGCTTGCACTCTCCGTATTACCGCGGCTGCTGGCACGGAGTTAGCCAGTGCTTCCTCTGGGGCTGGTCATTATTCCTCACCCCTGACAGCAGTTTACATCCCGAGGGACTTCTTCCTGCACGCGGCGTCGCTCCGTCAGACTTTCGTCCATTGCGGAATATTCGTTGCTGCAGCCACCCGTAGGTGTCCGGACCGTATCTCAGTTCCGATGTGCCGGGACACGCTCTCACGCCCGGTACCCGTCGTTGCCTTGGTGAGCCGTTACCTCACCAACAAGCTGATAGGACATGGACCGATCCCGGACCGTCGGAGCTTTGCCCGCAGGAGCATGCGCTCCCGCGGGGTCATCGGGTATTACCGGCACTTTCGCAAAGGGGTTGCCCCCGCCGCTATCCCCGAGTCCAGGGTACGTTATCCATGTATTCCTCACCCGTTCGCCGCTAACCAAATCTCGGGTTACCCCTCGATAAGGTCCGCTCGACTTGCATGCCTTAACCACGCCGCCAGCGTTCGTTCTGAGCCAGGATCAAACTCTTCAGTTGTTTTTCCTGTTCGGGAAATCGAGGCAGCTTACGCCGCCTCGACACCTGAATTGAACTTGAGGCTTCTCATTATCGCGTCTGTGAGAATGAGAGCCGAACCGGTCCTCGCGGACCAGTGGCGTGCTCCGATTACTGGCTAGCATCGGAACACTGCTTGAGACGAACAACGCTGCCCAATGCAAACGCGGCAGCACCGTCCGACCACATTCTCACGACGACAAACCCGTTCACTTGTCAAAGAGCGGCCTGCCCTCGGGGGCAGGCGAGCAACGTACTATAACGCGGTTATTCGGACTGTCAAGCACCATTTCTTCCCTCGAAAAGCAGTCTTGGCATGTTTCGATTCCGAGCGCACGCCCGGCCTCGCCCGAGGTGCCGTCCGATCCCTTTGACAGTCCTAACGTGCCATGAGAGGAGAACTTGTGATTCGCTGGGGCCCGTGGGAGGATTCGACAAGGTAACAGCCCCGACAACCGGATACCCTCGGCCGGGCCTGGTTCGCGGACCTTCCAATCGCCGCTATGCTACGCTGAGTCGGAGCCCGAAGATCGGCTCCCAATCCGGGCCCAGCGACACGGTTGCCTATGAAACGCTCTCCCCTTCTGATCATCCTCCTGGTCGCGTTCGTTGACCTGGCCGGTTTCGGACTGATCATCCCGCTCCAGGGTGTGTATGCCGAACGGCTCGGGGCCAGTGGCACGACGCTCGGTCTCCTCGTCGGCATTTACGCCCTGATGCAACTGGTATTCACGCCCTTGCTGGGGCGCTGGTCGGATCACGTCGGCCGGCGTCGCGTCCTGCTGATCAGCGTGGGCGGCAGCGTCTGCGCGCACGTGCTTTTGGGCGTGGCTGATCTCGCCCACTCCCTTCCCCTTCTTTTTGTAGCGCGAACATTGGACGGGATCACCGGCGCAAACATCTCGACGGCACAGGCCTACATCGGTGATGTAACTTCGGCACAGGATCGGGCCAAGGGCATGGGCCTATTCGGAGCCGCCTTCGGCGTTGGATTTGTCATCGGACCGGCGATGGGAGCCATTTTAGCCTCCCTCGGTAGTTCTGCGATGGGCGAAGCGGGAACGAGTTGGCCGGCATTCGGTGCCGCAGCGTTGTCACTGGGGTCGTTGTTCCTTGTCTGGCGCCTGCTTCCCGAGTCAAGGCCGGCAGCCGCACCTGCCGACCCCGACAGGCCCGTCGCCCGCCACGCCGTGCGCGTCCGCCACTTCCGAAAAGTCTTTGGTGAGCCGCGCCTTCGTGAACTGCTGATGTTGCTGTTCAGCGCCACGTTCGCCTTCGTTCTGCTGGAACTGGCATTCATCCTGCTTTGTACGAAACGCTTCGATCTCGACTTCCTCGGAACCGGACTCGTATTCACGTACTTCGGTATTCTGATGGTGATTATTCAAGGAGGACTCGTGGGGCGTCTCGCCAAGCGATATGGAGAGAGTCGCCTGATTGCCACGGGTCCGTTCATTACGACATTCGGATTCCTGATGCTCTCCGGAGCGGCGGTGATTTCCAATCCCACGACGGGCTGGGTTCTGCTTATTGTGGGGTCGCTCCCGATTGCTTTCGGGCAAGGAATCACGGGACCAAATCTTAATGCCATGCTCTCTCGTCACGCGGGACGCTACCATCAGGGCGGCGTCCTGGGTGTGTCGCAAAGCATCGTTGCCCTGGCCCGTGCGATCGCGCCCCTTCTGGCTGGAAGGCTTTATGATCTGGGACCGGCATGGCCGTTCCGCGTGGGCGCTGTCATATTTGTAGGCGTGGGGCTGGGGGCTTTGGCCGTTCTACCCGCGCAGGAGGCGGCCTTGCGGCGTTCGGCCGACGTCGGCGTATCGAATGAATCCTCCCACTGATGACAGCAACCGATGCCATTAGGTCTCGTCTGAAATCCCAGCCCGTTATAGCGATTTTTGCCCCGCTATCGCTCGCCGTCCTGTCGATCGCCGGTGGTTTTCTGCGATTGCGCGGACTGGGTGCGCCCTCGCTCTGGATCGACGAATTGTCCACTTGGCATGTTTCGCAATTGCCGCTGGGCGAGAGTCTGCGCTGGCCTCCTGAGATTACCATTCCACCCCTTTATCAACTCATGGTGCGATTACTTGACCACGGACCGCACCCGCCCGAATGGCTGCTCAGATTGCCTGCCTTTGTCGCCGGCGTTGCGATCATTCCTGCTGTCTATTGTCTTATGCGCACCGCTGCTTCCAACTCGACGGCGCTCGCCGCTTCTGCGCTGGTCACATTCCAGCTCGCGCTCCTTCAATACAGCCAGGAGGCCCGTCCGTACACGCTCCTCGTCCTCGCTGCCGTGCTTTCTACCTGGTTCTGGTTTCAACTGGTGAGAACGAGCCGGACGCGGTATTTGCTCGGATACGTACTTTCGGCCGGAGCAGGGCTCTTTGCGCATCTGCTCGTCTTGCCCGTGCTGGCTGCGCATTTGACCTGGTGGGTGCTTTCTCACGAAGGCAGGCGTCAGGGAACGCGGCATTGGGCTCCCGCGACCGCGTTGGCTCTCATCGCGATGCTGGCCTCGCCGGTTTTCCTGCGTGTGATTTTGTTCGGGACGACGGCGCGGGCGGCAGTCGGTTGGATCCAACCCCCGACCGTCCCGAAGGCGCTCGCACTCCTCGGCGCTGTCACCTATGGATGGGGCTGGATCGCGCTCGTGTCCTCATCCATCGGCATTTGGATTTTCATGCGTTTCAGGCAACTGGCGCCGCAACTTCCCGGGAGCGGTGATCGAAACGAAGTATCTGATGCGCGCGACGACCTGGTTCTACTGCTCTTGACATGGCTCGCCTATTCCTGGATTGGATTGCTGGCCTTCTCGTGGATCGTCCAACCGCTCATGGTGGAGCGCTACCTATTGCCTGCAGCCATTTCGGCCCTGCTGGTACCGATCCTCATTGTGGAACGAATGCACAGATTCCTGGCGCCGGCCGTCGCATTGGCTGCTGTCTTGGCGACAGCACCGGCGTGGACAACATTCGGTACGCGTGTCGAGCCGGGCTTTCGGGAGCTCGTGGAGTTCGTCGAATCGGAACCGGGATCGACCGGTGAGCCCGTTGTTCTTGCTGTGGATCACGCAGATGTCCCCGGATGGGACGAAGCACAGCGACTGCCGCTAACGTACTATCCCTTCAGGGATCGGCCGGTGCACTACCTGAAGCTCGACGCGAAACAAAATCCGCCGCCGGATTCGGTTCTGGAAGATCCACGCCGATTCTTCCTGATTGTCTTCCGATCCGACGCTTTGGAGTTGCTCGCGGAGGCAGGGCGGAAATGGGAACCGTTCGAGATCGAGGGCCGGGAGTACCAGCAGTTGCCGTTCGGAACCCATCGCCTGATCCAGGTAGGTCCAAAGGATTATTGAGTCGACCGGCCCGGTGCGCGACAGAGACACTTCGAGGATGAGAGACGAAGCCGGAAAATCTCGAGGTGGATCGCGCAAGACACTTGAACGAATCGGCCCCATCCTGCTGATTCTAATGCTCGCCGTGTCTGCGCTCCTGCGGTTCTACCAGCTCGCCGCCCCAGATTATTGGCTGGACGAAGTCCATTCGCTGGTTGACTCCGCCGGGCGCCGCGCGGCGTTCGAAGCGCTGCCACACGGCGTAATCCTGCCGGGGATACCGACGTTCGATGCCATCCGCCCTGGGACCGGAACGGGCGAAGTGTGGTCGGGCATGCGCTTCGACACGCACCCGCCGTTCTACTTCGTGTTCCTTCATCTTTGGCGCGGAGTGTTCGGCGACAACGAATGGGCCTTACGCTTCCCGTCGATGGTCTTCTCCCTGCTGACGATTCTGGTCGTTGCATTGACCGTACGAAAGGTCAGCGACTGGTCTGGGGCGATCGCCGCCGCGGCTGTTCTCGGTCTTTCCTTCGCGTCAATTCGCTGTGCCCAGGACGCTCGCCCCTATGCACTCGCCATGCTGCTTCTGGCGGTAAGCTACTGGTCGCTATCGGGCATCACGCTGGGGACGAAAAGTCGCGTTTCCAACCGGGTCGGCCCTTGCGCCGCATATGCACTGAGCAGCCTGCTCGCGGTCCTGACGCATTACTTTTCCGCGCTGATTCTCCTGGGCCAGATACCGTTCGCCTTCTGTTATGCGCGCGGCCGGCGCCTGGGGTGGTGGCTCGTGTCTGCCGGGGTCGCTGTGCTGCTCTTTGGTCTGCTCTGGCTTCCCAGTCTGCTCGCACAGCGCGAGATCATCGAGTCATACCGCTGGATCAACGCCGACTCGCAAGGCCATGTACTTCGAACACTCATGCGCCTGACCGATGCGCCGTTGCGTTTGCTATTTGCTCAGGACCCGTTTCGACTCGCGGTCTGGAAGTCGATCCTGGGTGCATCCCTGGTCGCGGCCTGCGTGGTTCTTTCTTGGCGACGGAGCCGGACGGCGACGTTTCTGCTCGGCGGATGGTGTGTCATCCCGCTCATCTGCTTTGCTGCGATCGACATTGCCACCGGCAAGGAGACGCTCAAACACTTGCGATACATTGCGCTGGTCATGCCGGGACTGGCAGCCTTGGCGGGATTCGCCTGGTGTTCGACTCGCCTGTCCGCGCGCACTGCGGCGGGCACCCTGTTCTTGCTTGTAGTACTCGCGACGATTCGCCTGCCGACTCCGGACAATCCGCAGAATCGGGCCGCTGCCGCATACATCGCTGAGGACCTGGGAACGCGAACGCTGATCATATTCGACACGATTGGTTGGCCGCCGTTCTGGGCTGCGCAAACGTACCACAATGTCGCCTACTACCTGCAACAACTTCCGGCCCGTTCGGAGCCCTCGGTGCTCCTCCTTCGCGACCCACCCGACGAAGCGCTGGCGGACGCCATCGCCGGCTTCAATCGCCTCGTGGTCGTCTCCCCCCGCGTCGATACGGTGCCCAATCCGCTCCCGCAGAAGTTTACTGTCGCGAAGCAGAGCCCGTATCTTCATCAAATCGGGTTCGTCTACGAGTTCGTGCGTCGAGGCGGTTCGGAGTGAGGATCGGTTTCACGCCAGTCCTCCAGCAAGGCGATCAGTCCGACGACGCAGATGCTCTGAACGAGCAGCAGTGATCCGGCCAACCAGTCGACTCGGGCAAGTACTATGGACGGCAGGGCCGTCGCGGCCGTGGCGAGATAGATTGTCAATACGGCGGCGCGAATGCTCATCCCCCGCCGCACAAGACGGTGCGAGAAATGGCGGCGGTCACCGCGCAGTGGGCTGATCCCCAGACGGAGGCGCCGCACGACCACACTGATCACGTCATAAAGTGGAACGGCCAGCACAACCAACGGGACGAGCACGCCGAACGGCTGAAGGTCCTGGCGGGGATCGTAGAAGGTCACGAGAATCGTCAGCAGGCTCATCAGAAACCCGAGCACCAGGCTTCCCGCGTCTCCCATGAAGATTCTCGCCGGATGGAAATTCCATAGCAGGAAGCCCAGCGACACCGACGCGACCAGCAGGGCCAGTAGCGGCACGAAGAGCTGGCCGGCTGCCAACGATGCGACTGCAAAGGTGACAGCGGCGATGGCCGCCACGCCAGCGCTCAACCCATCCATGTTGTCGAGGAAGTTGAAGGCGTTGGTAATCAAGACGATCCAGATCACCGTCACGACGAATGATACGATGGAAGGAAGGAACTCAAACGCTCGGATGCCGCAAGGCCCGGCGATGACACCCGCAACAAGAAATTCGGCCAGAAACTTCGGCCCCGGACCCATCGGGGTGCGATCATCGAGCAGGCCGACGACGTGCAGGACAATCACACCTCCGACGATGGCCAGCACTTGCGGAAGCTTGGAGGCCGCGCCGTATAACTGTTCCCCCAGCGCGTCCGGAACCCAGGTTGGGACCCCCTCCCGGGTCAGCAGCCAGGCCCCCAACACGCCGGCAAGAAGAGGGAGCAGGACGGAGAGTGCAATGGCAATCCCGCCACCCTGGGCTACGGGAGCGGCATGCTGCTTGTGGGCGCCGGGCCGATCGACGAAATCCACGCGAATGGCCCAGGCACGAATGATCCCGGTCATGACAATTGACAGGGTCAGCGCGCCGACGCAGGTCCCGGCAAACAGAGCGAGCAACATGGACACCGAGTCTACCGACGCCCGGATCAGGTTGCCACGCGCAGCCGACCATCGGCCGAGCGTTGGGTTTCGCGTCCCATAATCCCGGGCAGGGTGCTGTCCGATCAACAACAGCACAACGATGTTGCCGTGCCACCGAGGCATCTTGCGAATCCGGCAAAACTCGCAATGTAGGGTTGTCGATGGGACTTTCGGGATCAGGCGGATTTCGGACGGCCCCTTTACGCCGTTTCCGAACCGCAAGCAGCAGTTCCGGCTCTTCCGGGACGCCTCGACTCGTCACCCGGGGATGAATACTCATGGGATTCTGGACCTGGATTACCGATCGCCTGACCGAACGACCTTCCCCGTCACCGCCGACCGGGACCTGCCGGGAACCCGCGCGTGGTGCGTCGGGCACGGCGACGCTGGAACGGGAGCCGTTGGCAGACTCCCGGCCAGGCACGGATGCTCCCTGGTGGATCGTCCCCGATGCGACGCTCATCGAACCGCAGGAGCCCCAGCGGCCTGAATTCAGCGCCGAGATTGTCGGACTGGAGAATCTGCTCGTATCCTATTTTGACGGCCACGACCTTTCCCTGCCGCCGCTGATGCGCGGCGCCGAGCGAGCCTTGCGGCTCCTGAGTTCCAGGGAATCCAGCCTGAGCGAGGTCGCTGAGGCCATCAGCGAAGACCAGGTACTTGCGGCGGCCGTGATCCGCACGGCCAATTCGCCCTATTACCGGGGTGTCCACCAGTTCACTTCCGTCGCCCCGGCGGTGACCCGCCTTGGGGTCAAGGCCGTCCGAACACTTCTTTTCCATGAATCGATGCGCGCGGCCACGTTTCACGCCGGCGAGCAAGACCGTCAACTGGCCCGCTGCCTGTGGGAGTGCTCCGTTGCCTCTGCCCACACGATGCGGCGGCTAGCTCCTTGCGTCGGCATTGACGAAGAAGATGCCTTCCTGATCGGGCTGCTGCACAATATCGGCAGCATCGTCACGCTCCGCGTCATCGCCAATTATCGCAACATCTGCCGGGAACAGATCACTCCCGAGATCTTTGACTTCCTCTGCTTTGTTTCTCATCAGGAATTCGGCGAATTGCTCGCCACTGAGTGGAAACTCCCCGAGGACCTGTCCAGCCTGATTGCCAATCACCACACCGCAGTAGAGACCGATGATCCGCTCCGCAACCAGCGGCTCATGCTTCAGACCACGGAAATGATTACCGCGCTCATGGGGTATGCGTTGCCACAGCCCTATGATTTGCTCAGCGCCAAACAGGTTCAGGAATTGAATTTGCCGGACCACCCGGGTTGGCCCAGCGTGCTCGAAGGACTGCCCGAGGAAGTCGAAGAAGCCGTCTCATTCTCTTAGATAAGAGCGGTCGTGGAGAGGAGCATTCATTCACGACGAGGGTGCGGCTCCGTCGCTCCAACAGTCGATCCTCGGACGCGCAAGCGGTCGGCCCGCACCAACTGATCGCTCTGAATGTTCCAATCAGGATGCAATCGTCAACGTGGACCGTTGAGAAGTGCCGCCGCGCTGACCATCTCCCCGCACACCCGGTTTGATCGGCATGTCCGCCCGCCGCGCGGGCGCAGCTTGGGCCGCGTTGATCGCCCTGCGCCACGCCGCCTTCTCCGCATCGGTAAGCAATTCCGCCAGGCGCGGGCGCATTCGCTTGGCTTTGGTCCGCTTCCAGGACTGCGGTTCTTTCCCATCTTCGCACAGTCCGGCGTCCATGAGTCGCGTTAGAATGTCGAACAGAACTTTGCCCATTTCGACAGTCATGCGCTCCAGTCGGATCTCGCGGTAAAGGCGATCCATCGCTTGCCCGACAGCGCGACGAGAACTCAGCTTTCGAAGATACCCATCGGGGAGGTTGGAAATGTCGTTTCGCTTTCGCGCCGCTTTGGCGGCAAGCTGGCGCTGACGACGCACCTCGGCCAACTCTGGATCGTGGAAAATGCAGAAGTCGCTGCCTTCGCGAATCGTGCCCCGGCAACGTCGACCGGATCGCGTTTTGGCCAGGCAGCGGCGATCGTAGGGCAGGCGACACGTCGCCGTCGGCGGTGTCCCCGGTCGAGGGGTCTCCGCTCGCTCAACCCCAGACTCGGTCTGCAATGATTCCCAGAGGAGCGATGCTGGCCCGCGCGGCTGGTGTGTCTTTTTCACGACCCGGACTCCCCTTCGCAGCGCCCGTCCCCTACCGAACGCCAAGGCTCGGTCCCCCATCTCGACGGCTCATCCCGGCCACCGAAACGTGGAGAGAAGCCCTTTCAGCGCCGATGCTCCGATCGGCTCAAATGAGGCAGCTGACGGACCAACGTGTTCATACTACCTGATTTCCAGGTGTCAGCAAGGACGAACCGGCGTTTTCAATGCTGTGAATTGGATCAATTCACAAGGGAGAAACGCAGGACTGATGGCCACCCATCGGGACGAATCCTGCACGTCTTGTACTCTCAGGCTGTCGAAGAGCTTTCCAGTTTCGCGCGATGCAGGGACGCTCGGTAAGATCACTGCCCCACGCGGGCCGCCGAGGTCTCTCGCGATAGCTCCTCGATTCGCTTTTCTGCGAATCGCGTATTGGCAAGGTGGGTGGACTCGTTCTCCACGGCGGCATGGTAAAGCTCGAGGGCCCGTTCACGGTCGTGCAGCCGGTAGTCATAGACGGTGGCCGCTTCAAACCGTGCAGGGTGCGGCGTCTGCGGATCCCATTCCCAGGCGCGCTCGAACCACTTGGCGGCAAGCTCGTCCTGATCGGGCAGATACTCCTTGTGAATCTCGCCCAGCATGTAGGCCGCGTCATCAATCTTGTCGCTGGAAGGATACTGCTCGATCAACTTGCGAAATGTCTGTGCGGCCTCAACCATGACATCTTCGCGATACAGCGCCGGCACTCCGTGTCCGCCGCGGCGCATCTCCTTGAGTCCCTGCTCGTACAGGGCATCCGCTTCCGGAATGGACTCTGTTGGTCGAAGCTTATCTGAGGCCACCTCGGCCTCCATCAAATACCGGAATGCCTTAACGCGTTGCAGGCCCTCCATTTCATAGGCAGCCCAGTTGGCCTTTTGCGCGTCGCCGTGCTCGCGATAATACCGCTCGAGACGTTTCAGGCCCCGGTGGTAGCCCTGGCGGTGGGCGACCATATCCTCGACGAGATCAGCCTCCGTGGAATCGACCACACGGATGTCCGCCGAGGCGTCATCGGACGCCGTGCGGGTGTCGTTCCATGTCTCCAGCGGACCCTTGGGGCGCTGCTTGCCCGGGAATGCGTATTGCACGTTGCAGGCGGAAAGGACAAGTGGCGCAACCGACGCCAATAGGACGAAGATTGATCGCAGAACTGGTCGCGTGTTCATAGCGGGCCCTTCGATAAACCAAGAAAGAAACCCCGCACCAAAGCGAGAATGGGCATTACACGACTGCCGAAACTCCCTGTCAAACCACGATGCCCCTGCGAGGCTCCGTAACACCCGGAAGTCCTTTCGCCTACGCCGGTTACCACTGCGCCTCCTCGAATGCCCCGAGCTTGGCCGCCGGCTTGGAGGGGCGACTCTTGAGGATCGCCGAAGCCAGCGCGAGATCGGCCCGCGTCGTGATCTTCAGGTTCGTCGAATCGGAGATTACGGCCGTGACCGGATGCCCGGCCCGCTCGACGAGCTCTGCATCATCCGTGACGTCTTTGTCGGATTCCGTCAGCGCTGCATAGGCCTGGCTGATAATGTCCTTTCGAAAGACCTGAGGCGTCTGTGCTTCGTAAAGTCCGGCCCGGGGAACCGTGCTCTCCACGAGGTTTGCCGTTCCCACGCGCTTGATCGTCCCCGAAAGGGGGACGGCAAGAATCGCGGCGCCGCTCTTCGCTGCCGCAGCAAAAACGGCGTCGATATGCTCGGAAGTAACACACGGTCGCGCGGCATCGTGCACGGCGACGAATTCGGCGTCGTCGGACAGTTCGCCCAGCGCCGCGGCCACCGTATCGCAGCGCCGTGCTCCGCCCGTCACGGTCTTGACACCCATGAACGCCAGATTCGCGCCATATTGGGTCCTCATCGCCTCGTCGTCCTCGGGAGCGACACCGAGAAGAATCTGGCAGATGTCCTCACGGCGGATGAAATGCTCAACGGTCCGCAGGAATACAGGCCGCCCGTCCAGCTTGGAAAAGATCTTGTTCTCGCCGCCGCCGAACCTCTCCCCCTTGCCTGCGGCGGGAATGATCACTGCGATCTTCGGCATGACCGGTTCTCCTTCCAGACGACAAATGGAACGATCGAAACCGACCGGCTATTACGTCATGCGGACGTTGAATTCGGTCCTCCCGGACGCGGGCGCCGACGATCCGGCGGGGCCATGCCGTCCATGCGGCCGAAGATCATCCTTCCCGCCGACGTCTGCAACACGCTCGTGACCACGAGTGTCACGTTCTCGCCGATATGCTCGCGCGCCCCCTCGGCCACGACCATCGTTCCGTCTTCGAGGTATCCCACCCCCTGTCCGACTTCCTCGCCGGGCTTGACGACTTTGATGACCATCGTCTCGCCGGGCAGTACAACGGGGCGCAGAGAGCCCGCCAAATCGTTGATGTTTATGACCGGAACGCCACGCAGCCGCGCGACCTTGTTCAGGTTGTAGTCGTTGGTGACGATCTTGCCTTCGAGTTGTTTGGCCAGATCAACCAGCATCTCGTCCACGCCAGCGTCGCCCGCACTGCGTTCCGGTTTGACTTCCAATATGCGGATATCCACGATGTCGGACGATTGCAGCTTGTTGAGCATGTCCAGGCCGCGACGCCCGCGGTTTCGCTTGAGCTTGTCCGAACTGTCTGCAATGGTCTGAAGCTCCTGGAGCACGAAGCGAGGAACGACCAGCTCCGAGTCGAAAATGTTCGTGGCGGCGATGTCGGCGATACGGCCGTCCACCACCACGGATGTATCCAGCACAAGCGGCCGGCCGCCCTTGCTTTCCCGCGAGAATTCCACGTACGGAATGACGAACCGGATGTCGTCTTTCGTCTGGAGTATGAAGCTCACCGCCAGGTAGCAGCACACGACTCCCAGAGCGAGTTTGAGCGCACTGGTGACGGGATCGTCCGATTCCAGCCCGCCGGGGTTGGCCTCCACGACGAGGTTGAGGATCAGCGACAGGCCGTAGGCCACGACCATCCCCACGACCAAGCCGAAAAAGACGCCGGAAATTGCCCCCAGCGACTTTCGAGGGATAAAGATGTCCAGTGAAATGACAATCAGCCCGGCGCCGAGGAAGCTGATGACGATCAGATCCCGATGCTGCGCCAAGCGCCCGGTCAGACGCTGCTCGTCCGAAGCCAGCCCGAACCCCACTCCCATGAGGACCAGCAGGAACGCCAAGCGCAGGCCGATCATCGCCCACGCACTGGTCCGCACGCTGGGAGGAGGTCTCAAGGACGATGAACCGGATTCCATGGCCATGGGGGTGTTCGCCTCGATGCTGCATGCCGGCGCGGTCAACCAACCGCGGAATCGCCCAAACCGGCAGTATACTCCCCCCGGCCTGTACTTCCAGCGCTGCGCAAGAGGGGCCGGCGCAATGGTCAAGTGGTTACTGCGGCGCTATATTCCGTTCTTTAAGCGAGCGGGTATTGCGGCGTGATGCCCTGGGGTGCCACCGAATCGTCCCACGCATAACCGTTTGTCGAGTCGCATGCGCCATGACCACAGGTACCGCCGTCGCCGATGCTGATTCCCTCTCCGTGCCAACGGCGGTGGAAGCACGGTCCACGCTCGTAACCGGCTCCGTTCGCCGGAAGCTCTTTGTCCTCGCCATGCCCGTTCTGGCCGAGCAGTTGCTCAACACGGCGGTGGGGACATTCGACATTTTTCTCGCCGGCCGGCTCAGCGCCGCCGCGACCTCCGCCGTGGGACTGGCCGCTTACGTTGCGTGGCTTGTTTCCATGCTCGCCGCCATGATCGGGATCGGCACGACGGCCCTCGTTTCCCGTCACGAAGGCGCGGGCGACCGGCACGAGGCGAACCATGTCGCCAACCAGTCTCTGACGCTTGCCGTCGCGCTCGCCGTCTTGATAGCCGCACTCATCTACGGCATCGCCCCCGCCATTGCAACGTACTGCCGCATGACCGGCGAGTCCTTCACGATCACCGTCGACTACCTGCGCATCGGTGCCCTCGGCCTTGCCTGCACCACGGTCACGCTGGTCGCCTGCGCCGCCCTTCGTGGCATCGGGAACATGCGCACCCCCATGTTCATTTTCGCGCTGATCAATCTGCTCAACATGAGCGTTTCCTGGGCATTGGTCTATGGACCGGGGCCGATCCCATCTCTCGGTGTGCGGGGGATCGTCACGGGTACTGTCGTGGCACATGCAGTGGGGCTCGCTCTCACGCTGGTCTTGCTTGCACGGGGGCGCGTCGGGCTGCGGCTCGTTCCGCGGGAGACGGTTCCTACCTGGGAGCGGACGCGCCGCATTCTGCATGTTGGGGTACCGGCCGGCGCCGACGGTGCAATCATGTGGTCCGGCCACTTCTGCTACCTGGCGATTCTCTCACGACTCGCGGATCCCCCCCTCGGCACGGCCTATTTTGCAGCACACATGATCGCCGTTCGCACAGAATCCCTTGTCTATCTGCCGGCCGTGGCCTGGGCGGCCGCTACCGCGACCATGATCGGACAGGCTCTCGGAGCGGGAAACCCGATCCGCGCCAAGCAAGTGGGCCATGAAGGCGTTCGGCAGTGTGGAATCCTGGCGGTGATCGTCTCCGCGGTTTTGTTCATCGGTGCAAATACCGTCTACGCCGTGATGAGTTCTGACCCGCTCGTGAGGGAGGCCGGCACTGCGCCATTCCGGGTGCTCTTTGTCCTTACGCCGGCACTGGTCGTATCGATCGTCTATGTCGGCGGACTACGCGGCGCGGGCGACACGCGCACACCCATGCTGATCACCATTGTGGGCATTACCTTGCGGCTTGCTGTGGGCTACCTGGGCGGCATCGTCCTGCAGATGGGCCTTCTCGGAGCCTGGATGGGCATGTTCACGGATATGATCTGGCGGGCCATTGCATCCAGTGTGCGCTATTTCCGTGGCAAATGGCTGCAGACTCGCGTGTGACGTCGAATTTCGGTGGGATTTGCGCAGGTAAGAAATCGGTAAGCGGAAGCTGGGATGCTCGCGTCGGGTTGGCACCGGTCAGAAGAAATTCAGTTGCAGCTTGGCCGCCTCGGACATGCGCTCGGGCGTCCACGGGGGATCCCAGACCACCTCTACCTTGGCGTCAGTTACGCCGTCCACCGTGCGGATCTTCTGCTCCACCTCGGGCGGCAGACTGCCGGCCACGGGACAGGCGGGCGAGGTCAGCGTCATCTTGACCTCGACTTCGCCATTCGGTCCGGCGTCGATATCGTAGATCAGCCCCAGATCGTAGATATTGACAGGTATCTCGGGGTCAAAGCAGGTGCGAAGCACTTCGACAACCGCCGATTCGATCGCTTGCGCCTTGATTTGGTCCACCGGAGAACCCGAAACCTCCGCATCGGAACCGCCTTCCTTACGCTTTTCAATTCTATCGTCCGTCACGACCCCTCACTCCCTCCATCATTCGAAGCGCCGCCTTCACCGTCTGACCGTCTGGGTCGACGGGGCCGTCGACGCCCGCCCCGCCGCCGGCGACGGGAAGGCTCGCCCCGACCCTCGCCCGCCGGGTCCTGCTCAGCGCCAGACAATTCAGATCCTTCTGTCGACCCGTCGGCATCGGTATCTTCACGTTCTTCGGTGGGCTCTTGGGCATCATTCGTCTCTCGTACGGGACGCCGAGGCCTTGCCGATCGCTGCGGCTGTCCGGAACGTTGTGATGATCCCCGTTCACGACGTGGACGCCGCGAGGAATCACCGCTTCCCGATTCTGCTGCTCCCGGCGGAGGCGGTTTCACGCCGGTTTCCAGAATGTCCTCGGCGACAACCGTGACGAACTTGTCCGCGTCCGTTCGAATCTGAACCAACTGCGTCAGAACCTGGCGGTTCACAATCACCCCGTCGCCGTGACTCGTTCGGATGCGCACGCCGACGCGCGGCAGACGCTTGTCGAGGTCCTCGTAACTCTCGTGTTCGTATCGAAGGCAGCATTTCAGCCGACCGCATCGCCCTGATACCTGCGTGGGATCGAGCGTCGCCTTCTGCAACTTGGCCATGCGCATGCTGATGGGCCGAAGTGTCTTCAGAAAGACCTTGCAGCAGACCTCCCGGCCGCACGTCTCGAAGTCCGCAAGCAGGCGCGCCTCGTCGCGAGCACCCACCTGGCGCATCTCTATTCGCGTTCGGAACTCCTGAGCCAGATCTTTGACCAACCCGCGGAAATCCACGCGCTCGTCGGAAGTGAAGAAGAAAATGATCCGTTCGCCGCCGAAGAGCGATTCGCATTCCACCACGCGAATAGGGAGGCGGTGCTCGGCCGCCATGCGTCGAGCGATGTCGCGACGATCGCGATTGTCCTGCTGAATTCGGGCGTGCTCGGTCAGATCGGCGGCCGTCGCCTCACGGAGAATTCGCCCGGCATCGAAAAAGTATGAGTCGTCCCCGCACGCCGCAACCCATTCTTTCATGTTGTCGCGTGAGACGGATTTGTCGCAGCCGGAACAGGTCAGCGAGACTTGTTCTCCCAGCTCGATCCCGCGGCGTGTTTGTATGACCACCTTCGCTCCACAGGTAAACTTCATGTCCGGAGCGTGGGAGAACTCCCCGATGTAGCGCATGAAGCCGAATCGCACGGCCGTGGTGGGGTAGATCTTTTCCAGACCGTTTCCGCACCGGGCGTCCTCGCCCGTTGCGCTCCCGCACGAACCGCAGCCTGCATGTTTCGTCGAGCTGCTCTGCGGCAGGGCAAAGGCTTCCAGATTGGGGGGCGCCTGCATGGCGAAGTCTCCTCACTTCGTCGGCCGGTGCGCGGTGAACCATTTGACTGCGCCGACGCAACGCATTGTCGGCGCGAGTTCACTCCGTGGTGACGACGGGTTCATCCTTGTCTTCGAGAGCTGCCCGAATTGTGTGCCAAGCCAGCGTGGCGCACTTTACCCGCGCCGGGTATTGGCAGACATTGGAGAATACCTCGAGCTTTCCAAGTCCGGAGCCCTGGCCGTTCTCCGCCACCTCCCCCGTCACCAGCCCGTGGAACTTGGCGAAAAGCGCCTTGGCCTCTTCCAGCGTCTTGCCCCGCAGCGATTCGGTCATCAACGAAGCGGATGCCGTAGAGATGGCGCAGCCCGAGCCCTCAAACGTCACATCCTCAACCACGCCGTCCTTGAGCTTCACGTAAACGGTCACGTGATCGCCACATAGCGGGTTATGCCCCTTGGCAACACGATCCGCCCCCTCGATCCGGCCCTTGTTCCGGGGACGGTTGTTGTGATCCAGGATCAACTCTTGATACAGGTCTCGCAAGTCAGACATCAGCCGAACACCTTAAGAACCTCTTCAAGCCCGGCGACCAGGGCGTCCACGTCCGCCCGGGTATTGTACAGCGCGAAGGAGGCTCTTGTCGTGGCCGGTACGCCGAATCGGTCCATAATCGGCTGGGCACAGTGGTGCCCGGTCCGGACGGCAACGCCCGCCCTGTCCAGGACGGTCCCCACGTCGTGGGCGTGGATCCTCGGCAGGACGAAGGAGATGACCGCCGCCTTGTCGGGGGCCGTACCGATGATCCGGAGCGGCTCGATCCTCTTGAGTGACTCCGTTGCGTAGGCGAGGAGATCGGTCTCGTGGGCCGCGATCCAGTCCATGCCGACCGCCTTGAGGTACTCGATCGCCGCCCCGAGGCCGATGGCTCCCGAAATATTGGGCGTGCCGGCCTCGAACCGGTACGGAATATCGTTATAGGTCGTTTCCTCGAAGGTCACGGAGCGGATCATCTCCCCGCCACCCTGGTAGGGTTCCATCTGTTCGAGCAAGGAGCGGCGGCCGTAGAGGGCTCCCACGCCGGTGGGGCCGTAGACCTTGTGCGACGAAAAGACGTAGAAATCGCAATCGAGTCCGGCGACGTCCACGGCCTGATGGGGAACCGCCTGGGCACCGTCCACCAGCACAACCGCCCCGAAACTGTGAGCCGACCGGATCAGGCTCTGGACTGGGTTGATCGTCCCGAGCGCATTGGAAACGTGCGCCAGGGCCACGACCTTCGTCCGAGGGGACAGCATCCGCTCGTATTCATCAACCACCAGCGCTCCGTGGTCGTCGATCGGCGCAACCCGGAGTACCGCTCCCGTCTGCCGACAGATTATCTGCCACGGGACGATGTTGGAGTGGTGTTCCATCCCTGTAATGAGGATCTCATCTCCCCGCGCGAGGCGCGGCCTGGCCCACGACTGGGCCACGAGGTTCACCCCTTCCGTGGCCCCGCGGACGAAGACGATTTCCTCCGGCTCGCATGCCCCGAGAAACGCCGAGATCGTTCGCCGGGCGGACTCATACAATCTTGTCGCGCGAACGCTCAGCGCGTGGACGCCACGGTGGATATTGGCGTTGTCCTCGGTGTAATAGCGAATAAGGGCGTCGATCACCGCCTGAGGCTTCTGCGTGGTGGCGGCATTGTCCAGGTAGACCAGCGGCCGACCGTGGACTTGCTGCCGGAGTATCGGAAAGTCCTCTCGCAGTCGCTCCACGCTGAGACCTTCCCCGTTGCTTCGATTTGAAGAGTACCTCTCGACCATGGTCGAGGGAATCATACGTCCTCCTTCACGAGGGCGGTATGGGGCAAACGCTCGGTCAGCAGACCTTCGAGCTTCTGCCGCAGGACCCCGAGCGGAATGTGTTCGAGGCTCTCGCGAGCGAATGCATGGACCAGGATACTCACGGCGTCGCGCTCCGAGATGCCCCGCGATCGGAGGTAGAACACAGCGTCGCGATCCACCTGCCCGATGGTCGCCCCGTGGGTGCATTTCACGTCATCGGCGAAGATTTCCAGTTGAGGCTTGCTGTCCACTTGGGCCTCATCGGAAAGCAACAGGCTCATGTTGCTCTGTTTGGCGTCGGTTTTCTGGGCGACCTGGGCGACGAAAATCCGCCCGCTGAATACGCCGCGGGACCGCCCGCTGAGTACGCCTTTGAAGAATTCCCGGCTGGAGGCATGCGGCTTGAGATGGTCCACGCGCAGGTGGTTATCCACAAGCTGTTCGCCGTCGGTCAGATAAAGTCCGTCGATGTGGCTGTCCGCCCCTTCGCCGTCCAGTTGCGACTCAATGTCGTTGCGTACGATGCGTCCGCCGAGCGTCAGCGTGTACGAATTGACGACGCTGTTCCGCTTCTGGTGCAAGGTTGTCGTGGCCAGATGATAGGCTTCGTCCGACTCGCGAATGATCTTGTAGTGCCGGGCGACGGCGTTTTCACCCGCAAACACTTCCGTCACCGGATTGTTGAAGTACGAATGTCCGTCCTGCCCGACGTGGGTTTCCACCACGTCCACCTGGCTGCTTTCGTCGGCTATTACCAGGACGCGACCGTGCAAGGCAATCGGCCCTTGGGCGGCATCCGAAACAAAAACCAGGTGCACGGGTGTTGTTGCCGCCTTTCCTTTGGGCACGATCACAACGGCGCCGTCTTCCATCAAGGCTGTGTTCAGTGCTGCAAGGGCGTTCTCCTGATAGTTCGCATGCCGCGCAAGATGGCCTTCCAACAGGTTCGACTCACGGTCCATCGCCGCAGCAAGACTCAACACGCGAACGCCCGACGGCAGCGTCAATTCGTCCGAGACCCCCTTGGCAAGCCGGCCGTTTACGAACACCAGCCCGGATTCGTCTTCGGAGATACGAACGCTTTCGAGAATTTTCGGATTCACCGCGAGCGCTTGCTGCCCCGCCTGGTTGAAGGTCCCCCCCGCCACCGGAGCGATATTCGTGAACCGCCATTCTTCATGCCGTGTCGTCGGGAAACCCAGCTCCGCGAACCGCGCCATCGCTGCCTTGCGAATGGGCAATAGCCAAGGGTAGCGACCTTTGGCGCCTTCGGATTCGAATCGTTCGAACCGGGCGACATATGCGTCAACATGCTCCACCGTCTCGACCATGTTTGCCTCGCTCCCTCGCCTAGGCGCCCGCCCCTGAAGGCTCCAGTTCCTCGACCCAACCATATCCCTTCTCCTCCAGTTCGAGCGCCAGTTCCTTTCCGCCCGAGCGGATAATGCGCCCGCCACGGAGCACATGGACGTAATCGGGGACAATGTAGTTCAGCAATCGCTGGTAGTGCGTGACGATAATAAACGATCGCTTTGAGTCACGGAGGCGATTCACGCCGTCCGCCACGACTTTCAGCGCGTCGATATCCAGTCCCGAATCTGTTTCGTCCAGGATGGCCATGCCGGGTTCCAGCACGGAAAGCTGGAAGATCTCGTTCCGTTTCTTCTCGCCACCGGAAAAGCCCTCGTTCAGGGACCGCCCCAGCAACTGCTCGTTGAGCCCAACGACCTTGGCTTTCTCCTTTACGAGCTGGAGAAATTCCACGGCGTCGAGTTCGGGTTGGCCGTGATACTTGCGCTGCGCATTAAGCGCGGCCTTGAGAAAATAGCTCGTGTTCACGCCGGGGATTTCGACAGGATACTGGAACGCCATAAAGACGCCCTCGCACGCCCGCTCGTCCGGTTCCAACTCCAACAGGTTCTTGCCGTTGTACAGTATCTCACCTTGGGTGACCTCGTACGTGTCCCGCCCGGCAAGAACCTGGGCAAGCGTACTCTTTCCGGATCCGTTCGGACCCATGATGGAATGGACCTCGCCGGCCCTGACCGTCAGATCAATCCCCTTGAGAATCTCGCGCCCCTCGACCGTGGCATGCAGATTGCGGATTTCCAGCATTTCGTTGACCTCGTTCATATACGTGAGTGCCCTTCGGCATCGAACCCACGAAAAATCAATACCTTGCCAGGTGCGGATCGATCTGCGCCGCCCAGGCATCGATCCCGCCGCTCAAACTGCGAACATTGGTAAAACCATGTGAAGCGAGAAACGACGCGGCGTCCAGACTGCGGATTCCGTGATGACAATACGTCACGATTGCCCGATCCTTCGCCCAGGTTTGCAGAATTTCTTCCAGCAGCTCCCGCGTCACCAACCTACCCTCTTTCAGCCGACAGATCTCCGATTCATCCACAGACCGAACGTCCAGCAGTGCGACGTCTTCACCTCGGGCGAGCGCATCCTTCAACTCGTGAGGAGAAATCTGCATGGCTTTCAATGTTCGTTGCCCGCAGCGATCCGATGCGCGGCCGCCGGTCGCTTCGGGAAAGCCCTTCCCCGACCTTTGTTGGGGCCTCACCCGGGCTTCCGGCGGCCGCCGTTTCCCGGGCAATCAGCCCACGCTGCCTTCCAGACTTACCTCGAGCAATTTCTGGGCTTCGACGGCGAATTCCATGGGCAGTTCGCGGAACACCTCCTTGCAGAAGCCGTTTACAATCATGGACACCGCATCCTCCGTGCTGATGCCGCGCTGATTGCAGTAGAAAAGCTGATCCTCGCCGATTTTCGAGGTCGTGGCCTCGTGTTCCATCTGGGCGGTGCTGTTCTTGACTTCAATGTAGGGAAAGGTATGGGCTCCGCATTGGTCGCCAATGAGCAGGGAGTCACACTGCGTATAGTTCCGGGCCCGCTCCGCGCCCTGATTGATCCGAACCCCGCCGCGATAGGTGTTCTGACCCCGCCCGGCGGAAATGCCCTTGGAGACGATCGTGCTCCGGGTGTTTTTCCCCACGTGGATCATCTTGGTACCCGTATCCGCCTGTTGACGATGATTGGTCATCGCGACGGAGTAGAACTCGCCGACGGAGTTGTCACCCAGCAGGATACAACTCGGATACTTCCAGGTGATGGCGGAGCCCGTCTCTACTTGTGTCCAGGAGATCCTTGAATTCCGGCCAGCACACTTGCCGCGTTTCGTGACGAAATTGTAGATGCCGCCGCGCCCTTCTTCATCCCCGGGGTACCAATTCTGGATTGTCGAATACTTGATCGTCGCGTTCTCCAGAGCGACCAATTCCACGACAGCCGCGTGCAGCTGGTTCTCATCCCGCATCGGGGCCGTGCAGCCCTCCAGGTAACTTACGTAGCTGCCTTCGTCCGCGATGATCAAGGTCCGCTCGAATTGTCCCGTCGACGCGGCGTTGATGCGGAAATAAGTGGAAAGCTCCATCGGGCAGCGGACGCCCTTGGGAATGTACACGAATGAGCCGTCAGTGAAGACCGCCGAATTCAACGTGGCGAAGAAGTTGTCCGTGTGGGGAACAACGGAGCCGAGGTATTTCTTCACCAGTTCCGGGTGCTCGCGGACGGCTTCGGAGAATGAGCAGAAGACAATACCTAGTTCTTTCAGTTTGCCCTGAAACGTCGTCGCAACGGAAACACTGTCGAAAACGGCGTCGACGGCCACGCCCGCCAGAACGGCCTGCTCCTGCAAGGGAATACCCAGCTTCTGGTAAGTCTCCAAGAGCTTGGGATCAACCTCATCTAGCGACTTCGGTCCGTCCTTCTTCTGTTTCGGGGCCGAGTAGTAAACGATACTCTGATAATCGATCGGCGGATAGTTGATGTTCGCCCATGTGGGCTCTTTCATGGTAAGCCAATGGCGATAGGATCGCAGACGCCATTCCGTCATGAAGTCCGGCTCGCCCTTTTTCTGGGAAATGAATCGGATGATGTCCTCATTCAATCCCGGCGGAGCGCTGTCGGCCTCGATATCCGTTATGAACCCGTACTTGTATTCCTGCCGGGCCCAACGATCCAGGGTTTTCTGTGTGTCGGTCATTCCGAATGATCTCCGGTTGCCGCAATCTTCTCCTGCGACAACACGTCGGTATGTACGTTTGAAACGACTCCGTTCCGTTCTCCGTTCCCGCAACATGTACGCCGAACGCCGGCTCCCTCCACCATTCGGCCGTCATGTGTCGGAGCACGGCTCGACTCCCGCGTTTGCGCAACCAGGCTGATGGTATCCCACGCCAGATCATGCACCGTAACGCGATCGAAGAACTCCCGAATGCCCATGTGCAGCTTCTTAACGGGCGAGCTGATTTCGCAGCCGGGTTCACGCTGGCAGCGACTGCCCCCACCAGTTTCCTCGCTCTCGCAACAGCGGGCCAACCGGACAGGCCCCTCCATCGCCTCGACGATCTCGCGGACGGAAATTTCTTCCGGCAGCCGGGCCAGGCAATAGCCTCCAGCCACGCCACGAACCGAGCTCAGGTAGCCATAACGTGTCAGGCGATTCAGCACGTTGGTCAAGACGCGAACCGGTATATGCACACGGTCCGAAAGATCGCGTGCACACACTTTGCCCGCACCGTTGCGGGCCATGTGGGCCAACGCCACGAGGGCGTAGTCGGTCTTTCGCGTCAATGAAAGCAAATTGACAATTCCGTAATCACATCATCGCGACTTGATCGCCGACCAAGGCGATTTTCGCCGCGGCCGTACCATCATTGCAATACCGGATCGGATTCGAGCACAGCGCGGATCTTGTCCAGAGCACTCTTCTGGATCTGGCGGACGCGCTCCTTGCTCAGGCCCATGGCATCGCCGCACTCGCCGAGGGTACGCCCTACGCCCCCGTCCATGGGGAACCGCCAGGAGAGAACCAGTGCCTCGCGCGGGGTCAATTCGCCCACGTTCTCGCGGAGCGCCTTGTTGACCCGCTCGGCGTGCAGGGCCGATCGGCTCTCTTCCTTCGCCGGACGCTCCAGCCAATCCTCGTGTCCGACCGGTGCGGTGCTTCGCGCGCGACGAGCCTTGCGAACCGAGTGAATCATCGCTCGCATCACCGCATTGCACGCATATGTGCTGAAACGGAAACCCAGCCAAGGATTGAAACCTTCCACCGCACGAACGAGAGAGAAGAGCGCTTCGCTGCGCAACTCGTCGCGATCGACATCCTGCGTCTCGAAGCGGCCGATCATGGAATACACCAGGCCCAGATTGCGGTGGACCAGGTAATCCCGAATGGTCTTCCAACGCTGGGCCCAAATGCGACGTTCACGCGGACGGTTACCCGCTCGGCGTCGACTGTTGGGCGAAGCCCGATAGGCGCAAGTTTGGAGCGCCACAAAGGCGTCGTGCTCTTCCAGGTCCGGAATGTCCGCCTGTACGTCCTCGACTTGGCGGGCAATTCGCGCCGCGGAAGCGGACGCCGACGGCCTGCGTAGACGCCGATCGGGAATGTACCTCTTGCGCGCGTCCTTCCGCTCAAAAAACGCCTCCGGTGCGTTTGTCGTGTTTGCTACCATCTCTGCTGGTCACCTTCCACAAAGAGACCCAACGACCCCCCTCCCGGGACGGGCAGCCTCAGGCGGCCTTCTGGCCCGAAAGGAGCGGAATCATCACCAATGTGGTGCACATTAAATATATCACCACATGAGGGAGGTATCAACTGGCGAAAGCCCCGTTGGGCCGAGAATCCCCACTCTGGTACGGCCGTGTTACGGGCTTTGGATGCCGCGGCGGCCGGTGCGCCCGAATGAAGTACATCACAGGGCGGAAGGCTGCGCGTAAAGCAGCAGTGCAATTCTAGTGCGACTAGACCTGCTGGAGTTCCTTCGACTTGGCGGACATGACGGCGTCGATTTCGTCCTCAAACTTCTTGGTGAGTTTCTGAATGCGGTCCTTGAGGTCCTTGGCCTCGTCTTCGCTCAGTTTGCTATCCTTCTCCAGCGTTTCCGCGGCCTTATTGGCGTCGCGCCGGGCATTGCGGACGGCGATCTTCTGTGCCTCGCCCAACTTCTTGACCTGTTGGACGATCTGCTGCCGACGCTCGCCGGAGAGCGGCGGGATGGGCAGGCGTATTGCCTTGCCGTCGTTCATCGGCGTCACACCCAGGTTCGAAGTTTGCAGGCCGCGCTCGATGTCCTTCAATGTCCCGGGATCAAACGGCTTGACCAGCAACGTCGCCGGATCGGGCACGGCGATCGTGGCCAGTTCGCGCAATTCGTTCTGCGTTCCGTAGCTGGAAACGTCGATGCGGATGTGCTCGACGAGCCCGGGGTGGGCCGTTCCGGTGCGCAGACCCCGAAGTTCCTGCTTGAGGTACTCGACGGCTTTGCTCATCTTGCCCGAACAGTCTTTCTCGATGGCGGCGGGGTTCATGACTGGTCTCCCGAAGTATTGCCACGATTCTACACCAGGAAACGATGACGGAAAGTCTTGATGGCGTGGAACCGACGCGGCAAACGGGGCAGGGCAGAATGCTGCCGGTCACCGCTCAGGCGTCATCACCGATATAGGTACCAATCCCGTTTCCGCAAACCACGTCGCGCATATTTCCGGGGATCCACAAATCGAGCACGACGATGGGAACGTGATTACGCCGACAGAGATCGACGGCGCTGACGTCCATGATCTCCAGGCGCATCTCGAGCAGTTGATCGTACGTCATCCGCTCGATGCGCGTGGCACTGGGATCACGGACCGGGTCGGCGGTGTAAACGCCGTCCACTTTGGTGGCCTTGAGCAGTGCGTCGGCACCGATTTCTGCAGCCCGAAGGGCCGCCCCGCTGTCCGTCGTGACGAAGGGATTACCGGTTCCGGCGGCGAGGATGACGACGCGCCCTTTCTCCAAGTGGCGTACCGCGCGGCGGCGGATGAACTTCTCGCAAACGCTCTCCATGGACAGGGCGCTCATGACCCGCGTCGGAACACCCAGCGATTCGAGCGTATCCTGCACGGCGAGGGCGTTGATCACCGTGGCCAGCATGCCCATGTAATGACCGGTCGATTCCTCGATCGGTGCCGTGCGGGCGATGGTGCTGCCGCGAACGATGTTCCCGCCGCCCACGGAGACCGAGACCTGCACCCCGAGGTCGACGACCAGCTTGATCTCGTCCGCAAGCCGGCGCAATTGGTCCCCGTCAATGCCGGTCCTCCCGGCCGAGCAGAGGCCCTCACCGCTGATCTTGAGAATAACGCGATTGAACTTCGGACTGTTCATGCATTCGCATCCAGGCACCCGCGCAAAGAAAACGGGGCCGAAGCCCCGCCGCTCAACAGCGCTACCCGCCGACCCGCATGACGACGAGGTCGGTCACGGCATTGACGCCGGCCTGTTTGAGAATGTCGCCGACCTTGGCCTTGCCGTAGTCGTCCGTCTTCACATGGAGCTGCTCCATGAGTACACGCTCGCCGAAGAACGCCGCCACCTTGCCTTCGGCGATCTTACCGGCGATCTGCTCCGGCTTGCCTTCCGCCTTGGCCATACGCAGGGCATCCGCCCGAACGGCGTCCACCTCGGACGCCGGTACACCGGTTCGGTCGACCGCCAGCGGATTCGTAAACAACGAGTGCATGCACAGGTCGGCAGCCACATTCTTGTCCGACTTGGGCTCGGCGTCCAAGGCGAGCAGAACACCGCTCTTGCCGTCATGGTGCACGTAGGAGGCCAAGCAAGCTCCCTCCACGCGCCGGCACTGCCTGAGATTCATGGTCTCGCGCAGCCGGCCGAACACGTCCGTGAAGCGGGCATCCACTTCGGAATCGCCGCGGATCGATGCCGGATCAGGAGTTTTCTGCGTTCCTTCCGCCACGCGCTTGGCGATAAAGTTGGCCAACTGGATGAATTGCTCGTTTTTGCCGACCGGGGCCGTCTCGCATTGCAGCTCGATGATGCCGCCGCTTCGACGATCCGGAGCGATATAGACGCCGATGCGCCCTTCGCCGGTGGCACGATCGGCGCGCTCCGCCAGTTTGCCCTTGTGCTTGTTGCGCAGCCATTCGACCGCAGCTTCCATGTCGCCCTTGGCCTCGGTCAGGGCTTGCTTGCATTCCATCATGGGGAGGTCGGTCTTGGCCCGAAGCTCCTTGACCATTTGCGGCGTGATGTCAGCCATGAAACTCACCTTCTCATTAACGATCGCGCGTCGCTTTCTCGGCGACCTTGCGAATCAAGAAAACCCTATCGGGCGGGAGAAAAACCACCACGCGGTCAATTCAGTCGGGGGCAGCGACCCCCTGCCGGTACATAGCGCCGGCCTCCCGACCCGGAACCAATTGGGATTTGAAGCGTCTCGCTACGATGTCTGGCCTTGCTCGACGGCATCTGCGGCCATGTTCGACGACTCGGTGGATTCCGCTCCCTTTCTCCCGCCGCGCTCGCCGCCCGCAGAAGCACCTCGGGAAGGCTCGCGACGCGGACGCCGTGGTGAAGGACCCTTCGTCTCGGCGGGCTCGGGAGCGACACGACTCTTCTTGCCCAGCTCCACGGCTTCCGCAAGGTGTGTCAGGATCATGTCGATCGAGCGGATGGCGTCATCATTGCCAGGAATCGGTAGATCAGCGAAGTCCGGGTCGGAATCCGTGTCGATCAAACAGACCGTCGGGATGTTCAGGCGCCGCGCCTCACGCAATGCGTTACGCTCACGGTGAACGTCAATAACAACAACGGCGCCAGGAAGCCGATCCATATTGCGGATGCCGTCCAGATTGCGCTTGATCTTGCGCAACTCTCGCGTCCGCATGGCAATCATCTTCTTGCTGTATTCCTGGAGCGTACCGTCCGCCTCCTCACGTTCCAGCTCTTCGAGGCGGGCGAGGCGAGCCCGGATGGTCCGGAAATTGGTCAGGGTTCCGCCCAGCCAGCGCTCGCTGACGAATGGCATCCCGCAGGAGCGAGCGCATTGTTGAACGAGGCCTCGCGCCTGCCGCTTTGTCCCAACGAGGAGTATGTCATCGCCTTTGGCGACGACCTGGGCGATGAACTTCTTGGCCCGGACGAGACCCTTGACGGTTTCACGTATGTCGATGATGTGAATCAGGTTGCGCTTGCCGAAGATGAATGGGGCCATCTTCGGGTTCCACCGGCTCGTACGATGGCCGAAGTGGATTCCGGAATCGATCAGTTGACGCACTAACTCCGCTGCCAATCAACACCTCCGCACAAAAGGTCCTTGTCGCCACCCTGCCGGCTGGTCCCGTTGGGAGCCCCGCAGTCTAACAGATTCAGAATCGCCTTCAAGCGCGAGCGGCCGACATTTGGCCGGGGTTCATCATTGGGCGGCTTCCAGGGCGCGGCCGCTCTGTCTGAGTCTTCGCCGGAACCTTCCCAAGTGAGAATTCGCCCAACACACCCCGCTGGGAGCGGGCCAGCAGATTCCGTTGAACCGTGGCGAGTGATATAAACTACTATTATATATATGGTTATGGATAACTTATCCATCAGGACCATCTGAAGCAAGGCGATCACCAGCGTGGGAAATTTCAGGGCCCCATTGCGTTGCTGTCCATTCGGCGGTCAATTCCCCGCCCATGACCCCGCCGACCAAGGTTTTCATTAGTGCGGCCGAGCCCAGTGCCGACCAGCACGCAGCGAGCCTGATCCGGGCGGTGCATCGCGCCGACCCAGCGGTTCAGTTTGCCGGAGTCGCGGGTCCGAAAATGCGCGATGCCGGATGTGAGACGATATTCGACATCACGGGGCACTCGGCCATGCTGCTGGGGGCCGTACGGCTGGTCGGGCGGGCGGTCACATACTATCGACGCTGCCGAGAACGATTCCAATCCGACCCGCCCGACGCCGTGGTTGTGGTGGATTCGCCAGCCTTGCACCTGCGCCTCGCACGAATGGCCCGGCGTCTTGATCTGCCGGTACTTTACTACATCGCTCCGCAGTTGTGGGCCTGGGGATCTCGGCGAATCAGCAAGCTGCGCCGGGATGTGGACGAACTGGCCGTCATCCTCCCCTTCGAGGAGGCGTATTTCCGGGAGCGTGGCGTCCGCGCCACGTATGTCGGTCACCCTCTCGCCGAACAGCACCGGGAACGGTCAGTCGACTCCAGCATCGTCGCTCGACTTCGGAAAGACGCTCGGACCTTCGTTGCCTTGCTACCCGGATCAAGGCGCCACGTCGTGAAGGAAGTTCTGTCGGGGCAGATTGAAGTGGCGAAGGCCATTTCTCGACAACTACCTGGCGCCTCGTTTGGCGTTTCGGTCGCCTCCGACGGCCTTGCCGAGATGATCTCGCGCGCCGCTGAAGGGACGGGAATTCGAGTCGTCATGGAGCGAAAGCACTACGCTGAACTCCTCGAAGCAGCCGATCTCGTGCTGGTCGCTTCCGGGACGGCGTCCCTGGAAGTGGCTATGCGCGGCAAGCCGATGATCGTCATGTACAACGCCTCGCGGATGATGTACCACCTGGTTGGCCGTTGGATGGTTCGCACGCCGCACCTTTCCCTGCCGAATATTCTCGCGGGGAGGCGAATCGTTCCCGAGTTCATGCCCTACTACCGGTCGACGGACCCGATCTCTGCCGCGGCATTGGAATTGCTCACGAACGACGAAGTTCGCAGCAGAACGGTTGAGGACCTCAGGGTCATCACCGAGCCCCTTCGCGGCACGGATGCTTCATCGCGGACGACGGGAATCCTGATGCAGATGATTGAGCGGAGGCGCAGTCAACAGGCCTGTATGAATTCAGGCCGAGGAAAAGAGCGGGCGCCGTAAAACCAGTCCGCCTCCGCAATGCGCGTTACCGACTGGGGCTGCTGCTGGGATCGGCAGTCGGTCAGGAGTTCCGTAATGGTCTGACCCAGAACCGGATGAACAACCTCCGAGGCGATATCCGTGAGCGGCTCCAGCACGAATCTGCGAAGGTGGAGTCGTGGGTGAGGAACGCGCAGATCCACTTCGTCGATTACGCGATCGTCGAAGAGGAGCAGATCGAGGTCGAGCGGTCGCGGCGCGTTGGGTTGCCGTCGCTGTCGTCCCCAGGCCTGCTCGATGTCTAGGAGATGCTCGAGCAACGCGCGAGGCTCCAATCGCGTTGCAACGCGGACGGCCGAATTGAGAAACACCGGTTGATCGTCGGGCACGTCGACGGGAAACGTCTCGTACAAGCCGGCGATAGCGCCGGGACCGTCGATCGCCGTGGCGTGTAGATCATCGATTGCTTTGACCGCGCCGCGTAATGCGGCCAAACGGTTGCCGAGGTTGGAACCAAGCGCGATGAACGCCGTCGAGTCGTGATCTACCATTGAATTCCCGAAATGCGCTTGACCGCTTCCCGAATCCGCTCCTCGCTTCTGACGAGCGAAAAACGCACAAATCCCTCTCCCGTGACACCGAGCCCGGCGCCGGGGATGACGACGATATCCGCCTCATCAAGCAGGCGACGCGCGGCCGACTGGGAATCCACCCCCGGAGGAAGCTTCGCCCAGACGTAAATGGTTGCGCGGGGCGTCGTCACCGGCCAGCCTGCTTCCCTCAAACCGGCGACGAGCACGTCACGCCGTCGAGTGTACATGGCTCGAAGGTCGCGGATCTCAGGCCGATCGAACCCATCCAGTGCAGCCATGGCGGCGACCTGAATCGCCTGAAAAATACCGGAATCCAGATTGCTCTTGACCCGGGCGAGGGACGCCAGCGCTTCGCGGTTCCCAACGGCGAATGCGATTCGCCACCCGGTCATGTTGAATGTCTTGGAAAGCGAGTGGAACTCGATGGCGACGTCTTTGGCGCCCGGAATCTGAAGTATGCTCAGCGGGCGATCCTCTCCGAAATAGAGGTCGCAGTACGGCGCGTCCTGCGCCACGAGGATGTCATTCTCGCGAGCAAAGGCGACGACCTCCTCCAGGAACGACCGCGGTGCGATCGCGCCCGTCGGGTTGTTGGGGTAGTTGAGCCAAAGGATCTTTGCCCGCTGGCGAATCTCAGTGGGGACCGCCTTAAGGTCAGGCAGCCAACCGTTCTCTTCAGTGAGCGGCATCGTGTGGCAGCTTCCGCCCGCAAAGATCGTCCCATTCACGTACACCGGATATCCAGGCTCGGGAACGAGGGCGAGCTGTCCGGGGTTCAGCACACCGACCGGCAAGTGCCCGATGCCTTCCTTTGAGCCGAGCAGTCCTACGACTTCCGTGGCGGGATCGAGTCGGACGTCGAATCGCTTGTCGAAGTACCGGGCGGCCGCTTCGCGAAACGCAAGCATGCCGGTGCCGAAGGAATAGACGTGGTTGGCCGGGTCGCGAATGGCCTCGGCCATGCGGTCGACAATGAACGCGGGCGTAGGCTGATCCGGATCCCCCACGCCGAAGTCGATGACGTCACGTCCGGCCGCTATGGCATCACGCTTGCGGCGGTCAATTTCGGCGAAGAGATAAGCCGGTAACTGCGACAACCGATCGGATCGGAAGCTCATGGGTATAACTCACGTAGACCTATCAAGCGCCCTCTTCAGCAGTGATTCGTACGCTCCGCGGCTTGGCCGTTTCCGATTTGGGGATGATGACCTCCAGCACGCCCCCACGGCACCGCGCGGTGAGCTGGTCAGGGTCAATATCCTCAGGCAGATCGAGCGTCCTGCAGAACGAGCCATAACGCCGCTCGGTGCGGACCGCTTTGCCTCCGGTACCCACGTCGCTGGGACGCAGCTTCTCACCACGAATGCTCAACGTCTTGCCAACGTGCGTGACTTCGACGT